>DCUF01000036.1 GCA_002328485.1 Deltaproteobacteria bacterium UBA2221
GTGGATGTGGTTCGTGGTGACGCCTTATTTAACGTTACAACAGTCAAGGGAGGGGTCGTCTATTGGACCTTGGTCGTATTGGGAGTAAGGAGTGTGGAGTGAAGGTGGGAATGAGGAGGGAGAGGGGAACCACATTACTGTACGTCCAAACATTTTCCCCGCGATGATCAGGCCAAGAGGATCAGCCTGAGAGGTGGATAGTTTTGGGACCAAAGCTTAAGGCAATGACGATTGTCACCTTTTACTTTGAGATCTTTGTCACCTTGGTACCCTGAATTCCAAGCCCTCCCATGAGCCCCTTCTGGTCAAAAAAGAAGGCGTAGATATCGGATTTCATCGTCGTGGTCGATAGGTTCTTGGCTGCTCCCACATCGATGACGGTAATATTCGGACCGATACCAAGCTCCCATCCGTCGCTTCTGTTGAGATATCCGTCTGCGCCATCCGTCATAAAAAACAGCGCGTAGCCATATTTCTGGAGACCGGCTTGAAGACCATACGAGGCCGCCACCGTATTATAGTAGGCCACCGTATAACCATTCTTTATGAGAGCGCCCTCGCCATAAAGACCGCCAACAATGAACCCTCCCTTGACGATGCCCGGAAAGACAAGGACGGAAACGGCTTTTTCACCGATTGCCCTGGCTCCGCTTGACGTGTTGTACAGCTTCTGGAGGGCTTGCTGGGCGTCACGGCTGATCTCGGCGCCGGAAGCTGCAGGCGCACGGTGAGGAGCGGCAAGGGTGATGGTGAAGAACAGGGCCGCCAACAAAACGGTGATGAAATGGATACGTTTCATAGTCCTATCCTCCCCTTTCGCACTTATTGTTTTTCGTTCTTCACGAGCGGTATGGCCGAGGCAAGTTCGTAATACACGATGGCGTTAAGCTTATTCTCGATCTGATAATATCGTGCGACCTTTGTGTCAGGCAAAACCTTCCGGAACTTAGGGAGATAATCGTCACCAAGCTTCAGACGGAGCGCCTCAATTTTCCTGGACTCATCGAGCAGTTTCTTTGCCGTGGCGTTAGACATCTTGTCATACGCTGCGGCATAGTCAGTAATGAGCTTTGCCGTGCGGGTGCGGATGAGGAAGAGTTCGTCCTGGTACTTCTCGTAAACCGGCCAGAAGGCTTTTGCCTCAGCCTCCGAAAGTTGCATGTTCTCGGCGACAAGGAGCTTCTTGTCCGCTTTCATTTTTTCCATGATTATCTGCATATTGTCGGAGGGTTTGTCCTGGGCAATCGCCGTGCCGACAAAAACCAGTACCATCAGAATCAACCCCATCATCACGACTATCTTTGCCGGCTTCCTTTCCATCGTCATCCTCGCAGTCTGTTTATTTGGTGATCACTTCTTACCGGTCTCCTGCCCTCGATAGGTTACCGGGTCTGTGGACATCCGGAGATGTTCACAAATTTTACTTGTGGGCGGGGAAACCTGTCTATTGGACCTTGGTCCTATTGATCGGGATGAAGAGAAATGCACTCATTGCTCCGTTGTTCTACGCCCGCCTTTTCGGCCAGGCGCACCAAATCGGCGACCGAGCTGGCTCCCAGTTTTTCCATAACGCGACCCCTATGGACCTTGACGGTTTTTTCCGCAATATTCAGACAGTGGCCAATCTGTTTGTTGAGCATACCCGTAATAATATGACGGAAAATCTGATACTCCCGAGGGGAAAGCAGATCTAAACGTCGCCGTGCATCCCTTTTCTCTGCCTGTTTGTTGAGAATCTCATGGTGTTTCTCGACAGCGCTTGATATCGCCTCAAGGAGTTCGTTGTCGTCGAAAGGTTTCTGGAGGAAATCCACTGCCCCCATCTTCATTGCCCTAATGCCCATGGGGATGCTACCGTGTCCCGTTATAAAGACAATAGGCAGGGAGGAACCAGCCTTCGCAAGTTCTTCCTGCAAATCCATACCCGTTAGGCCCGGCATTCGGACATCAAGAACCAGGCAGCCCGGGCCTTCGTACCGTTCTCTCGCCAGGAAGTCCTCAGCCGAGCAGTATGTCTCGACCTGGAACCCCAACGCGCTCGATAGCCTCGATAGGCCTGTTCGGACAGAAGCATCGTCGTCGACGATGAAAATGGTAGGCTGGTCGTTCATGATTATCAGTGATCAGTCATGAGCCAGTTACAGAATACATCTCTTCCTTCGGAAGGGCTATAAAAACTTGAAAAATTGATCACTCTTTAGTTCTGTCCCCTTCACTGATTACCGTCCACTGATCATCGATTACTGCTTTCATGAACCGGCAGGTCAAAAAAGAAAACGGCACCGCCATCTTCATGATTTGTTGCCCATATGTGCCCGCCATGGGATTCAACGATTGATCGGCTCAAGGGCAAGCCCATTCCCAGTCCCGAGGCCTTTGTCGTATAGAATGGTTCGAATAACCTTTTCATGTCGGCTTCATCGATACCCTTACCGAAGTCGTGTACCGATACAAGCACTCCATATTCACCAGCGGTAGCTTGTATCGTTAACCTCCTTTTCGAGACCGGCAGGTCCTCCATCGACTCAGCGCCATTCATCATCAGGTTTATCAATACCTGCTGGATCTGCACCCTGTTGAATCTGCTGAAAGGTAAGGACGGCGGGATGTCAGCGTCTATTCTTATGTTTCTCAGTATGGCTTCGCTGTTGAAAAGGGAGACGGCTTCCCTGAGCGGCTCGGAGAGTGTCGCAATTTCTGTCTCGGTTTCCTCCCTCCTTAGCATGGATCGGAGACTGCGGATGATGTCCCCCGCTCTCTTGTCGTCGCGAACAATATCGTCAAGTATTGCCCCCAGCTCTTCGGCAGTTAGTCTGTTTGCGTCGAGGAGCCTTGCGGCGGCCCTTGCGTTACTGAGGATGGCTGTTAGAGGCTGGTTGAGCTCATGGGCAAGGGAGGCGGAAAGTTCACCCATAAGCAGAAGGCGCTCAAGCCGAAGCATTTCTCTCTGGGCACCGAATGTCTCCATTTCCGTCTTTTTCCGATCGGTGATGTCCCTCACCCTATGCACGATCCGACTGATCTCTCCCCTATCGTCGAAAACTGGGTCCGCCGAGATCTGGAACCAAGCTTCCCTTCTTTGATCGTAACGCTCGACCTCTTCGTGTCTTTTGGTCTTCAGCATCGCATCGACGGGGCATATCTCCGCGCATGTTTGGGCACCGTACATGGCGGCGCAGCAAGAGCTGCCGACAATTTCGTCGGCGGGAGACGAAAAGAAAGAGATGGCTGCTCGGTTCATTCGAACAATCTTACGTTCCCTGTCCAGCATAACGATCACATCGCTGACGGCATCGAAGGTTGACCGCCATTCCTCCGCGGCTATCTTTATACTCTGTTCCATACGTTTTCGGTCGGTTATATCCTTGCCGAACACGGATATGCCAAAGACGACGCCGTTCCGTTTGAGCAGGGTGAAGGAAAGGAGAAGGATTCTGGGCGCTGCGCTGACCAGGTATTCTTCAGTGAAGGAGCCGTCTCGCAGTGCCCGTTGATAGAACCCACGCCACCTGGCAGCTACTTCCCTGGTGAATGCCCCTCCAACCAGGTCGTCAGGACTCATGCCCAAGGTGATTGATAGCCCAGTCCCTTTGAGGAAATATTCCCTTAGCGCCGAGTTGAAGGTGACCAGACCAAACCGCTCAGGATCAACAGACCAGACCATATCTTCGGTGCTCTCAAGAAGTGCAGTTACCTGAGACTGTGCCTCTCCCGCCGCTGCTTCTGCCTGCAGCCGATCGGTAATGTCCTGGGCTACCAAAACAACTCCCCCGGATATATCTCCTGGGGTTATCCATGCCGACCGAATCTCGACGTCCCGAACCTGCCCGTCCTGGCGTACCCACTTCGCATTCAGTGCCGTACTCCCCTCGGGACAACCGTACAGTGCCTCCCCCACCCGACTAAACTCTTCGTCGGTTTGATACAAGACGCGCGTGGACTGACCTATGAGTTCATCCGGGGTATACCACGAGATGTGTGAAACGGCATCATTTACCCATTGAATCGCCCTGTCGCTCCTCGTGAAGCAAATTCCGACAGGGGAAGCCGATATAATCGACCGCAACATTGCCTCACCTTCCCTCAATTCCTTGTCGGCGCGAGCGCGCTCAATGGCTGTGACCAGAATCTCGCCGAGCAGGCGCAGGCGGGACAGATGCTCCTCAGACCATGCACCCTCACTGCGCTCCCGCGTAACGGCCATAAAGTGGTCGGACGAGTCGCCCAACACAATGGGTATGATAGCTGCCGATCGCACCCCCCATTGTCTCAACATCTGTTTATCTGGGCTCCCTTCTTCCGGCAGCTCATCGACCGTTGCAAAGCCATATATCCTATTTCTCCCAACCAGCGTGCTGTAAGCGTAAGGGAACAGGGAAGCGGGAAGCTCCTTACGTAGCGGTAATTCAGGTAAGCCTTCCGCACGGGCGGCATGGGTGATTCGAAATACAGGTTTGTTACGGAAGGATCGTAGCAGCCCACAGCGGTCTACCTGCAAAATCTGGAGCACTGTTTCGAGGACCCGCTCGATCTCGTAATCAATGCGATCAAAGGGGGCCGAGGTCAGTCTGGCCGAGGTGTCCGAAAGCAATTGCTCGAAACGGAGACGGCCCTCCTGCTCCGCTTCGTGAAGCTTGCGCTCGGTCACGTCCCGCGCTGCGGCATACCGGAGACCCCCGACCGGTACGCTATCCCATTCCATCCATCGATAGGTGCCGTCGGCACATCGGTAACGATTGAGAAAACCCCGGCCCACTTGCCCGGAGGTGAGGCTCCTCGTGACCTCCCTCGTGCTGTCTTTGTCATCGGGATGAACAAAGTCGATAAATGGTTTCTCCATCAGATCACCGACGCTGTAGCCCAACGTCCTTTCCCAGGCAGCGTTCAGGCGTATGAAGTATCCATTTTCGTTGGCTATACAGAGGAGATCAGGAGTTACAGAGAAGAAGCGGTCCAACTCCTCATTTTTCTCACGCAAAGACTTTTCTACCGTCTTCGTCCGGTTTCTTTGCATGAGGAGCGCGATGATCAGCAGAGTTTGTGCGATGAAGAATACGACACTGAGGACAATAATCTTTTTATACGCTGTCCAGAAGGAGGGGGACGGTCTGTTGAGTACAATGGCGTTTGCGGGCAGTACGGATTCATCGAGGCCCCACCGCTTGAGCTGCTGCCAGTCGAACTTGGCAACAGAAGGCACGTCAAGGAAGGTCGGAATGTCGTCTGGGACTCCTGTGTGACCAAGAATGCGGGCTGCCAGTTGACCGGCTTTCTTGCCCGTAAGTTCAAAGTCGATAAGACTGCCCCCCACAATGCCATGTCCGCAGGTCGAATCCAGGACCTCGAAAATAGGAACGGGTGAGATCTGGCTAATTCGTTGGGTCATCTCTGGGGCCGTGAAGTTTCTGCCGGTAACGTCTCGAGTATAGGCCATCCCAAGGATGATAGAGCCCTGGGGCACTTTCGAAACGGCAGTAACCATCTCTTCGAAGGGCAAGTCGCTCAGGTAGATAAATTGAATGCGGCCTTCCCATTTCTTCGCGATTTGTTTGGCCTGATCCTCTGTTCTTCGGTCGACTTCGTGTGCCCCTGTCACAACATAGACCTGTTTCACACCGGGAACCAGTTTCAGTGCGATCTCCAGGGTACCGAATATATCAACCCTGGGGAAATGCGCGATGAAGAGGCTATCAGCGGGCGATGCCCTGAAGTGACGAGGAAGGTACAGTGCAAGGATGGGGACACCACGAAAGATATCGGCGCAATCCTTGACCACGAATTCCACCGCCTCCGGGTACATCGTAATGATCATTCCCGGTCGGCGATTGCCGTATTGGGCACGCATCTGCTCGGCCATCATCTCTCTGTGCCTGGAGCCCGGGTTCCGCCTGAGATCCAGGGACACAATATGCATGTTCAAGGTGGATATTCCGGCTGCGCTAAGGGTCTCTATCAGCCCCTTGTCCGTTCGCAAGAAAACAGAAGCGGTTGCTTCGTGGGAGTGCAGGACGAGAACGGTTTCCCCTTCTAAAGTGCTTTTGGACTGACCGTAGACTGAAATGCCGAATGGCCACATGAGGACCACAAGAAAGACAAGAAGCAAGAACGCGCGCACGGCCCGGTCAACCCTTCTATGAAACGTTGCCGCCTTTATCCTTCGATGTGCTTGGGCCATGTCACTTTCTTTGGATGCGGAGTGCTCGGCAAAAGCTAACGCTGGAACGTTTTCCAAATGGTTTCTAACTTCTATCAAAGACATACTGACTTGTCAACGAGGAGGAAGTGCGACAATCCCGATTTGGGCGGACAGATCACCACGAGGGGTATTCTTTCTGAATGGATCGACAGAAAAAGGCACCCCGCCTTCGTAAGGTAGGGTGCCCCGAGAAAGTGCTAAAAATTGATGCCTATGCTGGCGCCGCCCGACACATACGAGCGGGACTGGCCTTCGAGCTGCAGCCAGACATTCTTGCTCAGATTGAAATTTACACCAAAACGGGGACCGAACGAATTCTTGGTATTTACATCCTCATCCCCTGATAGGTTACCTGAAGTATATTCGAGTTTGGCCGTGTCCCAATGGTAGAAAGGACCGCCGAATAAGGTCATCCATGGAGTCGGCTGCCACTGGAATCCGAACCCTATGTCTGCGGAGTAGTGGTCTTTCAGTTCGAGCTTCTGATACGTGCCTCCGATGTTACGTCGATCTGACAAGTTCTCATAATAGGCAAAATTGCCTATTGGACCAAATGAAAGGTTCCAGGGCGCGTATTGGAAAAGCCGCCCATGAAAGCCGGCACTGGCGAAAAACTTAGTATCGGAATCGATACCCAATTCGCCTTTTCCCTTAGCGTCCATCCCTCCGGCCCGGAGATAGATATCCCACCCCGGGGCCAAGCCGTAGCCTATCTGCCCGTAGTAGATGTTCGTCTCGATTTTAGGCTCTGCGTCGAAGTGATCAAATTCCCACTTGTCCTTTGAATAAAAATAGCCAGCGGACAACTCTATCTGGCAGGGGAGAGCGGTTGCCACCCCACCGACCGGCTGCGACGAGGCAAATGCTCCTGATGCGGGCAATATGAGGATGAAACCCAGCATTACTGCACAAACCCATTTCATAATGACCTCCTGATATGTTTTTAATGCTTCATCTTTTGTTGCTCTCGGGCTGCAGGTTGCTTAGACTCTTCTTGGTCGGATGTTACGATGGCTATTATCAATAGTCAAGTAGGACTTTAGTCGTACATCGAGCTCCCGTCGATACAACAAGCACCGTTGAAGCCCTTGCGCTCATCATCTTCCCGCCAGCTCCAAAGGGGGCTACCGCTCGTTCCGCCTTTCGGCTATACTAAGGGGCAGCCTCATCTATTTTTTGCGGAGAGTTATGTCACGATCGGACCGATTCCTCAGGGCGTGTAGAAAGCAAGCGACTGACGCTACCCCCGTCTGGATCATGCGTCAGGCAGGGCGCTACCTTCCCGAGTACCGTTCGCTCAGAAGCCATCATACCTTTATGACCCTCTGCAAGACGCCGGAGCTGGCTGTAGAGGTAACCATCCAGCCCTTGCGCCGCTTCGAGCTTGACGCGGCGATCATCTTCTCGGACATTCTGCTGCCCCTTGAAGGGATGGGGTTAGAGGTCAGTTTTGCCGAGGGGAAGAAACCGGCCGTCAATCCCCCTCTCAGGACGGCAGATGACATACACCAGTTACAGTCATTCAGCCCTGAGGAGCATATGCCATACCTTCTGGAGGCAATCGCCCTCGCACGTCGTGACCTAAGAGGGAAAGTTCCCCTCATCGGGTTTTCGGGTGCCCCTTTTACCCTGGCAAGTTATATGATCGACCCGGATGCCGGTGGAAATCAGCTTCGTCTCAAGTCCTTGATGTACAGGGAGCCGGTCATTTTTCAGCTTCTTCTCGAAAAACTGACGGACATGGTTATTGCCTACCTTAACGCACAGATTGCCCATGGGGCACAGGCGGTTCAGGTTTTCGACACATGGGCCGGAACACTTTCTGCGGTAGATTACAAAGAGTTTGTCCTCCCCCATATGGTTCGGCTTTTTGACACCCTTGACGCATCGGTTCCCCGCATCCTCTTTGCGGTCGGCTCGTCCCACCTTATCAGGCTTATGGATAGGACGGGGTGCGATGTGCTGGGGGTCGACTGGCGATTGCCGCTGGATGAATCCTGGAGTCTGGCTCAATTCAGGCCTGCAATCCAGGGAAATCTGGATCCTCTGGCCCTGTTCGGGCCCCACCAGTATCTCGCAGGGCGGGTACGGGATGTGCTGTCAAGGGTTGGGACTCGCAGAGGTCACGTATTCAATTTGGGCCACGGGATTCTGCCCTCAACCCCCCTTGACAGCGTCGCCTTTCTCATAGATCTGGTTCACCAGAGCCGTTTGGAACTGGGAGAGACCTGATCGATGTCCCGAAGGATGATTCTGCTTCTGAGTCTCGGTGGGCCCCGGTCCGATACTGAAATCCCCTTTTTTCTGAAGAATCTGACGGGGAGGACGCCTACCCCCGCCTTTCTGGCAGATGCAGCCAGGCGGTATGAGGCTATCGGTGGCTTTTCGCCGCTTCCTGCCATCACCGAGGAGCTGGCACAGCACGTCACCTCCCGCATGAACACGATGGGGGAGAGCCCGGTTAAAGCGGCATTTCTGTATGCCCATCCCACCATCGCTGAGGCCGTTCTGGAGTGCAAAGGCTCACGGGTCGCAGAAATCCTTTTTTTTGTACTGTCACCCTTTTACACGACGAGAACGACCGGCACCCTCCTGAAGGCCGCAGAGGAGGCCCTCTCGAGTCTGTCAAGCCATTACACCCCGGTGACGAGGTTCGTCCATAGTTGGTATTCCCAGCCACCTTTCATCGAGTGGTGGGCCAAGGAGGTGCGAAGTTCTCTCCAGTGTTCCCGTAAGGCTTTCCCTCTCTTCTCAGCCCATAGCATGCCGGCCGCGCCTGAAAACAGTCTCTACCGTTCACAGGTGGAAGAAGCCGTAGGCCTGGTTGCAGACAGGGCTGATGTTTCCTCCTATGCCCTGGCCTGGCAGAGCAAGCCCCAGCGAGCCGTCGAAGAATGGTTCGGCCCCACGGTCGAGCAGCTCCTTAGCTCCCTTGCGGATCGAGGGACAACCAATGTGGTTCAGATACCGATCGGCTTTCTCATCGAGAATTTGGAGACATTATACGACATCGATATCGTCCACAAGAGATACGCGGAGGGCCTGGGTCTGGGTCACCAGAGGCTCCCCTGCCCCAACGCCGATTCCATCTGGGCAGACGCCTTATCCAGCATTCTCTCTTCTTTATCTTCCTCGAGGGAGATCCATTGAAAAAGGTAGCCATAGTCGGTGGTGGCGTCTCCGCCTTCGCCTGTGCGGTCTCACTCAAAGAAAAGGGAATCGATTTCACCGTATTTGATAAAGAAGCCAGGCCCGGCGGGAAACTGATGACCGAAAGGTTCGGCGATTTTGTTGTAGAGGCGGGGCCTGACAGCTTTCTGCCGGAGAAGTACTGGACGCTGGAGCTGATCGATAAGGTGGGCCTCAGGCCTTCTCTTCTGCCTTCCAATGATGAGTTCAAAGGTACCTACATCTACTCACGCCGTCGGCTGCATCCTCTCCCCGAAGGGGTTATGCTCATGGTTCCTACCATGTTCACACCCCTTCTCCGTTCCCGTCTCATTTCGCTTCCCGGTAAGGTTCGCATGGGGCTTGAGCTGTTCGTGCCGCCAAGGGGTGACCAGGCCGATGAAAGCCTGGCCCAGTTCGTGACCCGCCGCCTCGGGAGGGAGTGTTTGGAAAAGATTGCCGAGCCTCTCGTCGCAGGGATTCATACCTCAAATCCCGACAACATGAGCGTTCGGGCAACATTCCCACGATTCATCGAGATGGAGCGCACCCACGGAAGTCTGATACTGGGCATGATGAGGGCCATGAAGAGGGCCAATTCGGCGCCCTCATCGGGCAAGAAGATGACCTATTTCATGTCCCTCCGGGAAGGGATGGGAGAGTTGATCGAGGCCGCGGTGCGCATTGTCGGGCCGGACGCCGTGAAAACCTCCACCCCCATCAAGAGGGTCACAAAAAGAGCCCACGGCTATTCGCTTGCCATGGACCATGGAGAGGCGTCGTTCGACGAGGTTGTTCTCGCAACCCCCTCGTTCGTGTCCCAGGAAATCATCTCTGACCTTGACCCGGCCCTTGCGACAATGCTTTCCTCAATCGAATGGTCATCCACCGCCACCATATCCCTGGGGTTTTCTCGAAGCGAGATCGGCAGGCTTCCCGGTTTCGGTTTTATCGTCCCCAGGGTTGAGGGTCGCCGGATCAATGCAACCACCTGGAGTTCGGTCAAATGGTCTTGTCGCGCTCCCTCCGACACCGTTTTGGTGCGATCCTTCGTGGGGGGCGGACATCACGAGGAATTGGTCGATCTGGCGGACGATGAATTGGCCCACATCGTTTGTGGCGAGCTGAACGAGATTGCCGGGATCTCGGCAGAGCCCCGGTTCCGCAAGATCTACCGATGGAAGAAGAGCATGCCCAAATACACGGTCGGTCACCTGGACCGCCTCACTCAAATCGAGGGCCAGCTTGGCCGACATCCCGGCCTCCATCTCATCGGATGCAGCTACCGTGGCATCGGGATTGGGGACTGTGTCAAGAGCGGTTTTGACGCTGCGGCCCGTATTCTACCGGTAGATTCTGAAGGTCGGACCTGATAAAGTTTCTCAACCCCAAAGTGGGCGCCACACAAACGATGAACCGAATCAATGACCGAGGCATCCCTCTACCATATCGTACGGCATAATACGCAAAAGTCAGACACCAATTCACTTTGCGATTGACTTATCCTGTGGCAAATTGTATACAGAATAGCGTGGATACCACCTCCATCACGGGGAGCGGATCCGAGACCGAGAGAGCAGCGTTTTTTGGGAGGGAAAAGATGAAGCCAGTGGGAAGCAAGAAGGGCAATTCTCTTCAGGAGCGGGTTTACAACAGCCTCAAAACGGCCATTATCAAGGGCGAAATCGAATCAAACACCAGGCTCGTCGAGGAAGAGCTAGCTGACCGCATGCAGACAAGCCGAACACCAGTTCGCGAGGCATTTCAGAAGCTGGAAAAAGAGGGATTTCTCGAGAGGCGTCCGAAGGTCGGCTATGCAGTAAAAGGTCTGCATGAGAACGATGCAGAGGATCTTTTCGAGGTGCGAGCAGTCCTGGACTGCTATGCCGGGTTCTTGGCCGCCCAAAGGGCTACGGCAGAAGAGATCAAGGCCCTGCAGGACATCGTTCGGGTGGAGAGGGAATCCCTCCAGAACATGGATGTCGAAGCGTTCATTGAGTCAGACAACCGGTTTCACGACTCCATTTATTTGGCCTCGAAAGACCAGAGGCTCTATCGTCTATTCAGCGACATTCGCGATCATATGCATCGCTATCGTGCCTTTGTGCTTCGGTTCCGGCGAAAGCCCGAGCGGGCCGTACGGGTGCACGAACAGATCGTCGAAGCGATCAGTACCGGTAACGGCAAGAAGGTTGAACGTCTGATGCGCAATCATTCAAAACGTACGAAGGGCATCGTCAAAAAGTACATACGCATGGGCAAATAGACCCCATTATGCCACCTAAAGGGCTTGCCTCCCGACGGGTACTGCCGTAATCTATCGACATGAAGCGGGTGAGCGGGGTACGCCCGATTGCTTTGGGCGCCACCATTTCTTTTGTCCTTGCCGCGTTCGTCATAGGCACGGCCCTCTCCGGACGAATCGTAAAGGCCGGTCTGGAAAAAGTCTCCGACCGCCTAAGGGTTGAGAGAATCTCCTTCGGATGGGGGACAGTTAAAGGCCATGAAGTCAAGATTCTTGACCGTGGGCGCGAAGTAGCGCAGGCCAAGCTCATCGCCTTCAGGCCGAGTATTGCCACCTTTTTTAGAAAAGGTTACACCTTTTCCCGAATCACCATCGAAGAACCTTCCCTGGCGCTGACGATCACCAAAGATAATCATATTGCCACGCCATTCCCCCAAGGGACATTGGGCGAACTGCGTGGAACACCCCTCCTTTCCGTACGTTCCCTGGAGATAAAGAACGGCATACTCAATCTGAACGACGAGCGGAGCGGTGCTCCCGCCCAGCTTCAGGTCTTTAACGTGCAATTATCCATCGATGGCTTCAGTTACCCCCTGGAGGACAAGCAGTCGACTCTCCATGTCTCCGGCCAGTTAAGCGGCAAGGTTCTTTCGGGCCGCATCTCTTCTTCGGGCATGGTGAATCCAAAAACGGGCGCCCTTCGACTCGTCTGTGCCGCTGAGGGACTGAATGCCTTGCAGTATGGATCCAGGAAGCCTCATCTCCATATCGAAAAGCTTTCGTTGGAGGTGGAATCGACAGGCTCCCTTCCGATATCCATCAAGGCTGTTCGCATCGTCCATGGCTATTACCGATATTCCTCGGATCAAAAACGACAGATAACCGAAGCCGTTCCTGGGACGGCGAGGGGCGGCCGTCCAAAACATGCCCCACCGACCGTACCGGTGGCTCTGATAGAGGGCATTACCCTCGAGAAAGGGGAGTTTGTTATCGAAGATTCGCCAGGTCGAAAAGCAGCGCCCGAGATCAGCCTTGTCGACGTCGCCCTGTCCATCGACCGGATCCCCCTACCCTTCGACAATACCCCGTCTTCCTTTAATCTCTCCGGCCATATACCGGGGAGGCAAAACATGGCCAGCCTACGATGGTCGGGTACAGCTGCCTTCGGCACCCTGGAGACGGACTCCCAGCTCGCTCTCCATTCCCTCGACGTGACAGCCCTGAAGCCTTACTTGGAAAAACAGGGTGACGCCCTGGTGGTAGGGGGCACCGTAGACGTTCAAGCGCACGTGAAGGTTCACAACCGTTCCATGAACACGCCTGTCAGGGCCACGATTCGTCATCTGGAATTGGCTCCCCCAAGGGGCATTCGCGAGCAGTTCATGGGTATCCCCAGATCCCTATTGCTCAATTCTCTAAAAACCCGAAATAACGAGATTCAGATCGATTTCCTGGTATCCGGACCTATTGACAACCCGAGCTTCAGTCTCCGGGAAGATATGACGAAGCGCTTTGCCGTTGCCTTGTCCAAGGCTCTGGGGCTATCGGCAGTCGGCGCGGGCGAGACCGTTATTGAACAGGGGACCCGGGCGGTCCGGGGGGCAGGAAAAGGTATCGAGGGACTGGGTAAAGGTGTAAGAAGGTTATTCGGTCAGTAGTGACGTGATGCTTCTTAGGTATTCCCGTGGTCCGTGAACCGGAAACGCCTGCCCGCCTTATCATCTCCCCTCAAGTGACGTCACGAAAGCCTTTTGTCTGGTAATCACGGCAAGAAGAGACTCCATTTGCGCAATCAGTTCGTGGGGCATGACCGGCGCCGCCACTGCCCCGCTCATCCCGGGCATCATAATGTCGAGCAAGACCAGGTTCGGTCGATGCAGCTCGGCCAGTCTCAACCCTTTCGGGGCGCTCGTGGTCCCCACAACGTTGAATTTTCTGGTTTCTTCAAGGGTCAGTTTGACAAACTCGCATACGCCTTCGTCGTCATCAATGACAAGGATTTTTGTTCTCGGCATGCTCATGACCTCCTTTCCCTATGATCACCAAAGGCACTGCATTCTACGGGCCTTTTTCGTTGCCCTTCTTAGGCTCGAACCGAAGGCATCCCACCCCGGAGGCCTGCCTCACCTCCATGGAGGGCATCAAAGGGCTTTTGAAACCCATTGCCTTGCAACCATAGGGGAATCTCCTGTCCCAGGTGATGTAGAAGAAGATGCATCGCCTACAATCAATTCGGTGTCCATCAGCCATGCCACTCTCTATGGTGATAGGATATCTCCAACAACCATTTTTTCCATTATAATAGAATCCTCTGGAAACGGTAAATATTCGCCGAGAAAAGAGGCAACCGGCCCTAATCGAGTCTGGTATACTGTGGGCTGGCCGAGGCCCGTAAAGACTATGGACGACAAGAACGCCCATTGATGAGCGGGAGGCATGCCGCATGATCACGATCAAAGACATAGAGGCCGCCCGAAAGGCGATCTCGCCGTACATCCAAGAAAAGGGGTTTGAGGTGCGTTGCAGTGGCAGTAACCGGTGTCGCTGAGGAGATCGTGAAGAAGATGCTGAGCAAGACCATCCTGCTTATCCACCCTCCGGTCGCCAAACCATCGGAACCTCCGGCGGGCATTGCCAAACTGGCCGGTGCCCTTGGGGCCCATGGGATAGAGCATTCCCTTATCGACGCAAACCTTGAAGGCATGCTTTTTCTTCTCCAGCGCCCCTCTATCGCTCAGGATACGTGGACCCGGCGGGCCTGCCGCAGCCTGCCCGCTCACCTCAAGAACCTGAGATCCCCATCACTCTACACCAATATAGATAGGTATCGACGAGCCGTAGGTGACGTAAACCACCTGCTCCAGACTGCCGTCCCGGATCTGACCGGCTCACCCGGCCTCTGTGACTACCACGATCCGCGCCTCACACCTGTTCGGAGCCACGATCTCCTCTCCAGTGCCGAACGGCCTGAGCTCAACCCCTTCCATGACTATATGGAGCAGTGCTTGCGTATCAAGATGGAGGCTTACCGCCCCGCTTTGGTGGGCATCTCCGTCAACTATTTAAGTCAGGCCTTGACGGGCTTTGCGATAGCAGGATTTGTCCGGCGCCATTTCCCTGAAGCCGGCATAATCATGGGTGGGGGTCTTATCACCTCGTGGATGCGCAATGGAGAATGCCCCCATCCCTTTTCCGGCCTGATCGACCGGTTCATTTCCGGACCCGGCGAGGGCCCTCTCCTGGAGCTTCTAGGGGTCTCCGACGTACCCAGGGAATCCTACGCCCCTGTCTACGACGGCTTTCAGCGGAACGATTACCTTTCGCCCGGCCTGGTTCTGCCCTATGCCACGGCCTCCGGCTGCTACTGGGCCCACTGCTCCTTCTGCCCCGAAAGGTCCGAGGGCAATCCCTACAGACCAATTCCCCTTTCGAAAGCCATTCACCAACTCGCGACCCTGAGCGTAACCATGAGACCCTCACTCATACACCTTGTCGACAATGCCGTCAGCCCGGCCATGCTGAAGGCCCTCATCGAGCACCCCCCCGGTGCTCCATGGTACGGTTTTGTGCGCACGACGCCGGAATTGACAGACCCTGCCTTCTGCCGCGCCTTGAGACAGTCCGGGTGCACGATGCTCAAACTGGGTATTGAATCAGGGGATCAGAAGGTTCTCAACTACCTGGAAAAAGGGACGACGGTGGAAATGTCGGCCCGCGCCCTCGCGGCCATCCACGGAGCAGGTATCGGCACCTACGTCTATCTGCTCTTTGGTACCCCGCCGGAGACCCGTCGAGAGGCTGAAAGGACCCTCGCGTTTACCGTGTCCCACAGTCCATCCATAGACTTTCTGAATCTGGCCGTCTTCAACCTCCCCGTCAACAGCCCCGAGGCAGCGACCCTCGCCACTGACGGCTTCTATGAAGGCGACTGCCCCTTGTATGCGGATTTCGTGCACCCCGAGGGGTGGAACAGGCTGGAGGTCAGACGATTCCTGGATAAGGTATTCAGACGCCACCCGACTATCGCGGCCATCC
Source organism: Deltaproteobacteria bacterium UBA2221 (assembly GCA_002328485.1). Classification (GTDB taxonomy): domain Bacteria; phylum Desulfobacterota; class Syntrophorhabdia; order Syntrophorhabdales; family WCHB1-27; genus WCHB1-27. Next base: position 15,645 of record DCUF01000036.1, read on the forward strand.
TTCGCCACCAGCCGCCCTTCTTCACCTCCAATCACGCCCCTTTTTTTCTCGATTCAGGGAGGGCTTGCAGATAAGGTCCAGGGACGCTGAAAGCGTCGCCACCTCCAAAGTTCCTCAGTCCCGCAGGCATACCTGGTGCCTGGCGAGCCTCAAGGATAGCATCTTCCTGGAAAAAGGCGATCCGGCCAGGAGATTATGGAGACTTAGGAACATGACTGGGGTGACGGCGGAAAGGCGATCACGCGAAGGACTATTAGGAAGGGAAAACTCGGAAGACGTCAATCGAATTGTATCCGACTGATGAGTCCGATCGGACCGATCAGTCGGATAAACAAGCAGAAACTGTTACCGCAACTTATGCTTTTTCGCCCAGGCCGCAACGTGGATCGGGGTATCAAGCACCTCTACGCCTGCGGCTCGCAGGGCCTCGTGTTTGCCCTGGACCGTACCGGAGGCACCTCGAATAATGGCGCCCGCGTGCCCCATTCGTTTCCCCTGTGGGGAATAACGGCCGGCGATATAGGCGGCGACCGGCTTATTCATCTTTCGCGAGATAAAGCCGGCGGCCTTTTCCTCCTGCTCTCCACCCACTTCCCCGACGATAATAACGGCATCCGTGCCCTCATCCTCCTGAAAGACCTCGAGGATGTCGGCCAGGTTCTTCAAAACGACCGGATCCGCTCCCATACCCACGACAGCGCTCTGTCCCACATGGGCTTCCGAGAGAATACCCGCAAACTCATAGGAAAGGGTGCCGCTTCGCGAAATAATCCCGACCCTGCCGGGGGCAAACAATGAAGCAGGCATGATGCCGATCTTCCCCTTCCCAGGGACCAAAACCCCGGGTGTCGTTGGCCCAAGGGCGAAGACATTCTTCTCCATGGCATAGCTGCGCATCTTCACCACATCCTTGACGGGGATATGCTCCGGCACGACCACGATAAACTTGATGCCCGCGTCGATAGTCTCCAGGAAAGCATCGAGGACAAAGGCCGCAGGCACGAAGAAGGCCGATGCATTGGCCCCCGTCTCCCGGACCGCCTCTTCCACGCTGTCAAAAACCGGCACGCCTTCTACGCTCGTTCCTCCCTTGCCCGGGGTAACGCCGCCCACCACCTTTGTTCCGTATTCCAGCATCCAGTGGGTCTGGGCGCTGCCGATACGACCTGTTATGCCCTGTACTATCACACGGGTGGAATCATCAATGAATATGCTCATCCTTCAACCTTCCTTATCTTTACGCTCCTACCAGCTCGTATAACCTGTCAATTGCCTTCTCCGTGGCTGCTTCCGTCACAACATGGACACCGCCGGAGCGGAATATCTCCCAGGTCTCCTCCTGCCGATTGCCCAAGGCCTTCGCCACGATCGGTATCTTGACCTTATGTTCGTGGATATAGCGAACCACCCCTTTGGCACCTTCATGAATGGGATTGATGCCGCCATAGACATTTATAAAGATGGCCCTTAGATCGGGCTTCATCATGACCAGCTCCATACATTTATAGAGGAGATCAGCCGTGATGCCCCCGCCCGTTTCCAGGAAGTTGGCCGGCTTCATTCTCTGACCGATGATGTCCATGGAGGCCATACCGAGACCCGCGCCCGATGAGATCAGGCCTATGTCACCGTCCAGGTCCACATAAGAGACCCCTATCTCCCTGCCCCGGCGCTCGATGGGATTTTCGATCCGGTCGATCCGGTCGGGGAGGGGCAGACGGACCCTGGAGAGGGCCGAATCATCCACCTCCAGTACCGCGTCGACGGCCATAAGTCCACCGTTGGGGAGGACGACAAGGGGGTTGATCTCAGCGATAAGCGCCTCATAGCGCAGCGCCACGTTATAGAGCTGGCCGATCACATCGCTCCATGGCGTGATGAGCTGCTGGTTCAGTCCGAGCCGGCGCAGGAGGGAGCGGGACAGATACGGATAGTAGCCGAACGTGGGCTCGATGTGGATCGCGGCAATCTTCTCGGGGGCACTTCTGGCTGTCTCCTCGATGAGGACCCCACCCTCAGTGCTCACGACGATCACAGGTTTTCCCGAGTAACTGTCGATGGTAAAGCCGAGGTAAAACTCCTGTGCGATCTCCACCTTCTCACAGACCAATATCTTTCTCACGGGAAGACCCTTGATCTCAGAGCTGAGCAAGGCCTCGGCCAGGTCTTTCAGCTCGTCGGCGGTGGACGCTACCTTGATGCCCCCTGCCAGCCCCCTGCCCCCCACCAAAACCTGGGCTTTGAGAACCACCGGGTACCCTATCTCCCCGGCCACCTGAAGGGCCTCGTGCATGGAAGTCGCCACGGCACGACGGGGGACAGGTATGCGGTTCTGTTCGAAAATGTCTAATGCCTCGTATTCATGAAGTCTCATAGGTTCGCCTTCTTAGATTTTGTTTTCCTGCTTCGCGCGCAAGAGTATAGAATCGGCGCAGTCGGATGTCAATGAAAATGATCAACTATTCAACCAAAAATCAATGAGTTTGGTCGAATTCAAAATTTAATTGCAAATCTGATTGAATTGCTATAAGCTTACGATGCTTCTAGAAATTAAGATAACCTTCGAGGTACAGTTATGACCAAAACGATCAAAGGGAAAGCGACAGAACAGCCGCCTGACAGCAGCCAGATCGCCTATCAGGGAATCAGACGGATGCTCTATAGCAAGGAACTCGTTCCAGGACAAAAGATCGCCAATCGGGACCTTGCAGAAAAACTGAAGCTGAGTGCCACCCCCGTAGTCCAGGCCTTGAAATGGCTTGAGATGCAGGGATACGTACGCCACGAGCCGAACCGCGGCTATTACATGGCCCCCTTCAGCATCGAGGAGATCGAGGAGATCTACGAGATGAGGGAGCTTATCGAACCCTCTCTTATCCCCGCCACCATTCAGAACCTCAATAAGGAAGGGCTGAACAAGTTGAAGCTGGCTCTGGAGGCCCATCTGTCTGCGGAACGGGAGTTCTACTTGAAGGAGCGGCTCTTTAGAAACAGGGAGTTCCACCTTACCCTGGCTTCGCTCTCCGGGAAGGGCACCCAGATTCGAACCTTACAGAACGTATTTGATATGCTTTTCCTGAAGTATGGCGGCAACTATTTTCCCATGTCTTCACTCTCTGCCACGGATCAGGCCCACCAGGAGATCTATGACGCTGTCGCTTTACGCAGTCTTGACCGGGCGCAAACCGTTCTCAAGAATCATCTCACCAACGTGAAGGTACAGGTCGTTTCCAGCGTCAAGAAGATGCTGGCAGAGCAGGAAAAATCAGAATTCTAAAGCAGGGTGATCTCCCGTCATACCCGATGGGGGCACATGCCTTGTCGTTATGAAGTATCTTAAACCAAGGAGGATAGCACTATGGGTCTTATGACAAAAGACGAGTATATCGAATCGATCAGGGCTCTCAAACCCGTTGCCTATATGTTTGGAGAGCGCGTTACCAACATCGTGGACAACCCTCGCCTCCGCGCCGGCATCGAGGCAACAGGCGCAACCTACGAACTGGCGAGCAAGCCGGAGAATCGAGACCTCATGGTCACCATGAGTCCGCTGATCAATGAGCCGGTAAGCAGGTTCAACCTCCCCCCTGGAAGCACCGAGGATCTCGTGGCCCGGGTTAAGGTCAACCGGATGGTTGCAAACTATGTAGGGACCTGCCACCAGCGCTGCACCGGCCTCGATTGTCTGTCAACCCTTGCCATCGTGACCTACGACATCGATCAGAAGTATGGGACCAGCTACAACAAGAACTTTCTCGAATTCCTCAAGCACATGCAGAAAAATGACCTGACGGGAAATGCAGGCGTCACTGATGTCAAGGGCGACCGGTCGCTCAACCCCCACGAGCAGGTCGATAAGGACATGTTCCTCAGGGTCGTTGAGAAGCGTGACGACGGTATCGTCGTGAGAGGCGCGAAGGCCCATCAGACGGGCTCCCTTTCATCCCACGAGATCATCGTTCTCCCGACCCGTGCCATGTCAAAGGAAGATAAAGATTACGCCGTTTCCTTTGCCATCCCTTCTGATACCCCTGGGCTTATCCATGTGGTGGGTCGGTCGAGTCTGGATATGCGCGAGATAGACGGCGCCGACTGCGGAAACGTCTACTATTCCAAGTATTGCCCCACCCTCATTTTTGATGATGTGTTCGTGCCCTGGAACCGCGTCTTCTGCTGCGGGGAATCGGAATTTGCCTCAGACCTGGTCATCAAATTTTCCTCTTTCCACCGGCAGAGCCACGGCGGCTGTAAATCGGGCAAGATCGACTGCATGATCGGAACGGCCCTGACCCTTATGGATTACAACGGGACAGCGAAGGTGAGCCACCTCAAACAGAAGGTCATCGACATGATCCATCGTGCTGAAACCCTGTACGCCTGCTGCCTGGCTTCGTCCTATGAAGGAAAGGCGCAGCCATCGGGTGCCTACTTCATCGATACGGTTCTCGCCAATGCCTCCAAGATCCATGAAGGCAAGGAGATGGCTGAGGCGACGAGGCTTATGATCGATGCGTGTGGAGGATTTGTTGCAGACCTGCCCTCCGACCGAGACTTCGCAAACCCTGAGGTCGGCGATCTTCTGAAGAAGTATCTCAAGGCCGTGGACAATGTGCCGGTCGAGAAACGGGTGAAGATGTATAGGCTCGCCGAAAAGCTTGCCCTGGAGAGTGCCGATACGATCTCGGATATCCACGGTGGCGGCTCCCCTGAGGCCCATAGGGTGACTATCTTCAGGGAAACCAATATCAACAGCAAGAAGAAGTCTGCAAAGAGACTGGCCGGAATTACCGATTAGTCACAACCCCTGCAAACAAAAGCCGGCGGGCTGGATGACGGCTCGCCGGCTTTTGTTTGGCCACTCTTGCGCCTTTTTTCATAACAATGGGCACCACTCTCGTTGGTGACCCCTGATTCCCCGTGTCACGTCAGACACCCCTTTCTTTGCCGTCCGAAATGATCCTTGAGTTATTCCAGCTCTTGTTTTGAATATCTCTTTGAAACGTATATTTGCGTCAATTCAGGTGGGGTGAACCGCTATGGGAAGAAAAACCACAGGCAAAACCGCAAAGCGCCTCCTAAATGCTGCCGCGGAGGTGTTTGCGGAAAGAGATTACCGGAGCGCTACGGTCTCGGAGATCTGCCGACTTGCAGGGACGAACATCTCAGCCGTCAACTATCACTTTCGGGATAAGGAAACCTCTACGCAGAAGCCTGGCGTCATGCCTTCTCAGAGCCAATCAAGGCTCACCCCCCCAGTACGTCAGAAAGCAGGATGACGAGGATAAGAGACTCGATCAACTGAAGATATTCGACGAGCAGGTTACCTTTACATAACTCACGGTGTCCAACCGCTTTGAGCGGTTCATGTCGTCAATCCCCCGGCTCTGCCGGGGGATAAGCGCCGATTATCTATCCCGTCATATCAGACACTTATCCTTGCTTAATGATATCAAATATTAGTTATATGTGATAAGTCACTATAATTATAGATCTTCATTTGACAATGGTGAATGAGTCCTGAAGGTTTCCCAGACTGTCCTTCACGGTGAATAGATAGCCCTTCCCCTTTCTTCTCGCAACGATATACCCCGGTTGTCCATCTTCGAAGAACAGGTATGATACAAGCCGGCTCCGGGGCGCGATGACATAGGTCACCCCGTCTTTGACGCTTTTACGATAGGCATGCTCGTGGCCCGCCACTACCAGAGACACCCTGTTTTGGGCGAGTATTTTGTGGAGCACATCCCTGGCCTCCTCGTACCGATCCAGGGCGTGGAGACGCACGATCGGGTAAAGGGGCTGATGGAGGAACACGAACTTATAGCGAAAAGACCTCTTTAGTTCCCGGCTCAGCCAGGACAGTTGATTCCCTGAAATCCTGCGTTTCTCATCGGGAAGCTCGGTATTGAGAATAATGAAGAGCGTATCCCCTTCGGAAAAGGAGTAATACATTTCGGCAAAAAACTTCAGATAGACCTGGATCGACTTCGCGTCCTTTATGTCATTATTTCCAGGCGCAAGGTGGAGCGTCTTGCCTGAACCGGTCAGTTCGAAGAATTTCTTCCACTGTGCCACGTTTCCCGGCGAGTTGATTGCATCACCAACGTGGATGATCGTCTCCAGCTTCTCATCTTCTATTCTCTCGATAATGTCTCTGTAGACCGAGTCTCGGGCGCCCACGTGGGAATCGGCTACAATCGCAAACTGCTGCGCCCACGCCCACAGGGGAAGGCAAAGCATGAGTGTAAGCAGAACAAGAATCGGCATCCTTTTCATTTCAGTCGTACCGTTTACCTGAACCTCATGAATATACAACACCGAATGTGCAAAAGGAAATGTTCACCTTTTTGATTCGTTGTGGTAGAGATTGAAGGAGGAGTGAACGTACGCTGGCGATAAGCGATAAAATTCACGCCCTTTTCTCCCCCCAGTCCATCGCCGTTATCGGCGCCTCGGATAGCTTCGGCAAACTTGGGTACCATGTCATGAAAAGTCTGGTGGGCAACTACCGGGGCGCGATATATCCTGTAAATCCCAACAGCAAACAGGCTTGGGGCATCGACTGCTGGTCTTCTCTGACCTCCATCACCGGCGTTGTTGACCTAGCCGTTATCGTCGTACCGGCCTCTCTCGTCCCTGAAACCCTTCATGAATGCGGCAAAAAGGGAGTCAAAGGGGTCGTTCTCATCACCGCGGGCTTTCGGGAAATAGAGGATGAGCTGGGCGGTCTTCTTGAGGATGAGATAAAGAAGATCGCCCAGTTGTACGATCTCCCCATCATCGGCCCCAACACCTTTGGTTTTGTCAATCGTACGGCCGGGGTGAACGCCTCGTTCACGTCGGAATTCTCCCTCATCCGTAAAGGAGGAGTCTCCCTCATAAGCCAGAGCGGCGGTATCTGCCATCTGTGCGGCTTTCTCGCAATAGAGCAAGGGCTTGGGATGTCAGCCCTCATGAGCCTCGGGAACCGGTGCAACTTCGATTTTCCGGAGGCCCTCACCTATTTCATTGATCATGACGACGCCACCAAGGTGGTGGCCCTTTACATCGAAGGGCTTGATATGCCCCGGCATCTCATCGAGACCGCTCAGTCTCTACGAGGGAAAAAGCCCATCGTAGCCCTCAAGGCAGGCAGGAGCGAGAAGGGCGACAGCGCCAGCCGTTTTCACACCGGTTCCATGGCTGGCAACCATCAGATATGGAAGGGTGCCCTCAAACAGGCCGGAATCCTTGCGGTTGACACAGCAGAAGAGCTGATCGACACCGCAAAGGCCCTTGATTCCTGCCCCCTGCCTGCCGGGCCCCGTATCGCCATTCTTTCGGGTCAGGCAGGTCCGGGGATGATCGCCGCGGATACTATCGACCGGGCGGGTCTCCAACTCTCAAACTTTACCACGGAAACCCAGGAGGTGATCAACAGACTGTTGCCTCCCATCGCCATCCGTACGAACCCGGTTGACATGGGACCGGCATGGTACAGCCCGAAAGACATGCTCCATATCCTCAGCGCTACCCTCGATGACGATGGGACCGATGGGGTCATCTTTCTCGCCATGTACGCATCGGCAAACCTGAAGCTTGCCGAGGAGCTCCTGAGAGAGTTTGAGGAATCCGATACCTTCCCCAAACCCGTTATGGCCTGCTTCACGGCCCCACCGGGGGTCTGGGATCATGCCATCCAGGAAATAGACGGGCAAAAGGGTATGGTCGTTCTGCCTACCCCTGAACGGGCGGTGAAGGCAATGGGCAATTTATGGAGGATGAAAACGCTTTTGGAGGGGAGGGTACAGAGTGGATAGGTTGCTTATCGGCGTCGAGGCCTTCGATTTCCTCGAGAAGGAGGGCTTTCCTGTTCTAAACAGTGTTCTCGTCCACGATGCTGATGAGGCCGTAGCGGCTGCGGCCTCAATGGGTTTCCCTGTAACCCTCAAGATCGCTTCTCCCTACGCTATTCACAAGACTGACGTGGGTGGGGTGAAAACCCATCTCGCCAGCAAGGAGGCAGTAGCACAGGGATACAGGGGCATCCTGGACAATTTCCAATCACGTTGGCCCGATACACGTCCCGACGGCATCATCATCCAAAAGCAGGGACACGGGTTCGAACTGATCGTCGGCACACTCACCGACCCGCAGTTCGGCCCGGTTATCATGGCTGGCTTAGGAGGAATCTTCGCCGAGGCCTTGAAGGATGTGTCTTTTCGACTCATCCCTATCGAAGCGAGTGATGCCAAGTCTATACTGGAAGACCTGCGAGGGTACGAAGCGCTCAGGAAGGCGAGGGGAGAAGCAATCGATCTTGCCCTTATCGAGCGTTTTCTGGTCCGTATTTCGGATTGCCTTGCAGGCCACCGCGAGATTCAAGAGATGGATCTAAATCCGGTCTTTGTTTCTCATCGTGGTGTGGAGATCTGCGACGCAAGGATCAAGATAGGACAATAAAACTAAGCGGGGGGCAATATGGCGAGAGAGCACAAGATGTACATTGACGGCGAGTGGGTTGACGCGATAGACGGCGCGGTTTACGACGATCTTAACCCCTACACTGGAGAAGTCTTTGCCCATGTTCCGGCGGGCAAGCGGGTCGATGCAAAGCGGGCGGTCGATGCTGCCGTGGCAGCCTTCCCTGCATGGTCTCACACCCTGCCTGTTGAACGGCAGACTCTATTCCTGAAGGCAGCGGAAATTCTCGAAAAGAAACAGATGGATATCGTCCAGATCCTGGCTGAGGAGACCGGCTGCACCTTCGGCTTCGCCATGTTCCAGACCATGTTTACGCCGGGGCTTCTCCGTGAGGCAGCGGGTCAGGTCCATGGCCCGACAGGGGAGATCCTCCCGGCCGATCTGCCCGGCGCATTCTATATGGCCATGCGCCATCCCGTGGGGGTCGTTGCCGGCATTGGACCATGGAACGCACCTCTGATCCTTTCCCTGCGGTCAATCTGCCTGCCCATTGCCTACGGAAACACGGCAGTGCTCAAACCGTCCACCGAAGCCTCGGCAGCGGGCGGGGTTGTAATCGCAGAGGTCTTCCATGAGGCCGGTTTTCCAAAAGGGGTTCTGAATCTTGTGACAAACGGCCCCGGGGGAAGCAGCGCCATCGGGGACGAATTTATCGAGAACCCCAAAGTTCGTCGCATCAGCCTGACCGGCTCCAGCGAGGTAGGCAGACAGTTGGCAGAAAAGGCAGGACGTTATTTGAAACGGGTAGCCCTCGAACTCGGCGGTCAGAACCCGATGATCGTTTTAAGGGACGCAAATGTGGACGATGCGGTGGACGCCGCAGCCTTCGGCGCTTTTCTCCATCAGGGCCAGATCTGCATGTCCATCCGCCGGATCATCGTGGAAAAGCCGATCGCCAAGGAATTCAAGGAGAAATTTGTGGCTAAGGTGTCGAATTTCAAGGTGGGCAACCCCAAGGAACCGGACACCATCATTGGCCCCCTGATCAATCAGACCCAGTTCGATCAGGTGAAGAGGAGTATCGATGCAGCGGTTGCAGACGGGGCAAAGATCCTCTGCGGCGGCAAATCGGAAGGGCTCTGCTGCTATCCTACCGTGCTCACCGATGTCAAGCTTGGCAGCGCCATCTGCTGCGAAGAGACCTTCGGCCCCGTGGTCTCCGTCATAGAGGTCGAGAATGAGGAGGAGGCCGTGGCTGTGGCCAACGATACCATGTACGGGCTTTCGGCAAGCGTCTTCACCGGGGATTTCACCAAAGGTATGGATCTAGCGGAACGCATCGAATCAGGCATGGTCCACATTAACGACCAGACGGTGCACGACGAGCCTCAGGTGCCCTTCGGCGGCATCAAGGATAGTGGATGGGGCAGGTTCGGGGGCACGGCCGCCCTCGAGGAGTTCACTGAGTTGCGCTGGATCAGCGTGCAACGTACACCCCGCCAGTATCCGTTCTAAAATATTGTCCTAAGTACCAACTGTGACTGACGTGGGGCAGCCCCGACGAGGGCTGCCCCGTAACCAGCAACCCCCGGCAACATCTTCCTTTGGATCCTTCTCGATTCCCTACCCCTGAGCCAGAGAAGGCCTGGCTCATTTGACTACCCCCGCAAAAAGATGGCAGGATATATCAGACAATCGAACGACAAGGGGTACGAATGAAGAACATGACCGAGGCTGACTATGAAAAGACTCTGATCGAGCAGTTTCTTGCCGAAGACGTGGACGGCGGTGACATCACGACAGATTCGATTATCGATAAACAGGATAAATCTGAGGCAGTTATTGTTGCCAAAGAGGACGGTGTCATAGCCGGTCATCGGCTGGCCCGGGGCGTGTTCTGTGCCCTTGATCCGGACATCATCTATGACGAGAGGAAGAGCGACGGCAGTTTCGTTCGCACCGGTGACACGGTGGTTAGGATCTCCGGTAAGACCAGGGCGATCCTCTCCGGCGAACGGACTGCCCTCAACATACTTCAGCGCCTGTCCGGCGCGGCGACCATAACGAGACGCTTTGTCGATCAGATCGCAGGAACCAAGGCCAAGATCCTCGATACCCGGAAGACCACACCAGGCATGCGGGTACTGGAAAAGTATGCCGTACGAATGGGAGGGGGAGACAACCACAGGATCAACCTGAACGACATGGCCCTCATCAAGGAGAATCATATTACGGCGGCAGGCTCCATTCAGAAGGCCGTGCAAAGGGTGCGGAAAGCATTTCCCGACAGGCCTGTCGAGGTCGAGGTCCGGAATATGGAAGAGCTGGAGCAGGCCCTTGGTGAACCTGTCGATCGCATCATGCTCGATAACTGGAGCACGGAGGATATGAAAAAGGGGGTTGCGCGGGTCAACGGACGTGTGGAACTTGAGGCCTCCGGGAATATGTCGCTCGAACGGGTCCGTGAGGTGGCCGAAACAGGCGTCGATCTGATCTCGGTCGGCTCCATCACCCATTCATACAAGTCGCTGGACCTGTCGCTGCTCATCGTATAGTAGCCCTCTATCGTGATCCGGAGATCAACCTGCTCATAGACACCCACTGCCACCTCAACGACCCTTCCTTTGAGAACTCTCTGGACGATGTCATCGCGCAGGCCGTCAGTCAGGAGGTGATGCAGTTTATCGTCCCGTCCTACGACGTCGGTTCTTTGGAGCGAACGCACCACGTCGTCTCGGTTAGGCAGAAGGCCCTCTTCCCCGCTTTCGGCATTCACCCCTGGTACGTTACCGACGATACGGACGTCGATTCCCTTGTTGTCCCCTATCTGTCTAATCATGGCGCCATTGCCGTCGGCGAGATCGGCCTCGATCTAGCCCCTGGCTGCCCACCAATGGAGTGGCAGATGCCCGTGTTCAAACGCCAGCTTACCCTTGCCGATGAACGCGGCCTTCCCGTCATCATCCACTGCCGCAAGGCCCATGACCAACTCTATTCGATCTTGAAGGGATACGGGGAGCACCTTCAGGGCGTGATGCATTCCTACTCCGGAAGCACCGAGCTTATGTTCAAGTTCCTCGATCTCGGTTTTTTTGTCGCCTTTTCCGGTTCCGTGACCAGACGGACAGCCAGGAAATATCACACGAACGCCAGAGAAGTGCCCGTCGACAGGCTTCTTCTTGAGACAGATGCCCCTTCCATCGCCACGGAGACGACAGTCGCCTCGCTCGTCGAACCGAAGCATATGGTCGAGATTGCCGAAAAGGTAGCTGAATTGAAAGGCATTTCCTACCAAGAGATCTGTGCTCACAGCACCCGAAACGCCCGGCTCCTCTTTAACCTGCCCCCTTCCCCCCAACCATGAAGGAAAACCTGTTCGGTAGATGTATGATGTTCTACGGCAAGGAAGGCTTTGAGCGCCTTCAGAATAGCCTTGTGGCGGTCGTCGGCCTTGGCGGCGTCGGGTCTTACGCCGCTGAAGCCCTCGTGCGGGCCGGAATTGGACGACTTCGCCTTATTGACTGCGATGTCATCAAGGCTTCGGACATCAACCGCCAGCTTCTCGCACTCACCACCACCTTAGGCGCTTCCAAGGTCCAGGCCGCCAGGGAACGCCTCCTCTCAATCAACCCCTCCGTGACACTCGATACGCGCCATGATTTTTTTCACCACGACACGGCCCACGACCTGATCACGGGCGATTTGGCCTTCGTGATCGACGCAATCGACAGCGTGGGCCCTAAAGGCGAGCTAATCCGACACTGTCTGGAAGTAAAGATTCCCATCATTTCAACCATGGGTGCCGCTGGGAAGACCAACCCTTTCTTGATAAAAATCGATCTGTTGGAAAACACCTCGGCGTGTATGCTCGCACGGGCCGTACGGCGATATCTGCGCAGCCGGAAGGTCTCCACCAGCGTCCCCGTGGTCTATTCTACCGAACGATCGACTGCCCCGAAAGGTGATATAGCGCCCGTTGTCGAGGACTCCGGCACCTATTTACGGGGGCGGCCGCGGCGACCCTTGCCGAGCCTACCCACCATTCCGGCCATGTTCGGCCTCATCGCAGCCAACTACGTTATTCAGCAGTTGCTCGAAAACAAGGTATCTGATCGGTGAAGAACCCGAAGATAAAAAAGTACCCACCTAGTCCATGAACCAAGGTGGGTACTCAGAATATAATCTACGATCTCTTACTTATTACCGACTTTCCAAGCCCTATGAAATATCCTTATGGTATTCCTGCAGGGACTTAGCCCTTACACCCTCTCGGTTCTCAAGGTAAGCCTTTATCCCTTCGGCCGCAGCGTTCGCCGCGGCTGCCGTCGTAATGTAGGGCACCTTATACTTAATAGCGGTTTTCCGTATGTAGGAGTCGTCGTATTTACCGCTTTTCCCGATCGGTGTATTGATGATAAGTTGTATCTCCTTGTTGTGAATCGCATCGACGATATTCGGCCTTCCCTCGTGTACCTTCTTGATGACCATCGCTTCAACGTTATGCTGAGCCAGGTATTGCTGAGTCCCCTCCGTAGCTACAATACCGAAACCGGCGCCCTTCAAGAACTGAGCTACGCCGAGGATTTCCTCCCTGTCGCGGGACGTCACCGATATGAGGACAGTACCGGACGTGGGCAGCCTCTGACCAGCCGCCTCCTGAGACTTGAAGAAGGCAAGTCCGAAGCTGTCTGCCATGCCCAGAACCTCTCCTGTGGATCTCATCTCAGGTCCCAAGGTCGGGTCCACTTCAGGAAACATGTTGAAGGGGAAGACCGCCTCTTTTATGCCTACATGGGGATACTCCCGCTTTTTCAGGTTCATGTCCTTGAGCTTCTTTCCCAGCATCAGATGGGTTGCGATCCGTGCCATCTGGACGCCTGTCACCTTTGAGACAAGAGGTACCGTGCGGGAGGCCCGTGGATTTGCCTCGAGGATGTACACCGTATCTGCGGCGATGGCATACTGGATGTTCATGAGACCGACAACCTTCAGCTCCATCGCTATCTTTCGGGTATATTCGTTGATCGTGTCTATATGTTTCTGGGAGATGGTGCGGGGCGGAATGGCACAGGCGCTGTCCCCGGAATGGATGCCTGCCAGCTCGATGTGCTCCATGATGGACGGGACGAAAGCGTCCTCCCCGTCCGATATGGCGTCCGCCTCAACCTCGATGGCGTTTTCGAGAAACTTATCGATCAGGATGGGGTGACCGGGAGAGATATCAACGGCTGCCTTAATGAAGTCCTCGAGCATCTTGTCGTCAAAAACGACTTCCATCCCTCTGCCGCCAAGCACATAGGACGGCCTTACCATGAGCGGATAGCCGATCTGACGGGCCACGGCAATTGCCTCTTCAAGTGATGTAGCCGTTCCGCTCTCCGGCTGTGGGATTCCAAGTCTGGTTATGACCTCCTTGAACCGTTTACGGTCTTCCGCCAGATCGATGCTGTCCGGGGAGGTGCCGAGTATGTTGACCCCTGCCAACTCCAATTCCCTGGCGATGTTCAAAGGGGTCTGCCCGCCGAACTGCACGATGGCGCCCATGGGTTTTTCCTTCTGATAGATGCTCAGGACGTCCTCTACCGTAAGGGGCTCGAAGTAGAGCTTGTCGGCCGTATCATAATCGGTCGAAACCGTTTCAGGGTTGCAGTTGACCATGATCGATTCGTATCCAGCCTCTTTGGCCGCAAAGGTCGCGTGGACGCATGTATAGTCGAACTCTATACCCTGCCCTATCCTGTTCGGTCCACCGCCCAGGATCATAACCTTGGGCTTTTCGCTGACCTTTACCTCATCGGCCGCGTTGTAGGTCGAGTAATAGTAGGAGGCATTAGCCCCGCTGACAGGCACCGCACACCACGCCTCTGTCTTTCCAAGCCTCATCCGCCGTTCGCGTATTGCCTTCTCTTCCACAGCGAGCAACTGGGACAGGTATCTATCAGCGAATCCATCATTCTTGGCCTTGATCAAGAGGTCATCGGGAAGCGTCTTGCCCCTATAGGTCAATATGGTCTCTTCAAGCTCGACCAGCTCCTTCATCTGCTGGATGAACCATCTTTTTATCTTTGTCTTTTCATACAGCTCATCTATGGTGACGCCCTTCCTCAACGCCTCGTACATGACGAACTGCCGTTCGGAACTGGGCTCGTTCAGTAGGGTCATCAATTCATCTGAGGAGAGGCTGTTGAAATTCTTCGCAAAACCCAAGCCGTACCGCTTATTCTCCAGAGATCTGATGGACTTCTGGAAGGCCTCCTTGTAGGTCTTGCCAATGCTCATGACCTCGCCCACGGCCTTCATCTGTGTCCCAAGCTTATCCTCTGCCTCCCTGAACTTCTCGAAGGCCCAGCGGGCGAACTTGATAACCACATAGTCGCCCCAGGGCGTGTACTTGTCCAGGGTCCCCTCCCGCCAATAGGGGATATCCTTCAAGGTATACCCGCCCGCAAGGGTGGCCGACACGAACGCGATAGGAAAACCCGTAGCCTTTGATGCCAGGGCTGATGATCGCGATGTCCTTGGATTGATCTCGATGACGACGATCCTGCCATCGTTGGGGTTGTGGGCGAACTGAACGTTCGTGCCCCCTATGACCTGGATCGCCTCGACGATTTTGTAGGAATACTCCTGCAACCGCTTCTGCACATCCTCCGAGATGGTAAGCATCGGCGCCGAGCAGAAGGAATCACCCGTATGAACCCCCATGGGATCTATATTTTCAATGAAGCAGACGGTTATGAGGTTGTTGTCCGCGTCACGCACCACTTCCAGCTCCAGCTCCTCCCAGCCGATAACCGCCTCCTCGATCATGACTTGACCGATGAGACTGGCCGATATACCTCTTTGAGCGATCGTGCGCAGCTCCTCCTTGTTGTAGGTGATGCCGCCTCCCCAACCGCCCAGGGTGTAGGCAGGTCTTACCACGACCGGATAGCCAAGGCGTGCGGCAATGTCCAGGGCATCCTCGACGCTGTAAGCAGGATCGCTCTGAGGCATCGGTATACCCAGCTTCGCCATGGTGGCCTTGAATTCTATCCTGTCTTCTCCCCTCTCGATGGCATCCGCCTGCACACCAATGATTCTCACGCCGTATTTGGTCAAAATGCCCTGTTTGGACAACTCCGCAGCAAGATTAAGGCCGGTCTGCCCACCAAGATTCGGAAGGAGGGCCTGGGGTTTCTCCTTTTCAATAATCTTCTCAAGAGACTTGACGGTAAGGGGCTCGATGTAGGTGCTGTCGGCCATGCCGGGGTCCGTCATGATGGTGGCTGGGTTGGAATTGACAAGGACTATCTCGTAACCAGCCGATCGCAAGGCCTTGCATGCCTGGGTTCCGGAGTAGTCGAACTCACATGCCTGTCCGATAATGATAGGTCCTGAACCAATTATCAAAACCTTCTGTATATCACTGATTTTCTTGCTCTCCATCGCCGGCCTTCCTTTTAAATTTGCGACAATCCTACCCCAGCTTCTTCAAGGCTGTCAACAACTGATACGACCGTTACGTAGGAACGGGTTTATTTCTCACGGAGGCGTAGGAAATGGGGCGAGGGACGGGGAAGAATGGGAACAGAGGCCCCTAATCCTTTACCGGTTTCCGGGGGGGGGAGAAGGCTTGAGGCCCAGCTTCTCATTCATGCTGCCCGTTCTGTAGCCGGACAGATCGAGGGCGATGTAGGTAAAACCGATCTCTTTCAGCCTATCCACAATAGATTCGCGGGCCTCCAAAAGCCGCCCGAATTCGATTGGGTCGACCTCG
Source organism: Deltaproteobacteria bacterium UBA2221 (assembly GCA_002328485.1). Lineage (GTDB taxonomy): Bacteria > Desulfobacterota > Syntrophorhabdia > Syntrophorhabdales > WCHB1-27 > WCHB1-27. The sequence continues at coordinate 31,807 of DCUF01000036.1, forward strand.
ATTCGAGCGATGTCTCCATGGTACCGCACACGAACCTGTCCCAACCCCAGAGATTCAAGAAAACCCTCTGCCCGATCGATCTTCTGCAAAATGCGCTCATCTATGGCTGTGCCGTAAGGGATACGGGAGGCGAGACAGGCCTTTGCCGGCAGATCGTGGGTAGCCAGGCCGAGTTCCTTCGAGATTTCCCTGATCTCCTTCTTCGTAAACCCCGCTTCGAGGAGTGGGCTCTTGATGTCCCGCTCACTCGTGGCCCTTCTTCCGGGCCGATAATCGCTCGAGTCATCGGCGTTCGACCCTTCCACCACGACAGCGACCCCTCTCTCCCGGGCAAAGCGGAGGGCATCGTCAAAGAGGTGGCATTTGCAGTAGTAGCAGCGCAGGGGATCGTTCTCCCTGTACCGTGCATCGCCTATCTCGTTAGTCTCCAGAATGTGATACTCCACACCCACATGTTCACAGAAGGTGATGGCTCGCTCCCTCTCTCTGGCCGGATAGGTAGGAGACGATCCGATCAACGCCACGACCTGGTCACGGCCCAACACCTCAACGGACAGGGCCAAAAGGAGGGAACTGTCGACGCCTCCCGAAAAGGCCACCGCAACGCTCTCGTACTGACGGATAATCTGCTTCAGCGTCGCTATCTTCTCTTCGTTCATTTCAGACATGGCCCCATGGCCGCAACCGTTATGGTATACCAATCAGAATGGCATGTCATCTGTTGTTTCTTGATTGGCTCCCGAGTATTCTTCTCAGATGCTACCGTCTTTTGCCCTGTCTCTCGCAGGGTTCGCGGCATCCGAAATGCCGGGAATTATATCTCTTGTTCGATATGGCTCTCCAGGAGACGGAGGAAGGCACGACAAGCAGGCGACGAACTCATCTCCTTTTGCATGACAACATCTATATTGAGCCAGAAGCCCCCATCGCTTACGGGAAGCACCTTCAAGCGCCCTGCGTTCACCTCTTCTTTTACGGCAGAAGGCAGCATGAGCGCAAGACCCTTCCCTTTCTCTACCAGACTTTTCATCAATGGAATACTGTCTATGTTGGCTGCCACTCGAACGTCGATATTCCTCTCCTTGAAATGATCGAGGATCAGTTGTCGCAGTATCGACCCCTCGCGGTGGAGTATGAACGGGCACCCCTGAAGATCCTTCCAGGAGATAGACTCCTTGGCTGCGAATGGGCCGACCGGGGACGTAACGAGGACCATCTTTTCCGCCTTCGGAATACGGATAGCCCCCAGTTCGTCTGTGATCTTGTAAGGCGAAGGCACGAGGCAGACGTCATGCTGGAATTCAAGGAGCTCTTGGATAATCTCAACGGATGCTCCTTCTTTTACATTCAAGAATAGAAACGGTTCAGACTCCTTCAGAGATTCCAGGATCGGGGTCAGATAAGCCGTCAATGAACTGGAGACTCCCACCCTGAGGGAGGCATTTCTGCGACTTCTCAGAAAAGATTCCGCGTTCACTGAGGCATGGTATATTTCTTCGGCGTAGTTGAAAAGTCTTTGTCCGTCGGTGGTAAGGTAAATCTTTCTCCTTTTCACATGAATAAGCTTGACACGAAACGTATCCTCTAGCGCCCTGATCTGTTTCGTTACGGCCGGTTGGGTTATACACAGCTTCTCGGCTGCTGCTGTGACGTTCCCTTCCTTCCCAACAAAATAGAAGGTGAGGAGCTGGGAGACATTGATAACGGGTGCTGGCATAGCAGATTCTAACCCGTGAAGATCCAAAGGGGCAAGCAGAGCGCTTTCGCTTTCCCTGCGGTCTGATGCACGGTTGGTTCTGTTGGCGTTGTGTACCTGCCGGTTATCAACTCATGAGAAAATATGCCTTGAACCGCACAAGGACTGCCCTATACTGTGATTGATGGATACAGAAAGGATAGCAAAATAGTCCTGAGACTAATTCGGATAGGGTCAACCATACCGAGGGGGTCACCGTATGGGCAAGCTCAAGGCAAGGATCGGTTCAGGGGAAGCAGGGCGCTTCGATCAGAGAAACACCATGTACATGAGGCCAAGGGACCCCGAAAGATCCGATGAGAGGATACTGGACATCGGCAGACGCCATTATAGTGTAAAACGTTTCGGAAAAGCGCCGGGCTATACCATGAGAGACTGGTCCTTCGCCATGTCCATGTGGTACCTGGAGCGCTGGTGGGGTTTTGGGAATATGACGGGGAACGAAGGGCTCCTGACATGGTTTCCGGACGAGAAGGAACGGGCGTTGCGCGATCGTATGCACCCTGGCGAGAAATGGGAGGTTTCTGATCCAGGGGAGATGAGCAGAAATATCAAGAAGGCCGCGCTATTTATCGGGGCTTCCCTGGTGGGGATCAGCAAGCTCGATCGCCGCTGGCTCTATTCACACAGTTTTCACCCCCACACCCACAACCATGCCCCCATAGAGATCCCTCCCGAATTTCAATATGCCATAGTCATGGCCCATGAGATGCCCTACGAACTGATGCAGACGTCACCTGCTTACGGAGGTTTTGCTTCCACAGGCCGGGGCTATTCCATGATGGCCTTTTGTGCCTCATCGCTCGCTCATTACATTCGCAGCCTGGGATATAAGGCGATTCCCAACGGCAACGACACGGCATTGAGCATACCCCTTGCCGTCGATGCGGGCTTGGGCGAACTGGGACGCAACGGGATGCTCATAACTGAGAGGTTCGGCCCGAGGGTAAGGCTCAGCAAGGTGTTTACCGATCTACCCCTGGTGCCCGATAAGCCCGTTGAGTTCGGTGTGGCCGAGTACTGTGCCGCCTGCAAAAGATGTGCGGAAGAGTGTCCCGCAGGCGCAATCAGCTTAGACGAACCGACCACCCGCGGGCCGACCATATCCAACAACAGCGGTCTGTACAAATGGTATATAAACCCCGAAAAGTGCCTCGATTTCTGGGCGCGCAACAATGGAAGCTGCGAGAACTGCGTCCGATCCTGCTCCTATAACAAGCTGCCGGGCAAGGTCCATGATGCAGCACGATTCTCGATAAAGCATTTCCCAGGGCTTAACCCCGTCCTCGCCAAAATGGACAGGATCTTCGGTTATGGCAAGAGGGTCAAAACAGAAGATGTTTGGAGATAAATAGGCATTGATCCAGTGAGGTGGACGTCGAACGGCAGGACCGGGGTAGTTTGCATGACATTTTCTGACCTATTTGGGCGATGGCAATGGAGGCCCATACACGACTGTCCCGGGAGATACGTGCTCACCGGGGCGTCTCCATCCCTGTCGATCGAAGCCTTGACGGGCAGCACGGTGGAGATACGTGAGTTTCATGTTGAAACGGCACCGGACACGGTACTCATAGCCGTCCTGGAGGATGGTGGGTTGATAAGCTACCGGCGAGCCGACGGATCCTGTCTGCATACACTCAACACGGCCGAGGGCTTTTCTCGGAAGCTATCCCAACTGGGAATACGCTTGAGCTGAGAATTCTCCTTTTGACTCCCCGAACCTGTCTTGATGGTAATGGTGAGGTAAAACGGTGAGCGACTGGCGAAGGAGGTTCGATTGAAGAAAAATAGGATTTTTTTGCCAATCGCCGGTGGCTCTCTAGGCCCCGTCAGGCTCGGTACCTTACCATTGGAAACTGCAGATAATACTTATTATTCAGAAAATGTATTTGACTAATCGCTGGAATGAATGTATGTATACATAGTCTACTGGTCTACTAAGACCAGGCATCCAAACGGGAATAGATAGCAATGCTCAAGAAGATACTGATATTCGTTTCATTAGGCTGATTAAAGCAGAGGGGACCCGTCGGGTCTCACTTTGTGCCCGTGTCCGCCGTTTCTCCGCCCTAACACGCCTCTTGCCTCCTGGGAATTCGGCGCGCAGAAACGTGCGGCCGGATTTTTTGTTATGGGAGGTCTCATGTCACAGATCACACAAATCTCATCCCATCAGGGCATTGATCCTAAAAGCACGATGGGTACCCAAGCGGTATTTAAACCAAATATTGTCGGCTTCTTGTGTAACTGGTGCTGCTATGCAGGGGCAGACCTTTGCGGCGTTTCTCGCTTTCAGTATCCCGCCTACATAAGGATCATCAGGCTCATGTGCACAGGAAGGGTTGACCCTGCCTTCATACTCCGCGCGTTCGAGAATGGGGCTGATGGGGTGTATATCGGTGGTTGTTGGCCCGGCGAGTGTCACTATAACACCGAAGGGAACTATCACGCCCTCGGCATGGTGCGTTTAACCAAGAAGTTACTGGAATGGATCGGTGTAGATCCTGCACGGCTCAGGCTTGAATGGGTTTCGGCCTCAGAAGGTATTCGCTTTGCCGCCGTCATGACCGAATTCGGTGGACAGGTGGAACGGCTCGGGCCTTTGTGCAAGAGCGACGGGATAGACGAAGGACTCAGATTCAAGTTGCAGGCTGTGCAGAACTTACTTCCCTACATCAAACTCGTGGAAAGAGAAAGGCTAAGGGTTGTGCCCTTTGATTCCCTCGAGGAATACGACAAATTCTTCGCCAGTGACGAAATGGACAGATTGTACCGCGAACTGATCGCCGACAAACTGGCAACGTCTGAAATAATGCTCCTCCTTCGCGAAGGGCCTCTTTCAAACGGCGAGATTTCCCGGGTTCTTGGGATCGATCAGGGAGATGTGGCGAGGTTGGTGAGCATCTCTGTCCGACAGGGACTGGTGAAGCTCGATGAGAAGCAGAATGTTATGCTTCTTTCCGGTGTAAGGGAGAGTGATAGAGCGACCAGAGCCTCTTAACACGGCCACCCAAGCAAATCTGAGGGCTACCTCCCGGGCGCGGCCCGGGAGGTAGCCCTCTCACTATTCCTGTCAAACGTGTCCACAACATTTTGGGCAAACAGGTTCAAGAAAGTGGCCGGGCAGTCATGAAACACGTTGCGACCCCAACTGTATCCCAGCCCATCCGTCCACCTGTTTGAGGCCCCCGTTCGCCCCTTTTTGGCAAAACCTTTTGAGAGTGAGGCTTCACGTCATTCACGCTACCGACGGTCCTTGCTCAGCCCTCGCTGAAAACAGATTTGTTCTTGCATCTGCCCGAAGAGGCCACCATTTCTGAAGGCAGGATTCTGGTTGTGAAAAACGTATTTTAATGTCTTCTTCCTGAAAAGCTTACACAAACGTTTCATCATTACCTAATTCAACTTTGCCCTTGACAAGCGTTCCTCCATTTGCTAAAGATTTGATCGTGCATCTTGTTAATTTTTGCACAAGTTTAATTCGAGCGATGGAAGGCCTTGGAAACATCGGGGCTTGGAAAGAAAAAGACCAGTATTGAGGATAACGAGATCATGCGTGTAGCAGCAAATAGTTTTCTTCCCTTAAGCTGAGGAACTTGTCGGGAGTCCGTGTGGCTTCCCGTTAGAACCGCGATCGCAGTTTCTCCGCCCTAACTCATCTTTTGACTCCCAGGGGTCCGGCGCAGAATCCTGCGGCCGGATTTTTTATTCTGGGGGTTTTCATGTCAGATCCTTCTAGTAACGTAATAGAACTCAAAGAGAATATTCAGCAACTTTGTAAGAGCCTTGGCGACAACAATTTTGCGGACGTGATGATTGTCGGCGGCGGCATCAGCGGCATTCAGGCAGCCCTCGATCTTGGGACCGCCGGTTTTAAGGTGTACCTGGTGGACAAATCACCCACCATCGGCGGACACATGGCCCAGCTCGATAAAACCTTTCCCACCAACGACTGCTC
>DCUF01000027.1 GCA_002328485.1 Deltaproteobacteria bacterium UBA2221
TAGCGGCTATAGCGGCTGTGGGGGCTGTGAGAGCGGCGTACGGTTAAGAAACAGCATTGCTTGCTCTATTCGTTGCTGGTTAGAGGATATTGTCACAATTGCCATCTCCGTGAGTTGTAGGCAATGGACCATCGTTGTGCGTTCATGAGTCCGCAAAGGAAAGGAGGATACCCATGGCCCTTACCAAGATCATTATCGAGCGGAAGATTAAGCCCGGTATGGAAAATGAGTTTAAAAGGTTGATGCAAGAGGTGCTTTCCAGAGCTGTACATTCTGACGGTTTTATATCCGGGGAGACGCTGCAATCCGTTGATGATCCGACTCTTTACGTGACCATCAGCCAGTGGAAGGACATATCCTTTTGGAATGACTGGGTCAACAGCACCGAACGTAAGAAGAGACAAGAAGAATACGAAAGGATATTGTCAGAGCCTACGAGAATATTAGCCCTGCGTTACGAGTAATCGCCCCGGCAGGAGGGCCATCATTGAAGGCACTGAGGAGGCGCCAGCTATCGTAAGGGTGGCTATGGCGCCGTTCTGAATGCCCGGCAGATCCTGTACGTTACCGAAAATGCGGGGGAAATTGGCTTTGATTCCCTTGTAATCGAACTGATTGCGAGAATGGGATCCGAAGTGACCATGGTCGTCAAAGCCCGGACATTCTTCGAAGGCGCGACGCCCGATGACGCCCACTTGTTTGGCCTTGATAAAACTGTTGATAGGATGGTCACCCCGAAAGGCTTCTTCGCCCCCCGTGAGGCTTCCGGGGACTTATATGGGGTTTTCTTGGAAAGCGATCTTATCATATATAGTCAAGGGGATGGGCAGCTACGAAACGTTCAGCGGGCAGACTTTAGGGAAAGCGACTGTATTCATGCTCGCGGTAAAATGTCATGTCATAGGCAGGAAGATAGGGGTTACCAGGGGCAGGTCGTGGTGAAACTGGATGATCCCGGGGACTTCGGATTCCGTTGATCCCTGTCAATTCCTATTGGAGTCATTTATTCTCTCAACGACCTCCTCGATAGAACCGCTGAACGGACCGCTGGATTCCAGTTTGATGGATGTTGCGGCTACGGCGAGCTGAAGTGAGTCTTCGATGGAATGGTCCAGCCTGCATGCAAGGTAGACTGCCATGCACGTGTCGCCCCGACCCATTCTTCCCCGAATGCTCCTGTTGGTGAATTTTTCGAATATAGACTTGCCGTTGCTTTGAGCCAGGGCACCCTCTGAACAAGTTATTACAGTTTCGGAACTGCCCAAGGCTTCCAGTATATCTGCCTGGTCCTGCAGAGCGCTGGCGCCGGTGAGAAGCTCGGCCTCATGGGTATCGAGTTTCACGAAGTCTGCCATGCTCAGGATTTCCTTTTTTTCTGGAATGTCTTTGAGGTAAACGATCCCCGTCTCTGCGTGTGCCCGGAACATAAAGTTTTGCATATCCACGGACAATCGGAACCCTCTTTCCTTTAGTGCTCGCATCAAGTTCAGTTGTGACCGGCGGGCGCCTATCCAACAAAAATGGACCAGACATGGGGCGCAGGCGGGTATGCAATCAACGGTAACAATGGGCCCGGCGTCTTTTTCGACAATGGCATCTCTTTCATCCATACTCGCATTCGGATAAACCATACGGTATCGAATGATTTCGCCTGGCTGCACAAACAGATCGATACCTGCGGCCCTCATCGGTTCCAGAAGGTAGTCCTCCCCCTCGGGAATTCTCGTCACTCCGGCTATCTTTGCTCGAAATCGGGAGGCTGCTATCGAAGCGTAAAGTAACGGGCTGCCCTTTTCAACGATGGGGGCCCCTTCAAAAGGAACAATGGTACCGAGAGACATATGACCAATGAATGCAATGTCGTAGTGATTCATCATGAACCTTTTCCCCTGTGCCCTCAGCGACCGGATTGACAGGGCAATGGTCGGCCCTTCTAAAAACGAACCTCACCTATCCTATTGTTTATCACAAGGGCTTTTGCAACAAAAGGAGTTTATGGAGGTTCATCCGATAAGATCAATACTACGGACTCCTTATTCTCGATATTGTCTTCCATAATAAGCATTGCGGCCGCAACGCTTGGCAGCCCCTGAAGTGGTAATGGTTTCATGGTCGCGTCTTATTGAGTGGTTCCCAGGTGATGTACCCGATATCCCCGGCTCGGGTTAGACTCCCGCTCCTTAACCGACACAAGCCTTCCAAAAACCTGCTTGACAGCCCGAGGCTTCTCTGATATCTCAGGAATACAAGCAAGTTAGCGATCGATTTCAGATACTGAAAGACCGATCCAGATTTTCCGCAGGCTCAGTCGGTGAAGTGACGGAGATGACCAGGATCCACGGGATCAATCGCAAAAGGGTTGGAATCCTGGGAAGATAATGATAAGGAGAACGAATTGCCGTGAGGCTATTTTAAAAGGATAGGCCTTTGAAAAAGATAGAGATCGGCCCAAACGTTTTCGCCGATCCCATGCCATGCACCCTGATCGGTGCCGCCGTGGAAGGGAGGGGCCAGCCTCCTTACCGCAGTATCATTGGTTGCCCTCCGTCCGATATCAGCTTCTTCTTCGTGCCCCAGCCAGGACCTATCTTTTTCCGAGGCTTGCGTATTTTTTGTTTCCAATTCAAAGGAGAGGGAGGTCCCCGGGGCATCCAAGCGTGAAACCGCAAAAGACCAGAGGGACCTTCAAGAATTGGCGGAGTTCTTAATGAAAAGACATCCCGCGGGACAAAAGGGCCTTAGTCAGACCATTTCCAAGTAAGGGGAATATCATGTACGACGTGATTGTTGCGGGTGCAGGACCGGCAGGCTGTGTTGCAGCTAAAAGGTGCGCAGAGAAGGGCCTCAGGACATTGCTGATAGAGAGGCGCCGACTCCCAAGGGACAAAGTCTGCTCGGGCATGATCGTGGGTCGCCTGGCAAAGGCGATGGTGGAAGAAGGGTTCTCGGAGCTTCCCCGGGACATCGTCCTTGAAACCTTGCCGGGGCTGACCCTGTGGGTGCCGGAAGCCGGTCAAAGCACCATCCGGACGAGCGTGGCTATAACGTGGAGAAGGGATCTTGATTTCTGGATGGCCAAAGAGGCCCTTGAAAAGGGCGTAGAGGTTTGGGATAGGTCCGTCGTGAAGGGGCTGGCCAGCGATGGTAGCAGGTGCTCGGTGGTGGTCGAAAAGCAGGGGGCCACGCAAGAACTCGCAGCGCGGTTCGTGATTGGTGCTGATGGGATTAACTCGACCATCAGGGAGTTTCTCTTTCCCGAACTCCCTGCCACGTACACCGTTGCGTACAGAGAGTGCTATGCGGGCAGCCTGAATCTGGAGCAGAAGACCGGCCACGTGGTGTTCCCGTCAGGGGACTATCGCCCGAATTTCTGGATCCTCCCCAAAGGGGATTGTTTCACCCTCGAGGGAGGGCTTCGAGTCCTCAGAAAGGAGATCGGCCGTATCCTCACCCCCTGTGGCTTTCAAGGGGGGAGGCCTCTTTGGAAGGACGGTTGCCTGAGCCGGGTTCAGCTTGCCGGACATCCCTTACCGGACGCAGAGACGTCGGCGAGGGGCAATGTCCTGTTCACGGGGGACTCTGCGCGTCTGAAGATCCCGGTCAGTGGAGAAGGGATTGGAACCGCCCTCAGAAGCGGGATTCTTGCCGCTGACTCCATAGTCGAGTCCCTCGCTTCGGGCAGGCAGGTTTCGGATCTGTACTCGAAAGGACTGAGACCACTTCTTGCAAGCCTGTACAGTTTCTCCCTTGACCTCGAACAGATCAAAACCGGTGCAAGGAAGGGACCTCAGTCCCTGCTCGACGAGCTAATGGTCGCCTTCGAAAAGACGATTGAAGCCACAGGGTTTTGAGCTGTGGTTACCCCGATTTTTGGCTTTCGGCAGCGAGGGTGGTTTGCCGGTTCATTGCGATACCTATGGCCCCAGCGCCTGAGGTTTGCGCGCCTTTGACGAGGTCAGGCCGAGGGAAGCACCGCCCGATCGCACCAAGGTTCTCCTAAAGACGTTTCTTGAAGCTCTGCCCCGCTCCTTTGTGAGGATGTTGCTAATTCGGCCCTCGTCTCGTTCCATCTTATCGAGCGATCGCCATCACTTTTTTACCATTCCTCAGTGGGTGAAACTATTCGGCGGGGCAATAGTAAGGTGAACTTACTGCTGGTGTGAGATGGAGGCTGAGAAAGCGTCCCCGAACAATGGTGAGACCGGTGTAGGCAGGCTATCGCTCCGGGGCGGCAAAAAGTCCCAAATCTTACACCCCGAACCCTTTCCTCCATCTCAGGTTAAGAAGAGATTTTGCAGGGAAGGGAAAGCCGGTTCACGCTCGTCCCTGGGGTAGTCGAGGGGGTATCCGAAGTGCTTCTCGACCAGGTCCAGAAAGGATCTCAAGAGAGGGGAGATCGGGGCTTCCTGGTTGGTCACCACATCGATGCCCAGTCTGAGTTCTTTGTTGGCAACCGGAATGATTACAAGCCTTCCCTGGGCCACTTCCTCAGCTACGTAGGGGTGGAACATCAAAGCAAGCCCCTTGCTTTGCAGGGCAAAGCGTTTGCCGAACTCTACATTGTCAACCTCTGCGCCTATAGTTGGGATCAGGTTTCTGCTGGCAAAGTTGCGCAAGATCGCTTCTCGGCCGGAGAAGACCTTAGAGACCTAC
>DCUF01000080.1 GCA_002328485.1 Deltaproteobacteria bacterium UBA2221
TACAGATTCTGGGGGACAGGTCAGAGCAACCCTTCGGGGTCTGCCGGCCGCTGATAGTAGCCAATGTAAAGCTGCTGAACCATGTTAAAGTACGTACTGTAATCGGCCATTATGTTCTCCTTTATTTTGTGCTCTTTCTCACTGTTATATGAACACTTGCATTAGTGTTAACCCGGGTCAGCCCTCGCCTTTCGGATTGTCACCTCCCCTCGGCATGACCTGATAGTTTCTCCCAAATCTTTTATCCTTTTCTTCTTCGGCTGTTGTTGAGCCCCATCGCCTAGATAGAAAAAGCCTTTATTCCAAATACAAAGCAATAGATTAAATTAGTTTAATGGTACCTATAGCCCTGATGTCAAGCAAAAAACTGTATCCTTGTAAAAAAATCTTGCGTGTTCTATCCGCCCCCTTCTATAGCCGTTCCTTATCTGGCATATCTTTATCGGGCTTGTTGGCATAATACCACCTCCGTGCGCCCCGATGTCAAGCAAAAAGTAGGAAAGGTGAGCGAATTTGGACCATCGAAAGATGGTTGCTTCCCCTTCCGGATTTTTCTGTCCCAAGCCGCCCGGATGGGCCATCAGATGGTGCCAGAGGCCCGAGGTAGGCATCCCCCTTGGCCTGCGCCGCGCCACCAATCTGCTAAATTATGCAAACGATATGCCTTACGAGTTCAAGAGACGGCGACGGCAGGGCCTTACCCCATCCCTTTCACTCGGCCCGCCTGCAAAAGGCGGAGGTCATTACAAATGAATATTTCGGAGCATCGTCAGAATACTTAAATCAGGACCCCCCTGCTTTTATATATAGTATGGTAAGTAATCCACGGAAAGAGCCGGAAGGGTAAGGATTTGCACGGTCCTGAAACTGACGGGCCGATGCATCTTCCCAACAAGGATAGCCCTCCTTTGCAAACAAGCGGGTGGCCGGTTTACCGCTTGAATGAAGAAGAATGTTATTGTACACTGGAAAGCGCTTTGCGTCGTTTTTGACAGGCTCAGGTCTTGTTCGCACCGAGAATTGGGGTAGATATTTTGCCACTCGCTTGTTCGAGATATCGTTTTCCCTTGCCTTTTAGATCCCTGAGGCATCCCAAAAGATATGGCCGATCCGAGTCGGGCGGGAAGAAGCCACGACGTAGCAGGCAAGGCACGCTTCTGGGGCGCCTTCGATCCCAGTCACGCATGGAGAGGTTACATCCTGAACGCTGCATTGAATGAAAAAGGCATGCGATGACCAATGTACTCGTTTTCCTGCATTTTATGCGGCGCCTCTACAGGATCCGTTTCATGCTCAAGGCGATGGCCCTGCGGGAGCTCAAGGCCACCTATGTGGGCAGTTTCTTTGGGTTCTTTTGGGCCGTGCTCAACCCCCTCTGCCAGATTGCCATCTACGGCGTGGTTTTCGGTCTCTTCCTGAAGGGAACGGTCCCGCCAGAGTATGGGACGGATAACTTTTTCCTCTACCTGGTAACGGGACTCGTCCCCTGGCAATTCCTCGCCCAGACCATAGGAACATCCAGCAGTGTCCTGCTCGTTTACAGCAACCTCATCAAACGGGCCGTCGGGTTTCCGTCGGAGGTGCTGCCCATTGTCAGCGTTATCAGCAACGCGGCAAGCCAGGTGGTAAGTATCGTGCTGCTCTACGCGATCGTTGTCGCCTTTACGCACACGGTTTCCGTCAATATGCTCTTCGTGCTCGTCTACTTTCTTTTTGCGGTCATGATCTGCGTGGGGCTCGGGTGGATACTCTCCTCACTCACGGTCTTCCTCCGTGATATACCCCAGATAATCGGCCTTGTCCTGACGGGAATGTTCTTTTTCACGCCTATCTGCTACCCCCCTTCCCTGGTCCCTCCTCGCCTTTTGTTCGTCATGAAACTCAACCCCTTCTATCATGTAATAGAAGGGTACCGGTTCGCCTGCCTGACCGGAAGGCCCCTGCCTGCACCGGAGTTTACCTACCTGGTGGTGTCTGCTATCGTGATAGTCGGTCTGGGGGGGATGCTCTTCCGGAAGCTCAAGCCTGAATTCGCAGAGGTGATGTAGAAAAACCATGGGCAGGACAGTCATCGAAGTAAACAGCCTGAGCAAGCGGTTCGGCATGTACGCGAGCCCCGCGGGGCGCCTCATGGAGCTCCTTTCCCCCTTTCCATCGAAAGCGGCCAAATTCTGGGCGCTGAAAGACGTCTCTTTCGACGTAAGAGAGGGCGAGGCCCTCGGGGTGATAGGCCGCAACGGGAGCGGCAAATCGACGCTCCTCCAGGTCCTTTGCGGGGTTCTCAGGGAGACGTCCGGCCGGGCGACCGTCCACGGAAGGGTCTCGGCCCTTCTCGAACTCGGCGCCGGCTTCCATCCTGAGTTCAAGGGGCGGGATAACGTCTACATGAACGGGGCGATCATGGGACTCTCCCATAAGGAGATGGATCTCCGTTTCGAGGCCATAGCCGATTTTGCGGAGATCGGCGACTTTATGGAACAGCCGATGAAGACCTATTCCAGCGGCATGTTCATGAGGCTCGCCTTTGCGTGTGCCGTCAATATCGCCCCGGACATCCTGATTGTCGATGAGGCCCTGGCGGTGGGGGATGCCTACTTCCAGCAGAAGTGCAATCAGAAAATCATGGAGTTCAGGAACAACGGCGGGACCATGCTCATTGTGTCCCACGATATGGAGACCATTAAAAGGCTGTGTGATTCCGCTATCCTGTTGCACAAGGGGACCCTTGCAGAACACGGCGATCCGGTGAAGGTGACGGATGCCTACGCACGAATGAACGAATTGGGGTAGTGATGAACAGAATAGTCCGTAGGGGTGTTGCTATGACGACGGCTTTTTCGGCCGCACGGAAACGGCTCCGGGCGTCGGGGTCACCAACGGAGGGGGGCGGCCTGGTTCCGGGGCCGGAAGGCGCCACCCTCTATGCCTCCCTGTCCTCGCAAAGGTGGGCGACGAGACTGCTTTTGCCCCTTGCCCGGCTGGGATTCCGTCTCGCCAGGCCCATACTGCTTCCCATCGCCTCCCTGACCCGGGACTATCTCATGGATGGGCTGCGCCACAGCATTCTCCATGAGATTCAGAGGGCCCATGATGTCACCCTTCTGGAGGTGCAGACCAGGGCCGATGCGACGATCCAGGAGATCCAGATGCGAAGCGACCGGCTCGCCGCCCGGCTGGATCGCATCGAAGGGCTCAGCACGGTGACGGCCCGGAGGGTTGCCATCACCTGCGCCAATGGAGAGGCCCTCGTGAGGACAGAGGTTGGTTTCGTCATCTGCCCCGCTGACGACCACACCCTCCTTGCCTGCCTCATAGAGACAGGGGAGCTGGAGCGAGGCACACGCATCCTTATCCAGAAGTTCCTCAAACCGGGCGACGTCTATGTTGATGTGGGGGCCCATGTGGGCATGCACGTCCTGGCCGCCGCCAGGGCTATGGAAGGCCGAGGGAAGATCATCGCCTTCGAGCCCTTCAAACCGACCGTGCGGATGCTCGAAAAGTCCCTTTTAATGAACGGGTTCTCTGATATGGCGGAGGTTCATCAGGCAGCGGTCTCCAGTAGCCTACATCTTCAGAAACTCCATCTGGGAACCACCAACGGACACCATTCCCTTTTCGAGTTGAACGTGCCCCCGGACCTTGCCGAAGAACCGGTAGAGGTGCCCGTAGTGAGGCTGGACGGCGTCATACCCGCCGGTCAGCGCATTGATCTCCTGAAGATCGATGCGGAGGGGGCGGAACTGGACGTCATCGAAGGGGGCGCATCATTGATCACCGGCAATTCCGATATCGCCTTGATCGTTGAATTCGGCCCCTCACACCTTCGTCGGACCGGGCGGACAGCAAGCCAGTGGCTTGGGGGATTCGCCGGGCTCGGGCTGGACTACCGGGTTATCAACGACGTTACCGGGGCCCTTGAAACGTGGTCCCTTCAACGGCTCGAGGCGATCGATTCCGTGAATCTCTTCTTTTCCCGTAACGATTCTAAGGCATGGAGCAGGCTGACCGAATGAATACCGATATAATCGTTATCGGCGCCGGGGGACACGCGAAGGTCTGCATCGAGCTGCTCCGCTCCATGGGTGAGAGGGTGGCCTTTTGCGTAGGGGCTCCGGGCAGTCCCGACCGCTGCCTGGACGTGCCTGTTTTGAACGGCGACGATAACCTCGCCACGCTCCATCAGAAGGGATATTCGAGGGCTTTTGTGGCCATCGGATCGAACGGAATCAGGGATCGCCTGGCCAGGCTGGCGGTCGACCAGGAATATGGGCTGGTAAATGCCATCAGCCCCCATGCCGTCATCTCCCCAACGGCAGAGCTGGGAACCGGTATCGCCGTCATGGCAGGGGCGGTCATCAACGCATCGGCCCTTATCGGTGATCTCGCCATCATCAACACCGGTGCGACAATCGACCACGATTGCCGGATCGGAAGGGGGGTCCATATCGCACCCCGATGCGCCCTGTCCGGCAATGTGAGGGTCGGCGACCACAGTTTTCTCGGGGCCGGCTGCACCGTGATCGACGGAATCCGCATCGGCGAGGGGGTGACCGTTGGGGCAGGCGGGGTCGTCATCTCGGATATCGGACCCAAGGCGACAGCCGTCGGCGTGCCGGCGAGGGTTGTCGGCGACCCTATTAAATGATCTCTCAGGAGAAGACATGGCCCGAATCTTTGTAGCCCAGCCCACCATGGCGGGGAATGAGCGCCGGTATGTTCTCGATTGTCTCGATACCAACTGGATATCTTCCAACGGCAAATATATCGGCGCCTTTGAAGAGTCATTTGCAGCATTCTGTTCCGTACGGCACGCGGTGGCCGTGAACAACGGCACCACGGCCCTCCATGTGGCCCTTGTATCCCTCGGGCTCAACCCCGGGGACGAGGTTATCGTTCCCACGGTAACCTACATCGCCACGGCCAATGCGGTCCGATACTGCGGCGCCACACCGGTGCTGGTGGACGTGTGTGCCGAAACCATGAACATCAACCCCGAGGATATCGAACGAAAAATAACCCCGAGGACGCGGGGCATCATTCCCGTTCACCTCTACGGCCATCCGGCCGATATGGATGCGATAAATGACATGGCGCGCCGCCATGGGCTGTGGGTGGTAGAGGATGCGGCAGAGGCCCATGGCGCTGCGGTACGGGGCAAAAAAGTGGGAGGTCTCGGCACCTGCGCGACCTTCAGCTTCTTTGGCAACAAGATCATTACCACCGGCGAGGGGGGTATGATTACCACCGATGACGACGACCTTGCAGCCAGCCTCCGCTTGCACCGTGGACAGGGGGTCGATGCACATCGCCGCTACTGGTTCCTCGTGGTGGGGTACAACTACCGCATGACCAACATCCAGGCGGCGATCGGTCTGGCCCAGATGGAGGGGGTGGAAAAGGCCCTGGCAGACCGCAAGACCCTGGCCGCATGGTACAACGAGGCCCTGGCAGACCTCCAGGACGAAATCATCCTGCCGACGGAGGCGGACTGGGCCAGACACGTCTACTGGATGTATACGATCTTCCTGCGCAAGGGAGACGGAAACAGGCGGGATCTGGTCATGGAGAGACTCGATGAGGCAGACATCGAAACGCGCCCTGTCTTCTACCCTATGCACGTCCTGCCACCCTATAGAGAGGATACCCCGTACCCTGTTGCGGATCTGTGGGCGCAGAGGGGCATCAATCTGCCCACCCATCAGGGCCTGACCAGGGCCGATGTGGATCGGATAGCCGGCAGCCTCCGTGCAGCCCTGGGGCAGCCATGAAGATCGCCCTCTGTTCCTCATTTGTGCCCTTCATCAAGGGAGGGGGGCGTAATATCGTGGACTGGCTCAAGCCTGTCCTCGAAGAGGCGGGCCACGAGGTTGAAATCGTGTACCTGCCCCAGGTCGATACGCCCGACCTGTTATTTCAGCAGATGATGGCCTATCGCTGGATAGACCTCGAAAGGGCTGACAGAATCGTCTGCTTCAGGCCGCAGGCACACGTCATGCACCATCACCATAAGATTTTGTGGTTTATCCACCATATCCGCGCTTTTTACGATCTCTGGGACAGCCCTTACCGGGGTTTTCCGGACGATGCGAGGCACCGGGGCATCCGTGAAGCCCTCCATGCCGCCGACACGGCCGCACTGAGGGAGGCCAAGGCCATATTCACCAATTCGAAGGTCGTCTCGAACCGTCTCAAGACGTACAACGCCGTCGACGGCGAGGTCCTCTTCCCACCTGTCTTCGAGCCCGGCCGCTTTCGCTGCTCCGGCTTCAACGACGAAATCGTCTGCATCTCCCGGCTGGAGCATCATAAACGCCAGCATCTGCTCATCGAGGCCCTGGGGTATACCAAGACGCCCGTTCGGCTCCGCCTGTCCGGTGCAAGCTCCGACAACGCCTATCCCAACGAGCTCGTCGCCCGGGCTGCCAGGCTGGGCCTTGGGGATCGTGTTATCATCGGCAACAGCTGGATCACCGAGGAGGAGAAGGTCGAACAACTGGCTGCCTGCCTGGCTACCGCGTACCTGCCCCTCGACGAGGATTCCTACGGCTATCCGAGTGTTGAATCGAGCCACGCCTCGAAACCGATCCTGACGACATTCGATTCAGGGGGCGTACTGGAACTCGTGCAGGACGGCATCAACGGTTATGTTGCCGAACCGTCACCTGCAGCGATAGGGGAGGCCATGGACAGGCTCTATACGGACCGGGCAAGGACGGAGGCGATGGGACGAAATGCCCGGGATCGTCTGGTCGAGCTGAATATCTCCTGGTCCCACGTCCTCCAGAGGCTGCTTGCATGAAAATCCTGATTGTACACACCATGACGCCCTTTCAGCGGACCGAGACCGACGAGCTTGCCGCCCGCCTTGAGAAGGCCCTCATCATAGCCGGGCACGAGTCGGAGGCCCTCCGTATCCCCTTTCAGTGGGAGCCTGCTGACCGTATCACCTCTCAGATGTTGATGGTCCGGGCCTTCGAGTTATGGAACGTGGATCACGTCATTGCCATGGGATTCCCGGCCTTTTTGATCAGACATCCCAAAAAAACCTTGTGGGTCCTCGGTTACGAACACGGGCACGATCTCATTGACGGTAATGGGGTTGTTAATAGACCGCCGGATGGAGAGGCATCGGAACTTCGGATGCTGATCAGGAATGCCGAAAATGAGAGCTTTCGAGAAAGCCGCCGTATCCTGGTAGGCGCCGAGACCACGAGACAATACCTGCTCGAGCATAACCAGGTCGATGCCAAGGTGCTCGTTCCTCCGGCCGGCGGCGCCGACTCAAGGGGTGATTGGTCTCCCATCATAGAGGTACTTCTGCGATGAAGCTTGTGATCTTTACACCCGCAAAAAAGGTGTCGTCCATAGGGGGGTGCTGCGCCTTGGTTTCACAGGAGCTTGTTGCCCAGGGACATGAGGTCACGATTGTCAGAACCGAGATCGAGGGTCTGCTGAAAAGCGAGACCCACCATTTCGGCGCTCCGGTCCTGCCATGGACAAGGACCCATCAGGTGACGAGGGTCGCTGAGGATGCCGATGTGCTCATCTACCAGATCGGTGACAACTACGATTTTCACAAAGGGGGGCTGGAGTGGCTGGCGGCCCTCCCCGGCATCGTCATCCTCCATGATTTCTTCCTGGGGCACCTGTTTCGGGCCTGGTCCGATTCCAACAGGGCGCGAGGGGTTGAGATAGTTCGTGCCTGGTACGGGGAGGAAATGGTAAAGCCGTTTCTTACCCACTCAGCCCCTGAAACCTTTATAGAGGAAACCAAAGACAGGGCGCCTATGATCGAATGGGTGTGCGCCATGGCCCACGCTGTCATTACCCACAGCAGTTGGGGTTGTGAGCGGGTGGTCAACTCCTGTGCCGGACCCGTTCGGGTAGTCCCTTTGACCTACAACAAAAACCTGGGCTCCAGCCTGCCCGGAGGGATGGTCTATCGGCCGCCCGGAGAAAAATTTGCCATTCTGACCATAGGACACGTCAACGCGAACAAACGGGTCGAGAGCGTCATCCGCGCCCTTGGTACAAGCCCGCTGCTAGGGGGACATTCCCGGTACCGCCTCGTGGGGGCCATCAAGCCCGAAACGGCGACAGCGCTTACCCGGTTGGCCAAAGAAAACGGGGTCGACCTCGTTGTCTCCGGCGAGGTTGACGACGGGGCACTCCTCAGGGCCATTGAAGAAAGTGACGTCATAAGTTGTCTGCGCCTGCCCAGTCTCGAAGCGGCCTCCGGCTCCCTCGTCGAGGCGCTTCTGAACGGAAAGCCGACCATCGTCACGGACACGGGATTTTACCGGGAAATTCCTTCGTCATGCGTGATGAAGATACGCCCGGACAACGAGGTTGCCGATATCCGGTCGGCTCTGGAGGCCCTGTTCAGCGACCCGGCGCAACGGGAGGCCATGGCTGCAGAAGGCCAGCGGTGGGCCTTGCAGACCTTTACGACGGAGAACTATGTCCGGGAACTCATCCACACGATCAAGGATACGATGAAGACCAAGCCCATCCTGAACGCAGTCACCTATTTTTCCAGGGTACTGGCGCACTGGTCGGCAGATTACGACGCAACAGGTAACGAAGCCATTATGGAACCGCTCACCATTTTTGGGTCTTCCGGTTGATGCCTCTCACCGGTGGAACGTTTCATAACGGCCCGACCCTTCGGCGGTTTTGTATCCCATGAGGCCTTTGAAGATAATCATTGACGCACAGATGCCGGGTGATGGGACGGCAGGCGGGGTCCAGCACTTTACAGCCAGTCTCGTTAGCGCCCTCGGTCGCCTGCCCGACGGGCCTGAGGAGTATATCATCGTCGGCCCACGGCATGGGAGCGACTGGCTCTATCCGCTCCTGGGACCAAACCAGAGGCTCGTTACCGGTCCGGCCTCTCTGTCGGGAGGTGTCCAGTGTTGCAGAAGGCTTCTGGGCTACCTCGGTCTGTCCCTGGACCGGCTCTACAGGGGACTCCAGAGAGCGGTGAACAGGCCCCTGTTCTCCCCTCGCGTCCGTCAGTCGAGCGGGTTCTACGAGTCGCTGGGGGGCAACATCATCCATTTCCCCCATCAGCAGTTTGTGGCCACCGGATTGCCGGCCATTTACAATCCCCACGACCTTCAGCACCTGCACTATCCGGAGTTTTTTACAAAGCATGAGTTGGCCCAGCTCGACGTAACGTATAGGGTCGCCTGCGAGACCTCTGCTTCAGTGGCGGCTGCTTCCATGGCCGTGAAGGAAGATGTCTCCACAAGCCTCCACATCAACCCCGACAAGATTCAAGTGATCGTCCTGGGACCGCCGACTGAATTGTATCAGTCCATCGATCAAGAAGATCTGCTTCGCACCGGGAACAAATTCAGGCTACCCGATAGCTTCGTTCTTTATCCTGCTCAGACATGGCCTCACAAGAACCACCTTCGGCTGTTGGAGGCTATCGCGCTGCTCAAGAGCAAACATGGCCTGGTAATCCGCCTCATCTGTACAGGAAACAAGAATTTCTATTGGCCCACGATTGAGGCTGCCATCCGAACTCTGGAGCTGTCGGACCAGGTTTCCTTTCCCGGCTTTGTGAGCACGAACGAGCTGCAGGCACTTTACAGGCTGGCCAGGTTTGTCGTATTTCCCAGCCTCTTTGAGGCCGGCGGATTCCCGGTGATCGAGGCACTCCGGGCCGGCGCCCCCCTGGCCTGCTCCGATATCGCCCCCCTTCGGGAGTATGCCGGCCAGGCAGCCCTTTTCATGGACGCCCGCTCGGCGGAGAGCATAGCCGATGCCATGGTCGCCCTGACCACGGACCATACGTTGCGGTCGAGCCTTCGCGAGAAGGGACACGAGTGGGCAAGGAGGTTCACCTGGTCGGCGACAGCCAGGGCCTATAGGGCCCTCTATCGAAAGGCCGCCGGAAAAGAACTCGACGATGACGACCTGGGCTACCTCCACCGGAACGGTATGGGACCGGAACCAGAGGCCCAAGCGGGTGGCGCCCCATGAACCCTATGCCCTTTGTCAGCGTCATTACCGTGTCATTGAATTGTAAGGAGGCCATGGAGGGGACGATCAGGAGCGTCCTTTCACAGACTTACAACGCCAAGGAATACATCATCATTGACGGGGGATCCACGGACGGAACCGTCAAGGTGATTGAACAGTACCAAAACCGTTTGGCCAGGTGGGCAACCGAACCCGACCAGGGTGTCTACGATGCCATGAACAAGGCGATCGGTCTCGCCTCCGGGGAGTGGCTCATTTTTATGAACGCAGGCGATATCTTCTGTGATGACAGCGCCCTGGAAAGAACCATACGGCAGGCTACTGAGAACGTCGATATCCTGTACAGCGACACCTGGTTCCGCGGCGCCCGCAGCAGATTATTTGTCTGCGATCACCGCCGCAAGAGGATCATTCACCAGTCATTTCTCTACCGGAAACGTCTCCACGAAGAGGTTGGCGCCTACCTTGTGGCGCCGGGCGTGACCATCTCCGATTACCTCTTCTTCAATCTGGTGGCCCACAAGCGGTGGGAAAAGGTCGACCGGCCCATAGCGATCTGTGATGACGGGGGCATATCGAGCCATTCCCGCACCCTCTATCAAAAATTGGCTGTGGATCTTGTTTTCGGTTCGAGAGGCAGACTGCAGGTAAGCATGCTTCTGGCCCTTTATCCCTTCTACAAAATTCTGAAACGGTTCGGCCTCAAGGTCATCAGATCAGGGACCGACAAAAACAAGATGGTGGGATAGCGCCGGAGCGTCTTTGTCTTTCATCTGTTCTCTCGAAGAGCCGATGAGGAGCATGATAGTGACAACGCATCGTCGATCCGTCTCCCTCCTACCAGCCTTGCGTACTGCCTGGAGATCGGCCAGGGAGGCATCGTCGGGGTTGGGAGCAAGATAACGTTGCGCCACGATTCATAGAGAAGCACATCCCTGGTAGAATGTCTAAAATGTTCAACAGTAAACGGGAATGATTTTGAGAAAGGGTCCATGATTTTGATGGCAGAAATGGTACTTCAGGGTTCTGGAATGCCTATGCGTGGGACGATTTGCTCTGAATATTAATAAGTTATCACCTCGGGAATTAAATTGAGCATATCATCTCACGATATGGTAGAATCCTCTCACAGAAAAGATCAATGGTCGCAATCTGAAGAAGGAAGTCCAACAGGCGTTCCAGGATCAGGTGGTACGGCTTCGAAAGCAGGGCAAGGCGGATTAGGACGTAGCGGAGTACCTGGGAATGAATCCTCAGCAGTGCAGCCGCATCGGGCAAGAATCCTTTCTTCACCATCCGATGGTTGCCTGTGCACGGTAATCTGACTCAGGTATTTTATTGCCCGATCGATAGCTTGGTCACACACGAGAAATCAAGCTTTATGAATTTCAGAAGATGGAAACATTTCAAGAGCCGCCCAGGAGCCCTTCCCTCGTCCATCGATCCTTTAACGCTCCCCGTTCCCACTTTCGTTTCGCTCGCCCAAAACATTGATTAAGAAGGATCACCCATGAAAAAATCCCTCATAACCGGCATCACTGGCCAGGACGGCTCGTACCTCGCCGAGTTTCTCCTCTCAAAAGGCTACGAGGTGCACGGCCTCATCCGCCGCGCCAGCACCTTCAATACGGGCAGGATCGATCACATCTACACCGATCCTCACCAAAGCGGCACCCGCCTCTTCCTCCATTATGGGGACCTTTCTGATGCAGGCCAGCTCGCCCATCTTGTCTACAATATTCAGCCGGACGAGGTTTATCATCTGGCGGCCCAGAGCCATGTACGGGTGAGCTTCGACATGCCCGAGTACACCGGGGATTCAACCGGTCTCGGAACCACGCGGCTCCTTGAAGCGATCAGGAGAAGCGGGATCACGACCCGATACTACCAGGCCTCTTCTTCCGAGCTATTTGGCGCCTCGCCGCCGCCCCAGAGCGAGACAACCCCCTTCTACCCAAGAAGCCCCTATGCGGCTGCCAAGATTTATGCCTACTGGATGACCGTCAACTACCGGGAAGGCTACAATCTTTTCGCCTGCAACGGCATTCTCTTCAACCACGAATCGCCTCGACGCGGTGAAACGTTCGTTACCAGGAAGATCACCCGAGCGGTTGCGAACATACTGAAAGGAACCCAGAAGAAGCTCTACCTGGGGAATCTCACGGCAAAGAGGGACTGGGGATTTGCACCGGAATATGTGGAGATGATGTGGCTCATGCTTCAGCAGGACCGGCCGGATGATTACGCGGTGGGGACGGGGGAAAGTCATACGGTCAAAGATTTCGTCGAAACGGCCTTTTGGTACATGGGGGTTGAACTAGAATGGAAAGGCTCCAGAGCGGAGACCATCGGATCCGTAAAATCTTCCGCCTGGGGCCACCTGCCTCCCGGTACCGAGCTTATTCATGTGGATCCAAGGTATTTCAGGCCTACGGAGGTACAAGCCCTCCAGGCGGACATCACTAAGGCACGACGAAAGCTGGGTTGGGAGCCTCGTGTGACCTTCGACGAGCTAGTCAGGATTATGATCGACTGCGATGTGCAGGCGGTCGGCATGACAGCACCCTGCCAAGGCCTCGAAGCCTCGAAATGCAAGGGTTTCACGTACACCAAACATGATTTCTCGGTTTACGAGCAGATAAGGGAACATTGAAGCGACGAAGGATGCGGGACGAACACGTATTATGGGCTGGGACGAAGGACGATAGTGCCGCAGGCAGAACGGATGAATGACAGTGAAGGCCAAGAGGTGCCCTAAGAAGCGTGAGAGATCTGGACGTCTATCAAAAGGCATTCAAGACGGCTATGGAGATATACAAAGCTTCAAAGACCTTTCCGCCGGACGAGAAATATTCTTTGACGGATCAGATTAGACGATCGTCGAGAGCTGTTTATGCGAACCTTTCCTATGAATGGAGAAAGAGACGCTATAAAGGAGTATTCATTTATAAGTTGACCGATGCGGCTCAAGAAGCAGCCGAAACAAAGACATGCCATATCGACAAGACGACCTTTGCGCGACTCGATGAGTCTTACGAACATATATCTGCCATGCGGCCCACCATGGCGAAAAAAGCTGATGCCTTCTGCCACTGAATCTCCCATCGCCCCTCTTCCCTCTTCCACCGGAGCGCTCTATGAGTTTGCGAAGTAAACGAATAACAGTCACCGGCGGCAAAGGTTTTCTCGGCAAACACCTCATTCATCATATGGGAGAGAAGGGCTACGAAAACATCTCCATCGCTGACCTGCCCGAATACGATCTCGTCAACAGAGAGGATGTTCAGCGCCTCTACCGGGAAACCCGGCCAGATATCGTTATTCACCTTGCCGCCAAGGTGGGAGGCATCGGCTTTAACCAGGAAAACCCGGCCTCACTTTTCTACGACAACGCCATTATGGGCATTCAGCTCATGCATGAGGGTTATGTTCACGGGGTTGATAAGTTCGTGGCTCTTGGCACCATCTGCGCCTATCCGAAGTTCACACCCGTCCCCTTCCGCGAAGACGACATCTGGAATGGCTACCCCGAGGAGACGAATGCCCCCTATGGGATCGCCAAGAAGATGATGCTGGCCCAGTCCCAGGCCTACCGGCAGCAGTACGGCTTCAACTCGATCTTTCTCCTGCCCGTTAATCTGTACGGTCCTGGTGATAACTTCACCTTCAGGTCCTCCCACGTGATCCCCGCACTAATCCGCAAGTTCCACCTCGCAAACCTGTTGTCTCGCGGCGATTTCGCCGCCATCGTCCGCGACTTCCAGTTCAACCACGAAACGGACCTCATCATGGACGGCAAACCTTTCACTGCAGGCCCTGATTCACCTCTCCATGATCTTGTTACCCTCCTCGCCCAGTTTGGAATCTCCTATACCGATGGATGGAAGACCGGGCGCTCAGGCTCCCTTGGACGACCGCAGGCTTCGTCTGCTGGGGCGACCGTACCTTCAGAACTCAGTGGAGTTTTAGACAACGAGGCAGCAAATCGGCCAAGGGACGTGATCGTCCATCGTCCATCGTCCATCGGTTCTTCTACTATCGTCGAGGTATGGGGCACAGGCTCGGCTACCCGTGAATTCTTCTACGTCGAAGACGCTGCAGAAGCGATCATCCTCGCCATGGAGCAATACGACAAGAGCGAGCCGATCAACATTGGCACAGGGTTCGAGATATCCATAAGAGATCTGGTTGCATTGCTGATCAGATTGACCGGCTACACCGGACAGGTTGTGTGGGACAGCACAAAGCCCGACGGCCAGCCGCGCCGCATGCTCGATACCACACGGTCCGAACAGGAATTCGGTTTCAAGGCCAAAACCGGCTTTGAGGAAGGGTTAAGGAAGACGATAGAATGGTACAAGAAAGAGTAGTTCTTCAGTTTCATCTCTCTTTTACCGTCTGCGTCGGACAATTTCATTATCGGCCGTGTTGTCTTTCCCAAGACCTTGCGCTCGAATCCGATAAGTATTTTCACAAACTTTGGGCAAAGCGGTCGTTCAGAGGGAACTCCTCAAGATCGAAATATTCCTCCACATCGGTCTTCGAGAGAATATGTCTCCTCATAAGCAGCATCAAGACAAGATAATCGCTCAGGGTCTGACCCAGCAGAACCCGATTTAGAAGAGCCAACTTGTCGACGGTGTTTACTTTGGCACGAAGAATTTCTTTAAGATTTCTTATGCGGATCCACTTCGTCGAGAGGTTTGAATGATCCGCTCTTATCCTCCGTAACACGTAAGGCTCACGGTGATTGTAGATCAAAAGGTGGTTCCTACAGAGGACATTTTTCATGAAATGGAAGTCGGTTGCCACTTTTATTGACTCATCATAACGTTGGCCTGAATTCCTAAAGACAAGTGAAGTATGCCAAGCGACAGTTCCGATCCGTCTCAGCCTTCTCATTACAAAGCAGTTGTACTTCTCGTAGTGATTAATCATGGCCGTACCACAGCCGACGTAATTCCCATTGGTTTCCAGGAATTCCACCTGTCTTCTGATCTTGTCATTTTTCCATATGTCGTCATGATCATTGATGGCGACGTACCTGCCCGCCGCTCTATCTAACAGGTAATTTAACCCGCCATAGGCTCCCAGGTTACTCATTGCTTCGTAGATTTTCAATCTGGGGTCTTCCTCTGCCACCCTCCGAAGCACTCCTACCGTTTCGTCCGATGAATCATTATCGAGTACCAATATTTCCATGTTGGCATAGGTCTGATTTGATACCGATCTTACGGTTGCCTCCACAAACTTTTCCGCATTGTAGGAGCAGATAAGGACAGAAACGAGGGGCTTGTTCAAATCGAGCACATCCGTCGATCGGATGCAGCCTTTTTATTGTAGGGCTTAAGCATACGATATGCAAAAACAATTAGGGTTGAATGAAGCCGATGCAAGCCGAGAAGCAATCTGTTTGAAGTATGCCGACGGAGAACTTCATGCTCCTCTTGGAACTGTTTCGAAAACTCTGAGCCGCCTTTCGAATCTCTATGAATTCTGAATAGCGAAATCCGGTCGCCGATGATGTGTGGTGGATATTTCTCTACGGCTCTGAGCCAGTAATCGTAGTCGAAACAGTAGCGATAAGATTCATCAAAAAGGCCAACCTCTGCTATCAGTTCGCTTCTCCAAAAAGTGCTCGGTTGGGCGATGTAGTTCGCTACCGACAGCCTTTGAAAAGTCGGTCGTTTCCTGATCTTTTTCTTGTACCGGGCGACGTAGGACTGTATCACGTTCCCAGCTTGGTCGATGATGGAATAATCTCCCGTTACCCACATTGCTTCGGGATGCTCCGAGAAATAGCGAGCAACGAGGGACAACACATCGGGAAGATAAAGATCATCGGAATTGATAAATGCAACGATATCGGCTGACATCTTTTGCATGCCCTTGTTGATCGCATGCGCCTGGCCTCTGTCTTTTTCACTAATCCAGTGGATTCTCTCTCCATAGCTTTTCAAGATGTCTAAGGTATTATCCGTCGATCCGCCATCGATGACCCAGTATTCGTAGTTTGGATACCCCTGTTGAAGTACGCTTTCAATCGTATCTCGAATAAAAGCTCCCTGGTTATAGCTTGGCGTAACAATCCCAATCTTTGGCATACCGAACTGCTCCACGCTCTTCCCCTTCTGCGGACTGCCCATCACAGGAGTCTTCGTCCGCCAATTTCAAGCGTCACATCATTACACCGGCGGTAAATGGCTAAGAAAGTATCTGATCTCCGGCCCGCCACTCGCTTTCGTGCAAGCAAAACCCATCCTATCAATTACAGAGTTCAGGTCCATGGTGGTCGGAATATATATAACAGTCATCTTCTTGAGTCAAATTCTTGAGTCTAATGTATGAGAAAGACTTGAAAGCGAAGTGGCCAGATCCATAACCTCCCTTATCCCATTACCATATAGGCTCTGGGGAATGGCGATGTCCGTTGTGTTATCTGTAAGCCTTCCGTCTCATCACTTCTTCATCCTTCTCCAGGGGGGTTTTCCTTATCCGCACAATCGCCCGTAAATGCATTTACTGAAGGTAACGCCTTCATAACGAGGGTTAAAAAAGACGCTGTGCGCCAGTACTTCATAGGCCGCATAGGCACACAGAAATGCGGTTACGGAAAAATGGGATGCGACCCACAGAACCACCAAAGCACCGCAAAAGTACGCGAGCTTCCAAGCCGAACCGAGCTTTATTCTACCGGATGCCGGCATGGTAGCAGTGAGAGGAGAGACAACGAACTTTATGGCAAGAGGGAGTATGAGAATTCTTGCGTAATCACCGGCAACCCGCCATTCATGCCAAAATATAAATGAAAAAAGTGTTGGAGAGAACAACATGATTACTAGTACGGGGCCCGCCACAAACACAAGCAAATAGGATGCAATTTTGACTATGTAGTTTTTTATGAAGCTGTTTCCGTAGCTTGCTTGCGCGATCCACTGATAGTAAACCTGTCCGATGCAAGATGCCATCAGTATTAGAGCATTCCGCACAATTAAGT
>DCUF01000043.1 GCA_002328485.1 Deltaproteobacteria bacterium UBA2221
CACCAACATTTGACAATATCTCCAGGAAGTGATAGCCATGATGGTCGGTAAATCGTTCTGGCGCAAAAGGTGATTTGGCAAGATCAGATGTTCTGACGAGCACTGCGTATTCATGGTTGTCAAAGTAAGTGACGTTCTGCTTCAGGCTTTCAAAGCTTCCATTTGCAGTATAGTCCGTCAGCAGAGCAAGGCATTCGCCAAGAGTTGTCGTCTTCCAGCCTTCCATCGTTCCTATTCCAGATATCCCAACCCTTTCAAAAACCCATCCAGTATCTTCAGAGTTTCTGCCCGTTCCCGCTCCAATTCTCGGCTTGAGACGGCGTATTTGTCCCAGAGCTTTTCCACGCCAGCGATGAGGGAGCGTTTTTCGGCGTTGAGATAACGGTTCAGCTCATTGGCGGCAAGGTCGTAGAGCTTTTTGAGGATGAGGCGGCGGGCTTCGACATCGGTCAATTGGCCGCCTATGACAGCAAGGAGGGCATCGATTTTAGAGAGCCTCGCTTCAAGGGCAGTCTTATCCTTGTTGAGGGCGGCGATCTTCTTTTTGTCGTCCTTCCTGGCGCTGCCGAGTTTTGCCAGTTGGTCGTCTACCTGTCGCATCAGCTCCCTGCTTTCTGCCTTGAGTTCGTCCCCACCTACGCGCTTGAGTCGAAGCTTCAGTTCCAGTTCGTCTGTCTTGGCCTTGAGGGTCGCCTTTGTTTCCTTGATCCGTTGTTCGATTGTGGCTATGGCATTCTCGTGGCCTTTCAAGTTTTCCATCTCTTTGCGCGCCGATTCCCCGGTACTACTTTTAAGGTCGTCGATCAGTTCCTTGAGGGCCTTTTTTATTACCGTGGCGGTGACCGTCTCGTCTTCCTCCGGCTCGTACGCAGCCACTTCCACTGCCACTTCCACTGCTTCGGCCAGCTCGCTCTGGGCCTCACTGATGCGGGCTTCCAGCGCTTCTATCTCGTCCGCTTCAGCTTGAAAATACTGGGCGACAAGGTATTCATCGGGGATGAGCGCGTATGCCAGCCGATAGAGACGATGGTCTTGAGGTCGTAGCGGATCTGCTGCCACCAGTTAACAAAGACGCCCGCACTCTTGAACTCGTCGAGCACAGAAAGGGGGACCAGCTTCGCCTTGAGGCTGGAGAGTAGCTCGGTGCGGACCTCAGGCATCTTCCTGCCGTCGCTCAAGCCCGCAAAATCGATCCGGGCTACTTTCCGCCACTCTTCCAGGGCCTCATGATGGGAGGAGAGTGTGTGCTGAAGGGATGGATGAACCTCCAGAAGCGGCTTTATGGCAGATTTTGCGTTTATTTCGGCTTGGAAGGCGAGATAGCCCGTCCGTTCCGGCCGGAACAGGGCATCGGAATCGACGCCGAATCGGGCAAAGTCGGCAGCGCGGGCGTAGACTTCGGCCTCCGGTATACCACCGATCAGGTGGGCCTGCACGTCCTCCGGTTCCGGGTCAGGCATGTTGTCCACGTAGCGCCGGATATTGAGATTGAAGTCATGGGTTTCGACAATCTCGGTCTTGTCCACTAACCGGCTGTATTTCGGGATCTCCCGCTTGTTCGTGAAGACGAAGTCGATCTTCTCGATATCCTCGGGTCGCAGCTTGTTTTGGGCTTTCCCTTCGGCATACTCGCGGTCAGCGTTGATGAAGAGGACCTTGCCCTGTAGCTCTTCAGACTTGCTCTTGTTGCACACGAGCACGCAGGCGGGTATGCCCGTGCCGTAGAAGAGCCCTGGAGGGAGGCTGATGATGGCCTCGATCACGTCGTCATTAATAAAGATCTCGCGAATCAGTTTTTCCTTGCCGCCCCGGAAGAGCACGCCGTGAGGCATGATGGTGGCCATATGGCCGCGGGGTTTGAGGCTCGCGAGCATGTGCTGCACAAACATGAGATCCGCCTTCTTCCCTGTCTCCGGGCACCACTCACGAAAACGGGTGGGGAATTTCATGTTCGCCCTGCTGTAGTTCTGAGAAAAGGGCGGATTGGCGAGGACACGGTCGAACCTCTTTATCTGGCCGTTCTCCAGTATCTGCGGGTCCTCCAGGGTGTCTCCGTTTTCAATGGTGAAACGGGTGATGTTGTGGAGAATCATGTTCATGTTGCAGATGGACCAGACGGTGCCATTCGAGTCCTGGCCATAGAGGGCGAGATCGTTCGGGTTTTGCCCCTGCTCTTCGACGTATTGATGCGACTGGATCAGGAAGCCGCCCGAGCCGACCGTGGGGTCATAGATTTCACTGCCTGCCTCGGGCTTCGTAATCTGCACCAGGAGACGGACCACTTCGGCGGGGGTGTAGAATTCTCCGCCTTTCTTGCCTGCACTGTCGGCGAAGAATTTGATGAGATACTCGTAGGCAGCGCCCAAAAGGTCGGGGAATTCGAAGTTGTCGTTGACCAGCACAAACTGAGGCTGATTGAAATGGTCAAGGAGGTCCTTCCACTTCTGGTCGGGGATCTTCGTTTTGCCCTTGATGGCGTTGAAATCAATGTTGTTCTTGAGCACGCCCGCAAGGGCGTCGTTCTCCTCCTCGACTGCGGCAATGGCCTTGTTCAACATGTTGCCGATGTCGTACTTGAGGTCTTTCAGGGCAGGCACCAGATCGCCGTTTTCATCGGTCCACGACTCGTGCCAACGGGCGCGGACCGGCACGAAGAACGTCTCGCCGTAAGAGGTCTTGTCTTCGAGGAGTTCCTTGACGAGCTCGGGCTGATCTTTCAGGTGGGCGTAGGTGGTCTTGCGGAGCTGCTCGCGCTTTCGGTCGAACTCATCCGAGAGGCGTTTGATGAAGAGCATGCCGAGGATGTCTGACCGAAGCCCGCCGGCAGCGGGCTGAAGGGAGTTCCGCAGGCAAATGAAAGGAGGACTTACGATGGGTGGGAGATGGGAGCTAAGGAAGCTGCGCGAAGGAATGGTGAGACCGGGGTTAGAGCAAGGCAAAAGGGAATTACTTTTGGCGATCGCTCCATGATGCAGCAAAAACGTGTCTCCATTTCATAACTAGTAATTGTACCTTTTCTTATTTTATGTTGATCGCCGGGAAGGGCCCTAGAATCGTCTTTCGTGGTGGCACGGTGCTGCGGTGCCACCTTACCCATTTGGGCGGCCTCAGGGGCGCTTTTTGCGAAAATTGCTCGTGCAGGATCGGAAAGAAGATGGCTTTGTGGCTGCCTTCGACTATGTTCTGATGAGGTTCATACGATCACGCCCTTCTGATCCTGAACGACCTCAGGATGAGATCTGCCTCTTCGAGGAATGCATCGGCGATCTGGGGGTTCCGCGTGACGGACAGGACCTCGTCAGAATGGGGACTCGCCTCCCACCAGTTGTATGATTCGGCAATGACAGTGGTCCCGTCAAAAACGGCAAACTTGTGATGGAGCGGGGAGTGTATGCTTTCCCAATAGTAGACGAGATAGACCTCCATCCAGGCATTCTTCAGTTTCCTAATGGGCTCCTTCAGTGGTCTCGCAAAGTCCTTGTCCCATGGAGCAGGCTCGGGTCCCGCGTGAGCCATGAGGCCGTTGACAATGATCCTCAACCTCACCCCACGATCCCTTGCGGCAATAAGGGCATCGATCACGCCTGTCTCATGGTCATCATCGATTGAAACGCCGGACAAATGGGACAGGCCGAACATGCAGAGGGTGACGGAATGCCTTGCTCGGGCGATTTCCGTAATAATAGCGTCCTGTGGCCTGAACCATCTGCTCCCCGTCCAGCTTGCTCCAAAGCTGTAGTAGAGATTATATGGTGCCAGCGGATCAACCGTAAGGCTTTCGAACAGACCTCTTCTGATGCCTTGATAGACGTTCTCATAGAGAACCGCTGCATCACGAGATTCGTAGGCAAGGCCACCCTCCCAGTTGCCGCCCCAGAGGTGAAAGTGAAGGTTGTAGGAGCCGGAATGGACGACTTCGCCATCAAAGATGATGAATTTTGTGTGCATGCTCGCAATGCCTTCCCGTGGATCTGCGGGCGCGTTTCGAACAACCCCGTACACGGGAATGCCGGCCCGCCGCAAGGCCGCTATGTTTTCACTGCAATTTGTCGAGGCCACCTGCGACCACTCGCCAATACACTCCACTTCAACGCCCTGATCCCGTGCATAGATCAGGTGCTTGGCCACATGCTCGTTATCAAAGTCGAACATGGCCAGGTGCAGGTAGTGTTTTCGGCTGGGATCTCCACGTTGCCGCTCTATCACGCGATCAATCTGTCGATGAAGTTCGTGCACAGGGTGGTCGGGGCTCCACGTATTTCCCCTCGTAAAGAGGGGCCGCATGGGCGGGGGACGGCCCTTTAGCCTATTGGCAGCCTCTTGTGTGCCTTCGGCCGAGAGTATCCAGGGGTTCGCTTCCGTCTCCCGCTTAAAATTAGGATCGTCGAAGTCGTTACTGTCTATGTACTCTCTGTAGAAATCGTGAAGGGTCGCGAAGCGGTAACGGTAGAGAGAACGAATGGCTTGTCGGTCGCAAATGACGTGGTAGAGAAAGGTCATGTGGGTAGCCCTGCCATGGAGGCTCTCGTAGGGAAAGAGGGGAAGGCGGTGAGTCTGCCACTTTTCCCATTCGCCACCCCATTCGCCACAATAGTAGGCGTCTGTGAGATAGGTCTCGCAAACCCCATCCTCGCGCCATACCTCAAATTGTACCCTCAGGCCCTTTTCTCTCGACAAATTATGGAATGAGAAGCCGATGCCGCCGGGAAAGTTCGAGATATTCCAGCGCTGCTGATTGATTATGAAACGGCGTTTTCCTATCCATTTGTAGGACGGCCTGGCAAGTTCCTCAGCAAACGATGCTTCCATCTTCCTCTACAACACCAGTCTGTAGCAGTAATTGAGGCCCTTGTTATTGAACAGAAGCCCACCCTGTTCGTAGGCCACGCTACAGTTAAAGTAGCACCATTTTTTATCTCTATCGCCCAGTTCCACGATACACTCAACATCGAACACCCGTATCCCATCGATCTCCGAATCCCGCTCCGCAATATGGAAACCATGTTGAAGCCTTGCGGTGTGCACCCAGTGACCTCTGGGACTGTCTGAAAAACCGCAGTACATAGTGATATTGTACAGGGCGAAATCCTCCGGCACGACAATTCTGCACGCGTTTCGGTAGGCTCCTGCGAGGGGATTCGATTCCGTGATGACAAAGGCTTCAAATTGAACCTCAATCCTTCTGACCCCTTGCTCGATCTGAGAAAAGGTGAACCCCGAATCAAAGGAGATATTATGGATTCCGGCACTTACCAGGCCAAGGGCCTGCAGCTTCGTACGCTCGTAGAAATAATCCGACACGCCCCTCATGATCCGGGCCTTAAGGTATTCATGCATATCTTCGATGGTACCACCGTAGCGTGGTAACGCAAAGATCTCGTCACCATCGCAGAAGCTGACTGGTGGGAGGCCCTTTTTCATAAACATCTGGTTCAGGAATGTCCTCCCTACTCGGCCGTTGGAGTCCCAGAAAGGGTGTATGCCGATGAGCATGTAGTAGCACCGGGCCAGGTTGTAGATAAAGGCGGGAAGATCGTGAAAACTGCTCGCCGTCTCGGAAAGAACCCACGACAATTCCCCTATTTCGCGATCAAAGTTCCCAAACTCGAAGGTTACGCCGTTGCGATCCGGGAAATCTATTCGCCTGAATTGGCCTGCCTGTGGGTCAACGCCATGGCAAAGCAAGCGATGGAGGTCTTTCAAAAGATCGAGCCCGATGTCGGTGAAGGTGTGTAATGTCTCAAAGATGTTTTTGGACGTCACCCTGAAGCTCTCATTGGCCGCGGTCTTCAGTTCCATTGCCGACTTTTGATTGTGTAGCCCCGTAGATCCCTCCATCAGGGTGGCGGAGGCCGAACCGGCTCTGAAAAAAAGACGTTGAAAAATGTCCGTATTCGTTTGCCAAGACGTTTCGCTCGACATGATCTTGTAGTAGTAGTCGAGATCCAGGACGTTGGGGCTCAAGACCCGAGGTATATTCCCATTCGCCTTGAGCCCCAGCTTCGTACACAGCCCGGCTATGATATGTTCAGAGTTTCTTTGGTCGACCCATTCTTGTGGCACGTGGATAGAGCGTCGGACGACATCTATTTTTCGCAGAAATGTCTCGTCAAGCAGCCTCCCCAGAGGTTCGCGCTCCCTGCCTTCCAGGGAACCCAGCGCTGCCGCAAGATCTCTGTTCACGCCATACCCCCTATATCCAAGGGAGTTGATCGTAAATATCCTGCGCCCTATCAGATCCAGCAGATGACGGTAAAGTGCTCGATTGTAATGCCATTTTTTATAGTAGTTGAGCAGCGACTCCCTTGTTTCAGGTACATCGCGTATCAGTTCGTCCACTTCGCTATGGGCCTTGGAGAAGCCTGCCTGCAAGGACCGCATGAGATCCTCACAGTGGTGGTCCCACGAATAAGCCAGCGCGAAATAGCCTGCCCTATGGGGCATTGTCTCCTCTCCCCCTTCTTGCGCGAAATGCGTTGGTCTTACCTGATTACGACGGTAAGACCCAGATGATCGCTGAAGTCTGAATTGTTTAGAATCACCTCGGCTGCAACAATCTCGGCTGGGCCTTTCACCAGAACGTAGTCGATGCGAGCTTCTGGTCTTGGGAGGGGAAAGGTGTTACCCTTATTTTTGTGAAGGGTCCTGTACGCATCCCTATATCCCGCATTCTTGAGGCACTTCAGCGTTGGCGAGTCTTCGGTGTCATTGAAGTCTCCGGCCAGAATAAGGGCATGACTGTCCGTGACGCCGGTCATTCTGTCAAGTTCTGACAGCAATTTTTCCGCTTGAGCAAGCCTTACCTCGCCAGCGCCCAGATGGTCCAAGTGTACGGACGCCAGGATGACCCTTCGGCCCATCAACGATGTTTCCGTGACCATGGCCCTCCGAGCCATGCTCGGCTTCAGTCCGTTGGATAGGTGGGTTGTGAGGTCGATACTGTGTATCGTCTTTGCCTCGACTCGCCCACAAACAGCGACCCCTTCGGGATACCTATCCATGAATAGATGGCAGTAAGTGAAATGACTCCGGTAGTGTTCGCCGGTGATTGCTGAGAGCCAGCGCGCTATCTGCCCGCTCGTATCCTCTACCCCAGCCCCGCTTATAACCTCCTGCAGAGCGATGAGGTCGGGTCTGTAGCCTGCAAGCTCTCGGGCGATACGCCGAAACCTGAATGAGCCGTCGTCCCTTACACCCTGGAGGTTGTAGGCGCAGATACGAATGGTGTCACGGCGGATAGCTCGAAAACGCTCCACGTCTTCGTCGGTCATAATTCCTGCGATGCCATGCTCCGCAAAGTTCTGTCCGAGGAGAAGGACATAGTCCTCCAGGGCATCGAATTGCCGTGCCACTACGCCGATAGGTGTTCCGCCCCTCAGGAGTCTCACCATTTCAAGCCGTCTCAGGAAAGGCTCATTTCCGTCCAATTGTTCCAGCCACGAAGGGCTGTTCTCCGAGATGACGGCCCCTCGTATGCCACCTATCGAGTAGTCATAATTTATGCGGTACACCTCACCCGCCGGGATTTCGAACCGCTCAGCGATGCGTTCCGCCTCAACGCCGGAACGGAGCAATCTCAGTACTTCCAGCCGGCGCAGTGCTTCATTGGTTGGAACAGAGCCTGCGGGAATGGGAAAGGTCGGGGCCGTCTCCGTGGAGACGTGATCTCCCCTGACATCACCCAGAAAAGACTGGATCTCCCGCGCCAGGGCAGCGTTCCTCGAAAAGATGCCCAACAATTTCGATTCCAGGGCTCTCCGCTTATCGTTGTCCTCGGGCATGAAGCCAAAGGCCTGGAGACGGGCCTCCAATTCGGAATCCGATTCCATGATCGGCTTTAGCGCTAACCAGATGCGACGAGCGGTGTGGATGGAAAGGGTGTCCAGGTAGAGGTCATCGGGCAGTCCCTGGCCGACCAAATGAGAGACGGTACGGGCGAGCACATCCACTAACTGTCGAACCATAGCCTGACGTTCCACCGCAACCTCTTGTTGGAAGGCATTGACTTCCCGTTAAAGCAAAATCTACATCCTTTTGGTCGCTTTGGCAAGGCACCGGTGCCGTCCGATCGGCCAGGCTTGAGGACCCATAACGTTTCACGTGAAACATTCAAAGGCCTCTGTGAAACCTCGACAAGGCCAGCCTTTTGAAGACAACGACCTTATCGGTGGCACAAGACCACCGGGTCCCCGCCGACACCGGTCTCCCGTCAAGAGCATGGCGCACCAAGCACAACGCGCAAGGGTTTCACGTGAAACATCCCTGACCCCGCTTGGCCTGTGGACCTACTCTTCCCTCTCGTCGCCTTCACCGTCACCTATCCCACCATTGTATTCCCTGACCAACTGTTTCAAGGCGTTCAAATCTCCTTCCGTGAAACCTTCCCACTCGAAGGGGAATAGGGCGTTATTCTGAAACATGGGCTCACTGATCGGGAAGCGTGCCTCACCCCTATGCTCGTCGTACAAACGGCTATGCGGTATCGGAGAGTATTGAGCGAGGTGTACTCGTACACCAAGGCCCTGCAGATAATCGATCGTGGCCCGGACACCCTCATGCCTCTGGCCTGGCAATCCCGTCAGCACATAAACCACCACCTGACTGCCAACGAACCCCGCTCTCCATAGCCAATCCACTGCCCGCTCCAGATCCTCAGTCCGAACCTTTCCGCCGGTTCTTTTCTGCAAACCCGGGTCGGACGTCTCGAATCCCAAACGCACCTCCCTGAACCCACCTTCCTTCAGAAGCGCTGCGGTCTCTCTGTCGACCATGGTCGCGTTAAGGGCGTTCGGATTATAGACCGAAATCTCGAAGGGCAATTCCCTTATACCCCTCAGGAGAGGTTTGGCGTGCGACTCTTTCTGAAACAGAAATCCATCGTCGTATAGGACAAACCGCTCTATACCAAGCCCGTGCCAGTGCCTAATCTCCTCGATCACATCGGTTGTCTCCCTTCTGATCATCTTGGGCTGCAGATAGGCCGTTGCGCAATAGCTGCACCGGTAGACGCATCCGACTGACGTGAGGAGCGGGACGAACCGACACCGGCCATACAGATCAAAACAGGGATACGGCAGGTTCGTCAAATCCATGGGGTCGAGCTTGGCAGCTAGGGGGAAGTTGCATTTCTCCTGAACCCAGCGGTAGAACCGTTCTGCCTCGAAACTCCGAACAACGAGGTCTGCATGCCTCATCTCCCTGACCGCGTGTTCATAACAAAGGGTCGCGTAGTTGCCGCCAACAACAATCTTAGCTGTGGGGAAGGCATCCTTCACCAGATCGATGATCTCCCTCGCCCCCAGGTACCAATAGGTCATGATGCACGTGATCATCACGAGGTCCGGCTCTTCCATTGCTCTTAACTCCCGAGACACCTCCTCGGGGCTCAGACCGTATCGCCTGAAGCGTTTCCCAACCCCCCTGACTACGCTGGGATTTTCCACCTTTTTCTTCAAGAACGGTGCTCGTCCGTCCGGCCTTCCCTTGGAATCGTCCACCCTCAGACAATCAAGAAGCCGTACATCAGCACCGTTCATCCTCATGATGCTCCCCATGTAGAGGAGGCCCAAGGGTGCCGACCAGAAGCCATAGGCGGACACGTCGTAGATGTACGGATTAATCAGGAGAATCTTCATTGCTTGATATGACGGAGGGAGCTTACCTCCGAGTTCACCCAGGGAGCCCGATCGCCCTTCTTGAGCAAACTTCCCAAAAAAAGGCTCTCGGCCTTACCCGCGCCCATCCGAACTATCGGGCACGTTGAAGTCTCGGTCTGCCAAGAGTGAAAAGTTTGATCGTTACAAGTCCAAAGATGAACCCCCCTATATGAGCCCACCATGCAACACCCTTTCCGATATGGGAAAAGGCAACCTGCATGAGAAACCAGACGGTCAGCAGCACCACCGCAGGCATCTCGACCGTGGTAACAAATACAAAGATAAATATGAGGGTCTTGATCCTTGCAAAGGGATACAATAGCAGATACGCGCCTAGAACACCGGAAACGGCCCCGCTCGCTCCAATCATCGGTATGCCTGAGCCTGGATCAAAGAAGAATTGCATCAGAGCCGCCGCAAGACCCGAAGCTCCGTAAAACACGATAAATCTCAGGTGACCTACCGAATCTTCGATATTATTACCGAAGATGAAAAGATATAGCATGTTACCCGCTATGTGGAATATGCCTCCGTGGAGAAACATGGAACTGAAGATGGTCAAAAGGTTGTAGGGAAGAAGCTCCGGCCTCTCCTCCAGGGCAATCATGAACTCTCGAGGTATAAGCGCGTACCGCTCTATGAGAAGCCGCTGTGCGCCAAGGGGCATAAGGCTTGCATAAATAAAAACCACTATGTTTACAACGATGATTATTATGGTTATAATTGGGAAAGTACGATTCGGAATATTGTCTTTCAGCGGTATCATACGCTATTTTCTTACCATGCAAAACTATGCCAAAACAACACTATATTGGGGTAACATATGCCTGAACTGCGAAAAGACCCAATAATCGATCGCTGGGTCATCATATCAACAGAGAGGGGGCAGAGGCCTATCTTTCTGGCCGAAGAGCCTCCTCCGCCAAAACCCGGCGCCCTCTGTCCCCTCTGTCCCGGTAACGAAGCGATGACACCGCCCGAGGTCTTCGCAATCCGACCGTCTTCCATCTCCTACCCTGAGAACGGCTCAAACTGGACTCTCCGGGTAGTCCCGAATAAGTTTCCCGCCTTGCGGATCGAAGGTGAGCTTGACAAAGAAGGCGTGGGTCTGTTCGATAGAATGAACGGCGTGGGTGCTCATGAGGTCATTGTGGAGACCCCCATACACAGTCAAACCTTGGCCCTTATGGACGTTCCATCCATCCAAAACGTGTTTCGTGCGTACAGGGAGCGGACCTTTGATCTTTTGGGTGACAAACGTTTCAAGTTCATCATGATTTTCAAAAACCAGGGCTCGGTTGCGGGCGCCTCTCTCGATCACTCACACTCCCAGCTGATTGCCCTTCCTATCGTTCCTCGCAGGATACATGAGGAAATCTCGGGGGCGCTGCAGTACTACAAATATAAGGACAGATGTGTTTTCTGTGACATCATCGCCCAGGAAAGCGAAGACAATCTTCGCGTTGTATATCAAAATGATACGTTCGTGGCCATTTCCCCTTTTGCCTCCCGCTTTCCCTTTGAAGTATGGGTCTTGCCAAAAGCCCACGTCGCTTCCTTCACCAAAGACGGTGACAACTATCTGGCCCTGTCCGAGGTTGTTTCCGTTGTGCTCAAGAAGCATAACAAGCTCCTTGGCGCCGTCCCCTACAATTACTTGATTCACACCGCCCCGGTTGATCTCATGGATATTCCCTACTATCACTGGCACCTGGAGATAATCCCCCGGCTGACCAAAACGGCGGGTTTCGAATGGGGGACCGGCTTCTACATCAATCCCACCCCACCTGAGGAGGCGACAATATACATGAGAGAAGCCGAGGTATAGGAGGAGAAATGAGAATTCTGCTTGCGTCCTCAGAGATATGGCCTTTTGCGAAAACCGGCGGCCTTGCTGACGTGGCCGGCGCCCTTCCAAAGGCCTTGGCCAAACTGGGAATCGAGATTCGGGTCATAATGCCGAAGTATAAGGGCATCGAGGAGCGCGGTTTTCCCCTGGTCTACAAGAACAATCGCGTCTCCTGCCCCATCTCGCAGACAAGCGTATCGGCCGAAATCGTCGAAAGTCAATACGACGGCATAAAGGTATATCTGGTCGAAAAAGACGAATATTATTACAGAGATTTTCTCTATGCCACCCAGGACGGCGACTACCTTGACAACGCCGAGCGGTTTGTCTTCTTCTCCAAAAGCATTCTCGAGGCGATTAAGGTTACCGGCTATGTTCCGGATGTCCTGCACTGCAACGACTGGCAGACCTCCCTCGTTCCCGTCTTTCTCGGGACCGCCTATCAAAAGGACCCTGTTTTATCCTCCATCTCTACCCTGCTCACCATACACAATCTGGGGTACCAGGGGATCTTCTGGCATCTGGACTGGCACCTCCTCAACCTTGGGTGGGAACACTTCACGCCCGACTGTCTGGAATTCTACGGGAAGATAAACTTCCTGAAGGGCGGCATCGTCTTCTCCGACCTCGTCAACACCGTGAGCAAAAAATATAGCGAGGAGATACAGACCCCTGAGTTCGGTTACGGTTTGGACGGCATTCTCCGAACACGAAAAAATGATCTTTACGGCATCGTGAACGGCATCGACTACGAAGAGTGGAGCCCGGAGGCGGATAAATATCTGCCAAGCAACTACTCGTTGGCCAATCTGGCCGACAAGCGCCGCTGCAAGGCAGCCCTCCAGGAGGCCTTCTCACTCCCCGTCGGTCCTGATATCCCCGTCATTGCCAGCATCTCCCGACTCGCCGACCAGAAGGGCTTTGACCTCGTCGCCTCGGCCCTTGATGAAATGTTGGGCCTCAATATCCAGTACATTATGCTTGGAACAGGGGAACGGAAGTACAACGAGCTGTTTCCCCAATTGGCCAAGAACCACCGAACCTCATTCGCCGTAAAGGTTGCCTACGATAATGCCCTCGCCCACCTCATTGAGGCAGGGGCAGATATGTTTCTCATGCCCTCCTTGTATGAGCCCTGCGGACTTAATCAGCTTTACAGCCTCCGCTATGGAACCGTCCCCATTGTGAGGGGCGTCGGAGGCCTTGAGGACACGATCATGGACGATCCCCGAAGGCCCAATGCCAATACGGGGTTTAAGTTCTATGATTATACGGAAGAAGCCATGCTCGGGGCTATTAGAAGGGCATGCAAGGCTTACGAAAATAAGGCTTCCTGGCTGTCTCTGGTAAAGAGGTGCATGCAACAGGACTTTTCGTGGGAAGCCTCGGCCCGGGCCTATTCGGATCTCTATGAAAAAGCAATCCGGAAGCATGGATTACGTTAAGATTCTCGGCAAAATAATCGACATTTCTCATTCCAACCTTGAGATTGCCGCTCGTCTTAACGCGGTTCTTAACGTGCTCTCTTCTGCCTTGCATTACGATGAGGCGCTCATCTACACCCTCGACAAGGACAAACGGCTTACCTGTCGCTACATGAACCGCGACGGTCACCTGCTCGACTTCCTTGGGGATTACCGTTGTCATATCGGAGAAGGTGTAGTGGGTACGGTAGCACAAAAAAGAACGCCTCTCTTCTACACCATAAAAGACATCCCTCCGCGCTTCGGCTGCCTTTTTTACTCGAAATTAGACATTTATACCGATCGTTATCGGGTTTTCGCCTTTTATCCTTTGGCAGACGATAGCTTCCTGTACGGGGTCCTCCTTCTCTGCTCGTCCCGGAAGGAAACCATCACCGACCAGGAAAAATTTATTCTTTCTATCGCCTCTCGGGAGCTTGGGGGCATTCTTCGTACCTATGACCTTCACCTCTCCTCGAAAAGAAGGATCAGCGAACTCGCGACGCTGTCAGAGCTCGGCAAGGTCCTGACATCGACCAGCGAGCCCCACATAATATTGGATTCTATTGCCCTTATCACGTCTAAGGCATTGAGCGCTGGCTTCGGCACCATCCGCCTGCAGTATGCCTTCCTCAAGTTGGACGTCCAACGGTTCACTTCGGGATCGATCGATCCCACGGTTCAAGAACAGGTGTACGCCCTCGAGAATCAGGTGCTCCGCTCCAAGAAGCCCGCTGCCCTCTTGGACCTTGCTCCTTCAGGAAATTCCGTTCATTATTCCATCTTTGCTGTTCCCATTATTTCCAGAGATCGCGTGCTCGGAACCATCTGCCTGGGCCGACAACGGGATCCCCAGTCTCTCTCCGAGGAGGATGACGATCAATATCTGATCAGCACCATAGCAAATTATATATCCAGTGGCCTGGAGAATGCCCTCCTCAACATTAAGCTCCGAGATGTCTTGAGAGAACTGGGGGATGCGCAACGAAGGCTCATCGAACACGAGAAATTGCGCAGTTTGGGCGAGATGACGGCAAATATAGCCCACGAGATCAAAAACCCCCTGGTCATCATCGGTGGCTTTACAAAGCGATTGGCAAAAAAGGTTCAGCTCGACGAAAGGGAACACAGGTATATAGACATTATCCTCAAAGAGGTGGTCCGCCTCGAGTCCATCCTTACCGAGATTCTTACCTACGTCAAGGAAACGCCCCTTCTCCTCGAAACCTGCGATATCAACGCCCTACTGGATGAACTCCTCTATCTGCTCGCTTCCGACACAACCTGGGGAGATATACACATTGTCAAGGAGTACAACGAGTCCTCTCCGACGATCATCTGCGACGTTCAGCAGATCAAACAGGTATTGATCAACATCTTGATGAATGCCTTTGATGCCATGACCGGAAAGGGCACGATCACGGTCAAGACCGAAGGCGTTATCCATCGAGATCGCTCATTTGTAGCCGTCTCTCTCATGGATACAGGAGGAGGTATTGACCCGGCCCTTCTTGACAACATATTTAATCCCTTTTTTACCACGAAGGACCGTGGCAGCGGACTCGGGCTTGCCATATCAAACAAAATCGTCATGCATCATAACGGCCACATAGAAGTAAAGAATAAGGCCGGGGAAGGGGTAACCTTCATTGTATATCTGCCGGCGAAGAGCACATTACTAAAAGAGGGGTGATCATGGAACCGAAACGCATACTTATTGTGGACGACGAAGAGCACATCAGGCTCCTCTTTAAGGAAGAGCTCGAGGAAGAGGGTTACGCCGTTGACATCGCCTCGAACGGCTTTGAGGCTCTCGACAAGATACGAGATTTGGACTTCGGGGTCGTCGTTCTTGATATAAAGATGCCTGGGATGGATGGAATTCAGACCTTGAGCGAAATCAAGAAGATCAATCGCGATCAACGGGTGATTCTCTGCTCGGCCTACGGCGAGTTTAAGCAGGACTTCGGAAGCTGGGTCTCTGATGGCTACGTCGTAAAATCAGCCGACACTCGTGAGCTCAAGGATATGATAAAGATGATTCTGGAGAAG
This sequence comes from Deltaproteobacteria bacterium UBA2221, assembly GCA_002328485.1. Classification (GTDB taxonomy): domain Bacteria; phylum Desulfobacterota; class Syntrophorhabdia; order Syntrophorhabdales; family WCHB1-27; genus WCHB1-27. The sequence continues at coordinate 15,021 of DCUF01000043.1, forward strand.
GCGTCATGAAACGAGTGAGAAAGGCCGTCATCCCCGCAGGCGGTTTTGGCACCCGGCTTCTACCCGCCACGAAGGTAATCCCGAAAGAGATGCTTCCTGTGGTCGACAAACCGCTCGTACAATTTATCGTCGAAGAGATCGCCCAAGCTGGTATCGAAGAGGTAATCCTCATCACAGGGAGGGAAAAGGGGTCTATAGAAGATCATTTTGACAGCTTTACCGAGCTCGAGCTATTCCTCGAAAAGAAAAACAAGCCAGACCTTCTCGAACTGGTCAGGTCTCTTTCTAAAATGGCCCGCATCGTTTCGGTCCGTCAGCCCTACCCCATGGGATTAGGACACGCAATTTTGTGTGCCAAAACCCTCATAAACGATGAGCCCTTTGCCGTTCTTCTGCCCGACGATCTCATTATTTCCCGGACGCCCTGCATAGCACAGCTTCTTTCCGTATATGAAGAGTACCATCAGCCGGTCATCGCCATTCAACGTGTCCCCGACGATGAGACCCGGAATTACGGTATCATCAAGCCCCAGACCGTAAGTGACGGGCTCCACGCCGTCCTCGACCTCGTCGAGAAGCCCCTGAAAGACGCGCCAAGTAATCTCGCAGTCATCGGCCGCTACATCCTTCCACCGGAACTCTTCTCCCGCCTGGAGAGGACTTATGCCGGCGTTGGCGGAGAGATTCAACTTACCGACGCCCTCCGGACACTTCTCCCAACCACTCCCCTTCTTGGCTTGGAGTACGAAGGAACCCGTTTTGACGCAGGCAACAGGGCAGGCTTCGTCAAAGCAAACCTCTTTGTTGGTCTGCAGAACCCAGAAATTAGGGAGGAAATAGTCTCTTTTCTAAAAGACCTTGATATTGGCGGCACAATCAAATAGGATATCAGGAAATTGGGGGTGTAGCTCAGCGGGAGAGNNTTCGCAACGAGGGGGCCGCGGGTTCAATCCCCGCCACCTCCACCAATTTTATAAACCTCCTTCTTCACCAGTGCCCCTTAACCAAATCCCTAAACCCCTCGGGAGTCTTCCCTTACACCATGAACCGACAATTATTTTTGACATTGTCCGCCACTTATGTGTAACATACCCAAAATGCGGAAACTGATAGTACCCTTCATCGTCCTATCCCTCACATCATGTAGCTATATTCCCTTCATGGGCAAGAAGGATTCGACTGTACAGCAGAAAAAATCAGAGCCGGTCAAGGCTGTCCAAAAGGTCGAAAAGATTGATGAAAGTGAGCCAAAACCGGGCGATATAAAGGTTATTGACGGTGTAGAGTATATCTACGCTCGGAACCGTCGTTATATGCTCACTCCCTACGAGCCGGAGTATGTCTGGATCAGAAAAGATGAGTATTCCCCGGGCATGTTCGAAGCCCTCGCCAAGAATCTTTCCGGTAATGAGAAGGAACGGAAGCAACTTGAGGAGCGGATTGCGAAATTAGAGGAGGATCTAAAAAAGAAGGGCATAGCCCCTCAGATCGCCTATCCAGCACAGATTGGCATGGTTCCTACGGGCGTCGGATATCCCCCCGCCTACACCGTGCCCTTCGCCTTTCCCTCTCCAAAGATGCGAAGGCGAATCGTCATCCTTCTTCTTGAAGACCGGACCAACTACAAAGAGGAACATTTTGGCGAATTGGCTACAAGACGCCTCATTACCCGCGTAGAGAATTCCGGGGCCATTTTATGTATCGACCCCAATACCATTCGACATACTGGTGCCCTTACGGACCCTCAAAATATGAAGATTCTTAATGAGCTTTATGGAATCCAGGCCGTGGTAAAAGGGGCTGTGAGTGATACCTATGTGTCCACAGCGCGAGCCGACGGTAAGGATGACACGGAAACCTCTTTCGCTCTCTCCAAAATTGCCCTAACCGTCTATAACACGGAGACCGGAACAGTGCTACGGCAACTGTCAGGACGAAATCCCGTCTTTCTCTCCAGAGAGAAGGGCGATATGAGCCCTGAAAAGGCCAAAGTGAAAGCAATAGATCTTGCCGTCGAATTACTTGCCGAAGATCTTCTCAAGAGCATCCTTAATCTGGACTGGCACGCGAGGGTGGCCTCCGTCGAGACGGGTAGAGTCTACATCAACGCAGGCAGACTTTCAGGCCTCCAAAAAGGGGATATTTTAGAGGTTTATGCACCGGGACGTGAGGTTGTTGATCCCGCCACCAACTCCCCTATGGGTAAGACGAAAGGCATCTTTAAAGGGGAGGTAGAGGTGTCCGAACTCTTCGGTTTGGATGCATGCTGGGCAACCCCTGTCAAAGCGGCATCCTTTTCCGCAACTGATTTGGTATATCTAAAAAAATGAGACCCATGGGTCTCCCACACGACTTATGTGAAAGCTGCCCTTTTGCAGCGCACAACTCTCTCGATAATGGGCTGAGCGTTGTAAGTATTATAGAATAATTCTATTTATGCTAAGGTATGTTCTGTCTCTTTCTCCACCTATCGAGTTTTTCACAGGTGTTGAAAACATGTTGAAAAAACTACCCTGAAACGGTTATTTTTAGAATGGACGAAATCTGTACGCAGATCAAGTCAAAACTATCCCTCATCGTAAATGAGGATAATTTTAAGACTTGGATCGAACCTATCAAATTCCTTGAATACCGAGACTGCAAGTGCTTCGTGCTTGTCCCGAATGCCTTCTTTCGTGATTGGATTATCGAGAACTTTGAGCCTCTTTTTCGAGCCCTACTCAAGGATCTGACAGGCACTGAAGTGAAGATTGAGTATCTGGTCAAAAAAGAGGAAAAAGCCAAAAAGCAGGATTTGACAAAAAAAGACAGTACTGTCAAACGGCCCATATCGGTGCACTCTGACCTCTTTAATCCCAAATATACCTTTGAAAGCTTCGTCGTCGGTTCCAGTAACCAGTTTGCAAACGCCGCCTGTCTGGCAGTTGCCAATAATCCCGGTAAGGTCTATAATCCGCTCTTCGTCTATGGCGGTGTTGGTCTCGGAAAAACCCACTTACTAAATGGCATAGGGAATTTTCTCTTAAAAAATGGCTCTATCCGCCCGACTCGCATTTGTTTTATAACCGCTGAGGAATTTACCAATGAGCTAATAAATTCCCTTCGCTACGAGAAGATGGATGATTTTCGAAATCGTTTTCGCAAAATGGACGTCCTCCTCATCGATGATATACAGTTTATAGCAGGAAAGGAAAGAACCCAGGCAGAATTCTTTCATACCTTCAATGCCCTCTATGACAATGCAAAACAGATCGTTGTAACAAGTGATAAGTTTCCCAGGGATATCATAAACTTCGAGGAACGTCTTCGCTCTCGTTTTGAGTGGGGGTTGATCGCAGATATCCAGCCGCCCGACCTCGAGACAAAGGTCGCCATACTCAATAAGAAGGCTGAATTAGAAAATATCCACCTGCCCCAGGATGTAGCCTTCTATCTCGCCACCAATATCGAAGATAACGTTCGTGTCCTCGAAGGATCTCTGATTCGCCTCAGTGCCTTTGCGTCCCTTCACAATGTGCCTATTGGCATAGATCTTGCGAAGGAAGTTATGGGGCATATCATCAAGGAAAAGAGGAAGGAAATTACCCTCGACATGATCTTAAAAGAGGTTGCAAATCATTTTTCTCTAAAGATAACGGACCTGAAGGCAAATAGACGTGTCAAATCCATCATTGTTCCTCGGCAGATTGCCATGTATCTCTGTCGCAAACTCACGAGCAGTTCGTTAGTCAGTATTGGTGAGAAATTCGGTGGTAAGGACCATGCTACCATCATTCATTCCATAAGAAAAATTGAAGATGAGATTAAGGTGAAAAAAGAGGTGGGAGAGCTTGTGGAAAAACTGGAAGATAAGATCAAGTCAACATGACTCAACACGTCCTTCACAAAACAAACACGGTTATGAATCTTATTTTTAAAAGCATTTCATATATATAGCAGGTTTTCAACAAATGAACACCCCTTATGATGACTACTCTTAAGGAGATATTATGAACATAATCATTGATAAGAATCTTCTTCTTGCACCCCTCTCCAAACTTGTAAATATCACCGAACGTAGATCCATAATGCCCATTCTCTCCAACATTCTCCTTAATTTCTCAAAGGAAAATGTCACTATCTATTCCACTGATTTGGAGATAAGCGCCATAAGTCGTGTTGACTACCCTTCCTCAGTGGAGACCAGAGCTGTCGTTCACGGCAGAAAGTTTATGGAGATATTGAAAGAGATGGATCAGGGCGAGATTAACCTTGATTTCGCTGAGAGTACCTTGACCATAAAACAAAAACAGTCCGAGTTTGTGTTGAGTCTACACGATCCTGAGGAGTTTCCTGAGGTGAAGGAGATTAGCGGAGCGGAGGAATTTTCCATGCTGGGCTCCGATTTTCTGGAGATTTTAGAGAAGGTTAATTTTGCTGTATCATCGGACGAGACCCGCTATGTCCTGACGGGAATGTATATGGCTGGATCGGAGGGGCGAGTGTCCGTCGTTGGCACAGATGGATTCAGAATGGCCCTTTGTCAAAAAGAGGTACCGGGACTCAATGATTTTAAAGGGGTCATTGTACCCAAACGGTCGATTATTGAAGTCGGACGTGTTGTTTCAGATGATGAAGTCGTCAGATTTTTGATAGGAGAAAAACACATCCAATTCAGCACGCCATCGATAACGGTAATATCCAGGCTTATAGAAGGTAATTTTCCGGATTATCAGAACGTCATTCCGAAGACCAACTCCAATATTGCCAAGATTGAAAAGAGTAAATTTATGAAAGGCTTGCGAAAGGTATCCACGATCATCAGCAAGTCGGAGCCGATAAAGGTGACCTATGGTGATCAGGCTATGGAGATAGAGACAGAGTCAGAAATAGGTCGGGCCAAAGAGGTTGTTGAGGTCTCCTATGAAGGGGAGCTGTTGAGCATGAATTTTAATATACGTTTTGTCATGGATGTGGTCGGTCATATAGACGGCGACTGGATCCTTGTCAAAGCCCCGTCGACTTATGGGGCGGTTCTTTTTGTAGGAGACGATGAGGAGAATTACAAGAATATCGTCATGCCTATACGGGTGTAGAATGTGCGCCGTGTTACCTTAAGAGCAGGGCTATGGAGGAAATAGAATTTGACAAACACTTGATTTTATCACTGTTTGGTGCTCATATATATGACAGAGAAAACTTTGAGAACCCGAAAAAACTTCTTCGCCTAAAGGATAATCTCGAACAAACCTATTATTTGACGGACCTTTCACGTGATCAGGAATACAATCTCTCTGTTTCGGTCGTGGCCGATAAAGACACAAGACGAGAAACATTGATCACTAACAATGAATTCCAGTGTCACAAAGGATTTGGCGAAGTGAACCGAAAACAGTGCGGGGTCATTACGAAAGGTCGCAGAGTGTCGAAGGCTTGTCGGGATAGTCTATTGATGACAATCAGAGGTTGACCACATATTTACGATTTTGACAGAAAATACTATCGAATCGCGGAAATCCTTAACATAAGGATAGGCCGTTGATGCCAGAATTCTCATTATATGATCATTATTGGGCTTACCGGCGTTATAGGAAGCGGTAAGAGCACCGCAGCGAGATTTTTGCGCAAGCGTGGCCTCTACGTTATCGACGTGGATGCACTTGGCAAAGAAAGCCTCTCCTGGAAAGAGACCCAGGGCGACATCCAAAGGGTCTTTGGTGAAGAGGTTATAAAAGATGGAAGGGTTGATGTCGAGAAACTGAGCAGTATTGTTTTTCGACAAAGTAATGCCCTCCGTGTATTGGAATCCATCGTACATCCGAGGGTTAGGGCTGAAATTCTCAGACAGATAGAAGAGCAGCGGGAGAGAGGGGCCGCAGCAGTCATACTTGATCACCCACTTCTTTTCGAGACAGGCGCGTATCAAATGGTCGACAAGACCGTGGTAGTTGTCACAGACCAGGAAAAAACACTGGAACGACTGAAACAGAGGGGAATTGGGCCGGATGAAGCCCGGCGACGCCTCTCTTTTCAGATACCTTTACATGAAAAAGAGGCACGGGCTGATTATGTGGTCGATAATAACGGAACCGAGGAGCAGCTTGACGAGAAGATAGATTCTCTCCTCAAAATGATTATGAAGTGGGAGGAAAAAGGAAATGCATCTTAATGACCTTAAGAAGAAGAAGATAGGTGAACTGACACATATAGCACGTGACCTCAACGTAGACAATGCCACAGGCATGCGCAAGCAAGAGATGATCTTTGCCATACTCCAGGCACTCGTGGAGAAGAATGAGATGATCTACGGTGAGGGTATTCTAGAAATCCTCCCGGAGGGCTTCGGTTTTCTTCGCTCCACCGACTCCAATTACTTGCCCGGACCGGATGACATCTATGTTTCTCCCTCCCAGATAAAACGGTTCGGACTTAGAACGGGAGACACCACATCAGGTCAGATTAGACCCCCTAAAGACAACGAAAAATATTTTGCCCTACTCAAGATCGAGAAGATCAATTTCGACGATCCCGAGGTAGCAAAAGATAAAATAATCTTCGATAATCTTACCCCAATCTATCCGTGCGCCCGCATCCATCTAGAGACTTCAGGCACGAAACTTTCCCAGAGGGTCATGGATATGTTCACCCCGATAGGGAAAGGGCAAAGAGGTCTTATCGTCGCTCCTCCTCGGACCGGCAAGACCATGCTCCTTCAGAGTATCGCCAACAGCGTTACGGCCAATCACCCGGAGATTCATTTGATCGTTCTGTTAATTGATGAAAGACCGGAAGAGGTGACGGATATGGAGCGGTCCGTACAGGGAGAGGTCATTAGTTCGACCTTCGATGAACCGGCAACCCGTCACGTGCAGGTTGCCGAGATTGTGATTGAAAAGGCAAAGCGACTCGTGGAACACAAGCGAGATGTCGTCATCCTTCTCGACAGCATCACCCGCCTGGGACGAGCCTACAATACCGTTGTTCCGTCCAGCGGAAAGATACTATCCGGCGGTATTGATGCGTCGGCCATGCAGAAGCCAAAACGGTTTTTTGGGGCAGCGAGAAAGATAGAGGAAGGCGGCAGTCTCACCATTGTCGCAACCGCCCTGATCGACACGGGCAGCCGAATGGACGAGGTCATTTTTGAAGAATTTAAGGGTACCGGTAATTCGGAGATCTATCTTGACCGGAAACTGGCTGAAAAGAGGATATTCCCAGCCATCGATATCAATAAATCGGGTACCCGGAAGGAAGAGCTTCTCCTGGACAACGGTGATATGTCCCGTATTTTTCTGCTTCGCAAGGTACTCCAGCCCATGAACACCGTTGAATCAATGGAGTTTTTGCTTGAAAAATTATCGGATACCGATTCTAATAAAGACTTCCTCAACTCCATGAGCAGGGGAAGCTAAAAACGTCAAAACGCAGTCAACAAGGAAGGAGGTCACAATGAAGGACAAGATACACCCAGAGCTTAAGAAGGCGATCGTCAAATGCGCCTGCGGTCACACCTTTGAGACCCTCTCTGTAAGGGAAAAAATTAGCGTTGAAATCTGCTCAAAGTGTCACCCCATCTTTACAGGAAAGCAAAAATTGATGGATTCGGCGGGCCGGGTCGAGAAGTTTGAGCGCAAGTACGGCAGGAGAGGAACCCCTAAGGCATAATGATCCACGAAAAACTCGAGGCCATCGAACAACGTTTTGTTGAGATTGAAGAGGAGATGGCCAGACCCGACAAACAGGGGAATCCTGATGAATATCGAAAATTGGCGAAAGAGCACGCCGAGGTACGGGAGCTCGTCGCCACCTTTCGAGAATGGAAGAAGATCAAGGACGAGATCCTAAAGACGAAAGATCTTCTCATCGCCGAGGATGAGGAGATGAGAGAATTGGCAAAAGATGAGATTACACGGCTCACCGAAGAAGATGCACGCCTTGAGGCCCTTCTCAAAAGCAAGCTCTTGGTCCGTGATGAGCCGGAGGTACGCAGCACCTTTCTGGAAATAAGGGCCGGGACCGGTGGTGAGGAGGCCGCGCTCTTTGCCAAAGATCTTTTCTCCATGTATATGAGGTACGCAGAGAAGATGCGTTGGAAGACAGAGCTGCTCTCCATGAGTCTCTCAGATCTCGGCGGCTTTAAGGAGGTTGTGGCGGTCATCGAATCAAAAGAAGCGTATCAGAGGCTCAGGTATGAAAGTGGCGTGCACCGCGTCCAGCGGGTACCTGAAACCGAGTCTCAGGGCCGTATCCACACCTCCACCGTTACCGTTGCCGTCCTGCCTGAGGC
>DCUF01000012.1 GCA_002328485.1 Deltaproteobacteria bacterium UBA2221
TAATTGTGCGGAATGCTCTAGTGTGCCATCCCGGTACTGACTCCGAGTTAAATGATAGCGGTAACGGGGACAACCGACAACTAGTAGATTTACGGGAGCAGGGGACGAAAAATTACCTGTATGGAGTCAAAACGGGGCGTCAGACGGTAACGAGGCCGTGCTTCACCGCAAACCGCACCAAATCCGCGTGGGTTTTCAGGTTCAGTGCTTCCATCATCCGGTACTTGTGAAATTCGACGGTCCGCTGGGAAATAGCAAGCTCCCGTCCTATCTCCTTGGCCGAAAATCCTTCGGCAAACAACTGCAGTATCTGTCGCTGTCTGTCGGTGAGTTTCGTTGTAATGACATCCTGGGCGTGATCGGGGTTCCGGTACGATTCGAGCAGCCCGCCCGCAATCAGCGGGGTAACGTAAGTACGTCCTTCCAGAGCCTCCTCTATAGCCCTCATCAACTCCGACGTCGCTGCCTGCTTAAGCACATAACCTGAGGCGCCTGCCTCGAAGGCGCGAGAGGCATACGTAACATCGGGGTGCATGGTAAGCATCACGCATTTCAGGTGTGGGTGCGACTTTTTGATGCGCTTCACCGCTTCTATGCCGTTGAGCCGCGGCATGGAGACGTCGATAATGGCAACGTCGGGCTCCAGGCGTTCGATCTCTTCAAGGAGTGCAACACCGTCCGGCACAGTTGCGACAACTTCAAAGTGCGGAGCCAGGAGACCATGCAGGCCTTCGAGCATTATCTTGTGGTCGTCTGCTATGATCACCCGCACTCTCTTCACCCATTCCCTCTTTTCCGGGCTTTGCCGGCCGAGCGGTCTGACGGTTCAGCCAGGGGGACCTCCAGTTTCACTATCGTCCCCTCCCCAGGAACGGATGATACGGTCAGACGGCCTCCTGCCAGGCGCGCCCGCTCCTCCATACTCGTCAGTCCGAGCCCATGTCCTTTCCTCTGTCCTGCCTGAAAGCCACGCCCATTGTCGCTAATCGACAGGGTTAGCAGGCTTTCCGCTTCCCTCAGAAATACGGTCACCATCGAGGCTTGCGCGTGTCTGGCAACGTTTCTGAGGGCCTCCTGAACAATACGGTAGGTGCACAGCGAAAGGTCCCGCCCGAGATCAGGACGGACATCCTCAGCAGAGAAGCAGAACGGTATGTGCGTGCGCTGAGAGAAGGTGCTGCACTGGGCCCTGAGGGCATCGGCAAGACCGAGGTCGTCAATGATCGAGGGGTGCAGCTGCGAGGAGATGGAGTGGACATCGGTCGATACCCCAATCAGGCCGCGCTCCAGTTCGGTGAGAAGCTGTCTGGCCTGGACCGGTATTGCGCTGGTGCTCCTGTTGAATTTTCCCAGTTCTATGGCCAGGATGGCCAGTCTCTGGCTGATGTCGTCGTGCAGCTCCCGTGCTACCTTGCGCCGCTCAGTCTCCTGAGCAGTGATTAAATTGTCGGCAAGCCGCCTCAGTCTTTCCTCGCTCTCGCGAAGTTGGGCGGTCCTCTTCAGCACGAGATCTTCAAGCTTGGCTTCGTTTTGCCGCAACCACTCCTCCGTTTCCTTTAAGGCGCTTATGTCGGTCAGCATGGCAAAGATCCCGGAAAAAACCCCGTTTTCATCCCTGATCAGCGTTGAAGAGACTATGACCCAGAGGAGCGATCCGTCCTTCCTTTTCAGCCTCCCTTCGTACCTGGCTGCGCGCCCCTCCTTCCTTTCTTCCATCGGGATACTGTAGCTTGCTTGGTCCTCGTCAAAGAGGAAGAACGACGGTGACTTACCCATTACTTCTTCCATACTGTACCCGATCATGGAAAGCAGTTTCGGGTTGGCGTAGGCAGTTCGGAATTCCTCATCAGAGCGCCAGATGCCTTCTTCCGCAGTCTCGACTATCATTCGGTTGCACGCCTCGCTCTCACGAACAGCCCTCTCCTGCAGTTTCTTCTCGGTCACATCCTTTGCGAACCCTAGATACACCGTCCTTCCCTCGGAGTCCAGGGTGACGTCGAGAAGACAGTCGACCGGGACCAGAGATCCGTCCGGGCGCGCAAATTCCACCTCGTACGCGACTGGCTTTCCCGTTCGATGGAGTTCCTCGAGCGCTTTCATTTCCGTGGCCCGCCATTTTGGCGCGGAAATGTGCTGCCCCTTACCCAACCTGATTGACGAGCGGCCTTCATGGCCAAGGAGCTTAAAGAAAGCCTTGTTGGCGAAGGTGAGGCCCTCGGCATAGTCATAGACGATAGGCTGAGAGGCGTGGGCGAAGACGTCGGCAAAGAAAGGTCGCCTTCCGTGCCTGGCCTTCAGGTCCTGAGAGGGAAGCCGGATCTCGACTTCCCTCTCGGCGCCCGCTTCCGGTGGAAACTCCGGGCTGAAAAGGTGGAAGTAATTGCGTCGAACGGTTGTCCCCCAGAGGATGTGGGGGTGACAGAGCGAGACGGCTCGGAGTGTCTCCAGATCAAAAACCCGGCCATCGTACTGCCAGAACCCCAGGCAGGGATGATCGAGGAAGAACTTGTGCAGTCGCTTCTCGATGTGGAAGTGGTCGCGCGAGCCCATCTCGCCATCGAAAATCACCTTCATATCGGCAGAAACACGAAGAGTACGGAAACCATGGCGCAAGGCATTTTCTGTTTCTCCAGAGAGAAAGGCGAGGAGGCCCGCCGGGTCGTCACCATTGTCTTTGCCGGGGGCAGACAGATGGCTGGTAAATACAATCGCGCCGTCGCGCACGGCCGCGTCGAGGTCTATCCCCTCAAGCTCCAGTTCGCGTTTCAGGGGCTTCGTTCTTGCGGGGTGGCCGATGCAGAGGCAACAGTGTCCCTTTTGCACGCCTGCTTTAACGAAGGACACCAGAGCGCCCTTCCACTGCTCCGGTTTCTCATATACCTGACATAGCTGATTATGGAGTTCAAGATTTTCGATGAGTTGGCGGAGGGACGGGGCGTTTTGCGAACCTGCCATTAGAAAAAGTTTAGCACAACCGTGGGAAAAGAAAACAAGCAAAGGTGTATACCAATGCTTGCCCCTAACACAGGTCTGTTCTTCACGGTGTAAGAACAGACCTGTGAGATCCCCGGTCAGGAACGGCGCCAACAAAGACTACCAATTTTCTGTAATATGCGTATAATTTCCGGCAATATGCTGCCCTATGTCATTCAGGGGATAGTCTATGGCTTCGCCGCCGCGACGCAGCCGGGCCCATTTCAGGCGTACCTGATCCTCCAGACCTTGAAGCAGGGATGGAGAAAGACCCTGCCTATGGTCCTTGCGCCCCTCCTCAGCGACGGACCGATTCTTGCCCTGGTCTTGCTGGTCCTGGCGACGGTTCCCGGCTGGCTGGTCCAGATATTGGAGATTGCAGGCGGCATGTTCGTGATCTATCTCGCCCTTCAGGCATGGAGATCGTGGAGATCCCACGATTCGATTCCAGATGGTGCTGCAACGATGCCGAGTAGCGGCCGGACCGTTTTTCAAGCCGCATTGGTTAATCTGCTCAACCCTTCCCCTTACCTGTTCTGGAGCCTGGTAACGGGGCCTATCCTGCTGACCGGTTGGCGCCAGGCCCCGGTAAACGGGATTTCAATGCTGGCAGCCTTCTACCTGACCATGGTCGCTGCGTGCGCCGCAGTCATACTTCTCTTTGGCATGACCAGAAGGCTCGGCTTCGGGACAACCCGCATCATGCAGCTCCTCTCTACCCTCGCTCTCGCCACCTTTGGCCTTTATCACATAGGTGCCGGAATTTGGGCCTGGTGCAATCGCACCTGAGTGGCACGGGCACGAGCCCTGTGCAGGCATGGCCGATGACGGCACGAAGTCTCCCAGAGGAAGGGCTTATCAAAGCCATAGATAGGGGCGTTTCACGATTAGTTCTAATACGCTTGCACAAGAACGGGGCACAATCGTAATATATAGACTTTGACGTATCTGAAACCATTCTTTTGAGGAGACGCACTATGTCGGACATAGCATTGAAAAAGGGGAAACTATCTTCCACGCTGCGAAGCGGCCTGGATACGTATTATGGGAAGATACCGGGAATCGAGCCTTCCTTCGTCAGCGCACGATGGGAGCACTGGGGACAGAGTCCCCACACTGTCGTTTATCTAGTGAAGAAGGAGAAGAGCACGGTTGGCTGGATCATTTTCAATAGAGCCACAAGCGCGGTCGAGGAGATACTCTTCAACCCCAAAGATGATGGGACGACGGTTCGCTCTCAGGCTATCGATGCCCTGATCGCGAAGGAAAGCCTCGTTTCGGCCGAGATTCCCGAGGCGGACAGCTCTCAGTATGGCTGGTTGGTTGACTATGGCTTCCGTCCGGCAAGGAGGATAAAGGCCTTCGGCCAGGATTTGGTTAAGCTGGAATTGAGTACCTCGGTCTTTTTCCAGCAGCTCAAGGGATATAAGCCCATCAAGACGTACCGCAAGAGAGAACGGGTCGTCATCGAGCCGGTTATTGGCACGCAGACGGAAGGGGATATAAAGGCAGCCCTCCAGAGTCTGCTGGACCGCCTGGGAGGCGTAAGTAAATACGTGAAACCGGGCCAAACGGTTGTCCTCAAGCCCAACGTTGTCGCCGACCACGGCATGGTGAACGGGGTGTATCACGGCGGCGTGGTCACGGACATTCGTATCCTGAAAGGCCTTATCGAACTTCTCTTACCCATCGCCGGAAAGGTGATCGTGGCCGAGGGTTCATCGATTAACAGAAGCGCAACGGGCAAGATGTTCGAGGTCTATGGATACCCCACGCTTGTCGATCTGGACCCGAAGAAGGTGAGTCTCGTAGATCTGAATACAGACGAACTGGTAGAAAAAGCCGTGCCTGCGGGCAAAAGGATGAAATCACGAAAAGTTCCACGAACCATCGAGGAGGCCGACGTGCTCATTAGCCTCCCGGTCATGAAGATACACTTTGCGGCAGGGGTTTCTCTCGCGATCAAGAACCTCCAGGGAACGATGCCGCCTCTCGAGAAATACATGACCCATTTTTTTGGCCTCTGGCAGAACCTGGTCAACATCCATCACGTCGTAAAGCCCACCCTCCATATCATTGACGGTATCGTGGGGCAGGAGGATTTTGGCCCTGTATCGGGCACGCCGAAAACCATGAATCTTCTCATCGGCGGGGAGAACCCGGTCGCCGTGGACGCGGTGACCATGCGGGTCATGGGCCTCAAGCCTCATCAGTCGCCGCCCGTGCTGCTCGCCTATCTTCAAGGATTGGGACCCATTGAATCGCATAAGATAGAAGTGTTGGGAGCTTCCATAGATAAAGTGGCAAACACCTTCAAGCTTCCCGTGATCAATCTGGAAAGTGGCAGAGACTTTAAGATCCACGCGGAGAATGCCTGCATGGGATGTAGGGGGTATTTACACTTCGTTCTTGCCAAGCTGAGAAAGGCCGATCCAGCCGATCCGAGCAGAATGCTCATCGACCGCCCCTTCAACCCCAGGGTCAATATCTTTCTCGGGCCCCACGCCGGAACCCGGGTGCACCCCAAAGAGACCAACATATTTATGGGTATATGCCAGCTCCACAATGCCGAGAAAGGCACGGCCCTGGTAGGTTGTCCTCCCCATGCAGAGGTCATCATGAACGGCATATTCAAGCTATTCCCCGATGTAGAACGGCCCAAATATGCCGACGAAACCGAAGAGGCGAAGCTGGAGAAGATGCTGAACGAGGTGCTGGAGACGCTGGTCTAAAGCGTTCCCCCATCAAATTCTATGCACCGCGCCTTCTGCCCCCTGCCCGGATCTGTTTGCGGCCGCTTTGTTTTGCCCGATACGGTGACCTATCCGCAGCCGGGATCAGTTGAGGGCAGGGTTACCCATCCGCAGTCGGCGTCGAGGTGCCGACTCCGATGCTTACGGTGACGTGCAACCGGCGATGAAAGGTCCGGCAGGTTAAGGGATCTTACGGCACCAATGATTCTTTGCGCCACCGCAACGGCTCCTTTCATGTCCGTACCGGACAGAATACACGCAAATTCTCCACCACCATAAGGGGCCGACAGATCAGTCGGTCCCGTCACCGTCTGGACAGTGCCCGTTTTCCCTCTTATCCGCGTGCCCCACGTGATGCATCCTTTCTCAGCCTCACGCTGTGCCACAGCCGCTATACAACATTCCTTCTGGTATTGCCCAAAGAATGCGTGACCATACTCTTTACAACGTTGACGGAGTGGTCTTTGGTGGTTAGAATGTGAGTAAGCACTCACTTTCATAAGAAAGGCAATCATGAGTTTCTCGAAAGATGTCCGGCGTGATCAGGTGGTAACAGCCTCCCTGAAGCTCATCGGGAAATCTGGGCTGAGCGGTCTTACCACGGCAGCGATAGCAAAGGAGGTGGGTATTTCGGAGGCAAATATCTACCGCCATTTTCACAACAAGCAGGAAATACTATCGGAGACCATCAAGCGTATCGGGGAGGGACTGAAAAGCAACGTGGAGATCGCTATAGAGTCCTCATCAGGGCCCCTCAATTGTCTGAGGCAGGTTTTTCAGCTCCATCTGCGCTATGTCGAGCGGAACCCCGGCATCCCGAGGCTGCTCTTCTCCGATGATATCCACACAAACGATTCGGAGATGAAGCCTCGCTTGCTGGCGATGGTGGCTGGCTATATGGACTCCTTGGAAAGGATTGTCCGAGGAGGGATCGAAAACGGAGAGATCAGGGAATCGGTAGACCCCAAGGCGACGGCACTAACGTTCATCGGCATGATCCAGGTTAGCATCATACGCTGGATCCTAAGTGACTTCACCCTTTCCATAGAAAATGAGGGGTTGTCCCTCTGGGATAATTACGTGGCGTGTATTAGTGTATCTGTGTGCCACACCCGTGACGAGACCAGATCAAGTTGTTCGTAAATTATTACCTGCCGAAAGAGAAGGGCCTCAACCAAACCAAGGAGGAAGCGATGGAAGACAGCAGGATTTCGTATCACGAGTCGGTACGGAAGGTATACCAGAGGATCAAGGAAGACGGCATGACCAACATTTGGGACCGCTACGAGGCCCAGGGACTCGGCAGTCCGGACCAGCGCTGCCCTTTCTGCCAGGGCGGTGTTCGTTGCGATCTCTGNNGGCATAACCGGCGACGGCATGGCCATGCGCATGATGCTGCTCCGAAATGTGATGGGCGCATCCACCTACCAGTACCATACAGAACAGACTATCAAGACCCTGCGGGCCACGGCAGGCGGGGCAACACCTTTTCAAATCAGTGAACCGCAGAAGCTCCATGCTTTTGCAAAAAGGCTTGGCATATCGGCAGCGGGCACCGACAATGATATCGCACTCCGGCTCTGCGACTATGTGGAGGCGGAATTCAACAAAAAGTACGACGAGCCCAGTGCAATCGTCGAGTCCCTCGCCCCTCCGGACCGTAAAGAACTCTGGAAGAAGCTGGGCATCTTCCCTGGCGGCATCTACGGCGAGATGCTGTTCTCCACCAGCTCCTGCCTTACCAACGTGGATGGATACTACGTGAGCCTTGCCCTCAAGGCCATGCGTCTCGGCATAGCAATGGCCTATCAGAGCCAGATCGTCAACGAATTCTGCCAGGACATCATCTTCGGTCTACCGAGACCCCATACGGTACGGGTCGACCTGGGCGTGCTCGATCCTGACTACGTGAACGCCCTGGTCAATGGTCATGAGCCTTTCCTGGGTTTTGCCATGGTTCAACTGGCGAGGACCCCCGAATGGCAGGAAAAGGCCAAGGCCGTGGGCGCCAAAGGCCTTCGGGTCATCGCCAACATCGAAACGGGCCAGGAGATGATCCAGCGATGGGCCGTGGACGACGCCTTCTACGGTTTCACCGGTAACTGGATCATGCAGGAGGCGGTGCTGGGTACCGGCTCTGTGGACCTCTTCGCCTGCGACATGAACTGCTCCATGCCGATCGACCCCAAATATGCTGAGAAGTACAAATTCAAGCTCGTGCCCGTCAGCCAGCTCGTGGCCTTCGAGGGGGTGAACGAACGGATCGATTATGAGCCTGAAAAGGCTGAAGAACAGGCCGCTGCCCTCTTGAATCTGGCCATAGGCAATTTCAAGGAAAGACGCACGACGGTGGAGCCGGTGACAGGTTTGCCTATGAAGGAGGCCGTAGCCGGGTTCTCAACGGAAAGTATTCTGGAGGCCCTCGGCGGCACCCTCGACCCCCTCCTGAACGTGATCAAGGATGGGACAATACGGGGTGTGGTCGGTCTTGTCTCCTGTACCTCCTTGCGCGATAGTGGCCAAGATGCGCACAGCGTGGCTGTAGCGAAAGAGCTGATCAAACGGGATCTGCTCGTCCTCTCGATGGGCTGTGGCAATGGGGCCATGCAGGTAGCCGGGTTATGCGCCCCTGAGGCAAAAGGCCTCGCAGGCAACGGCCTGAAGGCGGTGTGCGAAAAGCTCGGTGTGCCTCCGGTGCTGAGTTACGGCACCTGTACGGATACGGGCCGGGTGGCAGACCTCATTGGGGCTGTTTCCGCGGCCCTCGGCGGCGTTCCCGTTCCCGACCTGCCGGTTGCGGCCTGTGCACCAGAGTATATGGAACAGAAGGCAACGATAGACGCCATATTCGCCCTTGCCTTCGGCCTCCACACCTACGTAAACCCCATACCCACCGTGACCGGGGGCCCAAATCTGGTTCAACTTCTGACAAAGGACCTTAAAGGGATTACCGGAGGCGTTCTTGACGTAGAAAAGGATGCGGTGAAGGCTGCAGATAACATCTTGGCCCATATTGAGGCGAATAGGAAAAAGCTGGGGATATAGCATCCGGATCTCTGCCGAGCAAAGCTTTTTGCCTGCCGGGCGTATCGGCTGCCTTAGGGCCGATATACCCGGCATCGGCGAGCCGTTGGCCGACCCACAGAGAAGGCGGTAATCAACATACGAGGAGGAGGAAAACAATGGCTACAGTAATCAGCCAGAAAGAAGAATTGTTGGCCAAGGTAATCAAGCTGAAGGATCTGGTCGATTATCAGGGACATTCGGTGGTAAGCCGGGAGATCATCGGCAAGGCCACCGGGACGATGACCATCTTTGCTTTTGACCAGGGCGAGGGCTTGAGCGAGCATTCGGCACCCTTCGACGCTGCTGTGTATATCCTCGACGGCGAGGCTGAAATCCGCATCGAAGGCCAACCACATGTTGTCAAAGAGGGCGAGATGATCATCATGCCGGCCAACAAGCCCCATGCACTCAAGGCGATAACCCCGTACAAAATGTTGTTGGTACTGATCAGATAGCGCGAGAATGCTTTATGGATAAAAGGAGTTATCCTCATTTGGAGGGATACCTGAATCGGCATTTCGAGCCCATGGCATGGGAGGCCATGAACCGTGATGCATGATGGACCGATCCAATTTCCTGACCTGGCCCAGAGACTGATCGACCAGTCCCCGGATGCAATGGTGTTTGTAGACACGGCAGGGATCATCCGGGTTTGGAATTCGGCAGCGGAGAGGATTTTCGGTTTTTCGCAGAGCGCTGCCCTTGGGGCAAGTGTCAATATCATCATCCCCGAACGCTTCCGCGAGGCCCATTGGCGAGGTTTTCGGCGGGCGATTGTCGAAGGCTCGACAAAGTATCAAGGACAGGTTCTGGTCACGAGATCAATACGGGCGGAAGGCACTCGGATCTACGTGGAACTCAGCTTTGCCGTTATACTCGGCACCGAGGGCGAAGTCCTGGGGGCGCTCGCTCACGCACGTGACATCACGAAACGGTACGAACAGGAGCGGAATGATCGATCTCCTGATCTCGCTAACACTTGCAAATGAATAGAGGCCTCGCCCCGTCAGGGTGGAACGAGCCTGAACGTAGTGTCATCTCTTCGATGACGAATTTTAGAAACCCGGTCGCCTTGGCAGCTTCATGTGCGGTCCGTCCGGGTTTCTTCGCGTAACCTTCCCTCCAGATGCCAACTAGTTCGGCCCGTTCCTCCAGGGACTCAACACTATATACCTTACCGGTGCATATCACGCTTTCGTACTCACTGTGACAGGACAGCATATCGGGCTCCAACTGCTGAAGGGCACGTGTCACCGTATAACATGCCGCCGGGTTTTTGCTGATTATCTCCATCTTTTTTCCGCCCGACAACGGCCCATGGAAAATGAGATGGCCGGGAAGATAGAGGTGATTCATAGGGACCACGTAGGGAAAATTATCGTTGCTTAGGCCTAGGACGCCAATTTGGGTCTGCTTAAGAACCCTTTCGATGTGATCCCTGGCTTCAGGCCCCTCTGTAATCGTGTACGGACTTGTTTCCATCCTATTACCCCTCCTCACCTCTCTTTGCCTGACATTATACAGATAATTCTGCTCTTTGACATCCATCAGAAAATCGACCCCAGGGCATACGCATCGGAATCCTCAATGTTAGGTCGGAGATTGATTGAATCCTTGTGGCCGGTGGCGAATTTCAACTGTATCTGCCCTGCCCCTTGAAATATCTGCACCTTATGCCTATCTTTAAGACAATCGATTGTTTTTTGACTCCCTTTGGTACCTGTGTTAATGTTGTTGTGAATGATGGCCATGATCCTGAATAGCTTTTCGCCACCACACTCATTCCAAGCCACAGTTCATCGACTCGCGAGTTGTTGCTGTACCTCCTCGTTAATCCTCCGGTTAGCCTTTAAAACAGACTTTTAACATTCTACCGAAACGGGCGTACCGCCTTCGCGGCACCCTTTTTCGTCATTTCCGGAGAGGTATGCAAACCCTTATTCTCCAAATACTCCGTTTACCGGCAAACCGGACGATGCAACCGATAGACAAGGGCCTGACGAATGTCGGGATGGAATGGAAGGAATTCCTGGATCGATCCACTATCAGTGGAAACACGGCAGACTCAAGAAGTGACTACGATGAAGGAGACCGGATGTCATGACCAAACCTGGGATAGTGATTAGTGACAGCGACGAGAAGAAACTGAGGGCCTTGCTTCGGAGTGCGGAACGACAGGGTTCTGGGGAGAAACAGGTAATCGAGAAACTCGAAGCAGCCCTGAGGGGAGCCGTGATTCTGAGATCGCCAAGGATACCCGGAGACATCGTGACAGTCAACTCGTGCGTTTGTCTGCTCGACAAAGACACGGGCGAGGAAGAAGAGGTGTGGCTCAGATTCACGTGCGACAATGAACCTTCGGACCGTTCCTGTCCGGTTATGAGTGAACTCGGCCTGGCCCTGCTCGGTAGCCGGTCAGGGGATGTCATTGAGTGGACCCTGCCTTCGGGGAAGAGAAGGGGCGAAATCAAGGAGATCGTATATCAGCCGGAAAGGCTCGGAAATTATGCGGTATGAGTATCTTCTTTCCTTTTGCTGGAGGACGGGATGTGTGCTGACGGAAACGTAAGGCTGACCATAAACCGTGCTGGAAAACGCACCGAGTTCGTCTATTACTTGGGCGAAGAACGGATAGCCGTAGAGATCCTGGAATCAGGCAGAATCTTAATAAAAGAGGGGGAAATCCCTGACGGCAAGGTTGTGGAGTACTATCGAGAAGGCGGGGTCAAACGGGTTCTCCGCTATCGGAACGAAATGGCCGAAGGGAACGGGTTTGTCTATTACCCGACGGGAGAGCTCTGGGAAGGGCAGCATTTCAGGAACGGAAAGCTGGACGGGCAGTGCGTCACATACAGGAAGGACGGCAGAGTCTGGAGTGAATGCTCATACCTGCGCGGCAAACTCCACGGGCCGTACAACTCCTATCACGAAAGCGGACAGGTTGAGATCGCAACCTATTATGTGAAGGGACGGCTGCATGGTCCCTATGAGCGCAGCGACGGGTCCGGCTTTTTGCGCGAGAAGGGTACGTTCAAAAACGGGCGTAAGGACGGAATCTACATCACCTATCACGAAAGCGGCGAAATCGCTTCGAAGATCGTATACCGGGACGGGAGGGCGATAGATACCCGCGATTCTGAGGATGAGGAGCACCAATCATCGGTGCCTTCAAAAGGGGGACGGCATGGCCACGAGAGACATCTACATCACGAATCATGACATGAAAAGGCTTCAAAAGCTGATTGAAGTGATGAGTGACCGTGACAGGAAAAGCAAGCCCTACATCGACAAGCTGGAAGAGGAGCTTGACCGGGCCCATGTGATGGAATCCAGCCAGATACCCCCGGACGTAATAACCATGAACTCGAAGGTACGCCTCCAGGACTTGGATTCGGGGGAAGAGGTGATCTATGCCTTGGTGTTCCCTGGGAGGGCAAACGCGGCCGAGAACGCTATCTCCATCCTTGCTCCCATTGGCACCGCTCTCTTGGGCTACCGTGAGGGCGACGAAATGGAATGGGAGGTCCCGGCTGGCAAAAGAAGGCTCAAGGTCCTTGAGGTGATGTACCAGCCCGAAAGGGCCGGTGATTTCCAGTCTTAGAGAGCTTCTCCCCACGGCCGATTATCGGATTGTGGCAGGAGAGGGGTGCAATCTATCCATTTATTGCAGTGGTACCGGGCGCCATACGCGGTCTCAAGAGAAGGTGCCCAAAGTGCGGAAGGGAGCAGATCGTACCGAGAGACGAAATGCGCAAAAGCGTATAGAGCATTCTTCACAAAATCATTCCTTTTTGCATAGCCTCACCTGCCCCTCATCCCCTGGGGCCGCCGGTCGCCCAGCAATCCAGCACAGCCAGGGTTCAATTGAAATATCGACACCGGGGGACTACAATTGTGCGATGGGATGACACGGGGATGAAGCGATCATCTGAAGCAAGAGGTAACGGGACAGGCATGTTGGGATTATTGGAGTCTCGAACCGTTTCGAGCGAGATCTTACGCTACGCCAACCAAGGGATGGTCAAGACGGATTTTGTTCAAAGGGTAGCAAAATTGCTCCTGACGTCCTCGAAGTGTGAGGCGGTCGATGTGTGGTTGAGGGATTACGATAGATATCTCCGGTGTTCAGCCGGGAGACACAATGGGATCTCGTTGTCCCTCCAGGCGCTCGACGGGGGAAGGGAATTCCTTTCGCGACAAGCACGGATGGTTCATCGGGAGCACTCGTCCGAGCTTCTTGTGCCGGTACTTGCCGGTCGGCAGCGTCTCGGCTATCTCCACTTGAGGAGCAGCCGGAAAGACCATTTTCCCCAGGCCGTGCAGACGTTCTACCAGGAAATCGCCGATACGCTGGCCAGTGCCCTCATGAACGTTCAACTTCGGTCCGACCTCCAGGAGCGAATCAAGGAGCTGACGTGCCTCTACGGCATCTCCCGAATCACGGCCGAACCCGATACGAGGCTCGACCATATGCTGCAGCGTGTGGCCAACATCCTCCCCGCTGGCTGGCTGTATCCGGACATCGCCGGGGCAATGATTCTCCTCGACGGCCACATTTATGCCACACCCAACCATCATCCCCACGGGAAGTACGCTCAGCGTGCGAACATCCTGGTGCGCGGGCGGCAGCGGGGCCTCGTCGAGATAACCTACGGCGAAGCCAGACCAGAACTTGACGAGGGGCCCTTCCTGAAAGAGGAAAGGCGCCTTCTCGAGACCGTGGCCGAGGAAATGGCGGCCGTCATAAACCGGAGAGAGGCTGAGATAGAGAAGCTGAGGCTGGAAGACCAGTTGAGGCGTGCCGAGCGCCTGGCCACCCTCGGGCAACTGGCGGCCGGCTTGGCCCATGAGATCAATGAGCCCCTGAGCAGCGCCGTTGGCTTCGCCCAGCTTGCCGGAAAATGTCCTGGCCTGCCGGAACAGGCCGGCCGGGACATTCACAAGGTTCTGTACGCATCGCTGCAGGCGCGGGAGATTGTGCGAAGGCTTCTCACCTTCACCCGACAGACGCCGCCGGGACAGATGCACGTCGATCTCAACAAGATAGTTGCCGAAGGTCTGCAATTCTTCGAATCCCGGTGCGCAAAAGAGGGGATAGAGCTATCGTGCCGCCTCTCCCCTGCTGGAATGGGCGTCGAGGGTGACCCCACTCAGTTGACCCAGGTATTCGTTAATCTGATGGTCAACGCACTCCATGCCATGCCCTCCGGGGGCCTGTTGAAGGTGCGGACCCGAAAGCAGGGCAACCGCGTCCTGCTCGTGATTGAAGATACGGGGGTAGGCATGGACCGGCACGTCCTCCAAAACATCTTCACCCCCTTCTTTACCACAAAGGATGTCAACCAAGGCACAGGGCTGGGCTTGCCGGTGGCTCACGGGATCGTAACATCCCATGGCGGAACGATAGTGGTCACCAGCAGGCGGGGCGAAGGAACGAAGTGCGTGGTGAGACTCCCTGCAGCCGATACGCAAGGGCAAATCGGGGATCACCATGGATAGCAGGGAAAGGGAGCGCATCCTCCTCGTAGACGATTCACCGGACACCCTCGAAGTCCTGGAGAGAAACCTTGCCTCCCAGGGTTTCCGCATCTTCACAGCGCCCAACGTGCCGGAGGCCATAAAGATCCTCGACGCAAACCCGGTGGACCTTGTCATCACGGATCTGAGAATGCCGGGAGCAAGTGGAATCGATCTTGTAAGACACGTACGGGAGAATTTCAAGGAAACCGAGGTCATAATCATCACAGGTTATCCTACGGTGCAGAGTGCGGTGACGGCAGTCAAGACGGGCGCGGAGGACTACCTGGCCAAACCCTTCACTGATGAAGAGCTTTTTTCCTCGGTCCACCGGATACTCAAGGCGCTCAGGCGAAAAAAGGCCAGGACTCGGCCCGCGAGCCGCAAGATGCCAGCGGCGTATGGGATTCTGGGAGAGTCACAGGCGATCGTTCAGGTGGGCAATAGGATCGCCAAGGCCGCCCTGACGCCCGCAACGGTGCTGATTACCGGGGAGAGCGGTACAGGCAAAGAGCTTGTGGCGCGGGCTATTCATTATACCAGCCCAAGAGCATCGGCACCTTTTGTTCCGGTCAACTGCGGGGCTATCCCACAGGAGCTTTTGGAGAGCGAGCTTTTTGGTCACATCAAGGGCGCCTTCACGGGGGCTACTGAAACGAGGGCCGGTTTCTTTCAAACAGCCGATGGGGGCACCATATTTCTCGACGAGATAAGCGAAACAAGCCTGTCAATGCAGGTCAAGCTGCTGAGAGTCTTACAGGATAAGGAAGTCTGCATGGTTGGGTCCACTCGGACGAGAAAGGTCGATGTCCGGATTCTGGCTTCGACCAATAAAGACCTTCCCCTCCTGATAGAGAAGGGCCTTTTTCGAGAGGACCTCTTCTACCGTATCAATGTGATTACCGTGGATTTACCCCCCCTACGTGAGCGGGGGGACGATCTGTTCCTGCTTATCCAGCATTTCGCAAAGAAGTTTGCCGAGGAACTCGGTACTTCCCTGCCCCGGTTTTCAGATCGAGCACTCCAGGCGCTTTCGAAGTATTACTGGCCCGGGAACGTACGGGAACTGGAAAACGTCATACAGCGTCTGGTGGTCATGAGGGACGGCGACGTCATAGATACGCCGGATCTTCCGTCGCTGATGCGCTTCTCGGCCTCTCAACCGACACCTCTTCACCGCACCCTTGCCGAAACGGAATCAGCGTACATCCACAGCGTCCTATCCAGTGTGAATAACAACAAAACACTGGCGGCCAGGATCCTCGGAATAGATCGAAAGACCCTGCGCAAGAAGTTGCTTGGCAATGTCACCTCCTAGAAACACTTTGTCCACCGGGGCCGCGTTGCTCTTGTGGGGAGTTTCTCCCCACCGGTCCTGATTTCCCCGGTGCCAATCTCCCTCCCCCTTCCCCTATTCTGGTCCCTTCTGCTCCTAATAGACTGCAATTACTACCTATTTCGCCCAGCGAGTTGCGCCCGTCTATGAGAGGCAGGGCGGGCATGCCCGTTGCACAGGATAGGCCTTAGGTAAACAAAGCAGTTTATTTTTTGCCTGCCGGCATATCAGTTCCTTCGAGGCTGATAGACCCGGAATCGGTAGGCAGCCGGGGTACCCAGACGGCCATTTTGTGGGTCGTAGGAATAGCCTAGATGCCGATGGAATGGACGAGTCCTGCTGGCCGATAGATACTACGTTCGTATATCTGGAGGCGCAAGGCGGAGCAGACCACCGCAGATGGGATATTTCAAACATGGGGACAGCGGGCCGAACAAGAAAGAACCGAAACATTTCTGAAAAAAAGGAGGCCGACATGAAGGATGGTTATTTCATGGCCGAAAACAAAGGTCGCCAGGGATTGTGTACATTCTGCGACGTTGCTCCAGGTTGCGCCCTGATAGAAGCCTCGGGGATGCCGGTATTGGAGTGCGAGGAATTCAGGGCCATACAGCCACAGGCGAAGACCGTCCAAGAAGACAGTGTTCGTGACGCAGAGGGCACTGAGGCCCTTCTCTCCGGGGAAAGGAACCATACCGACTGGGCCCAAAAGGGCCTTTGCGGCAATTGTGCGATTTACGAGACGTGCCCATTCTCGAAAGATGAGGGTGGCGTATGGCATTGTGAAGAATATCGTTGATCCATGACCAGTATCGTCAACGTGCTTCGGAAGCCAGAGGGGACGAACCTCTGGTGCCCCCCCAAATAATCCCTTCCAGGCATTGAGAGTTGGCGTTCTGATCGTTTTTTACTAAAATCTGAGAAGGAAGGAGAAGGAAGGTATGGAAGACAAGGCTTATAACCCTTTTGCACATGCCCAGGCACAGTTCGACAAGGTGGCCGGTATCATCGGCCTCGATGAGGCAACCCGCGATTTGCTGCGGGAGCCCATGAGGGAACATCATATTCTCATCCCGGTTCGAATGGACGACGGGGCTACAAAAATATTCAAGGGGTTCCGGGTCATGCATAACGATGCGAGAGGCCCGGCGAAAGGCGGGATTCGTTTCCACCCTCAAGAGACCGCGGATACGGTCCGAGCCCTCTCGATGTGGATGACCTGGAAGTGCGCGGTGGTTGATATCCCCCTTGGCGGCGCAAAGGGGGGCGTGATCTGCGACCCCCATAACCTGAGCGAAACCGAGCAGGAACGGCTATGCCGGGGATGGGTAAGGCAGCTTGCGAAAGAGGTAGGGCCCTTTATCGACGTGCCGGCACCCGATGTCATGACCAACGCAAAACATATGCTCTGGATGCTCGATGAATTCGAAACCATTCATGGGGGGAAATACCCTGGCTTTATCACCGGAAAGCCTGTGGAGATGGGCGGTTCTCTCGGACGGACCGAGGCCACTGGGTTCGGAACCATCTTCGTTCTGAGGGAAGCCCTGAAGGACCTGGGGATCAAGCCGGAGAATGCGACCATGAGCATCCAGGGGTTCGGGAATGTATCGCAGTACGCCGCCAAGAAGTTCATGGAACTCGGGGGAAAGATTGTCGCAGTCTGCTGCTGGGACAATGCGGATAAGACGGCCTACACCTATTACAAGAAAGATGGGCTCGATGCCGAGATGCTCTCGGGGATTACCGATACCTTCGGGTGCATCAACTGCCAGAAGGCGTGTGCCGGCGGGTGCGAGGTGCTGCCCGGTGATGCATGGATCGAGCAGGATGTGGATATTCTTATGCCTGCCGCATTGGAGAACCAGATTACACTGGCAAATGTGGACAAGATCAGCAAACAGGTCAAGGTTCTGCTTGAAGGCGCCAACGGACCGACCGCCGTTGCTGCCGATGAGGTCATCAAGGAGCGGGGTATTTTTCTTCTTCCGGATTTCCTGGCCAATGCCGGCGGCGTTACATGCAGCTATTTCGAGCAGGTACAGTCAAACATGAACTACTACTGGGAAAAGGATGAGGTCCTGGAGAGGCTCGACACAAAAATGACCTCGGCATACCGGGCGGTCCAGGAGCTTGCGCGGAAGAAAGACCTCTATATGCGAGATGCGGCCTATGTGATAGCAATTAACCGCGTGGCCCAGGCAGTCAAGATGAGAGGTTGGGTGTAATAAAGGAGCCCGCACAAGGTGTGCGGTACAAGGCCTAAGGCTATAAAGATGCCAGGAGTGAGGAGTGAGGAGACAGGAGTGAGGAGTNNAGGAGACAGGAGTGAGGAGTGAGGAGACAGGCGACGGGTCATAGGATTTGTTCCTATGCCCAAAAC
Organism: Deltaproteobacteria bacterium UBA2221; assembly: GCA_002328485.1. Taxonomy (GTDB): domain Bacteria; phylum Desulfobacterota; class Syntrophorhabdia; order Syntrophorhabdales; family WCHB1-27; genus WCHB1-27. Next base: position 18,029 of record DCUF01000012.1, read on the forward strand.
CCTGTCCTTCTGACCCTGAGGGGGTGCCGATGAGGGAGAGGGAGGAGACCGGGGAAAACTCGCTGGAGCTTTTGAGAGAAAGGGCCAAAGAGCTTGACTGTCTGTATCGGGTCGATGAGATATTGAATAATGGCAGATTACCCTTGCCCGAGGTGTTTGAGGGAATTATCCGTGTTCTTCCCTCGGGGTTCAGGTTCCCCGAGCTCTGCCAGGCTGAGATTACCTTCGAAAATCACCGGCACCGGTCTCCAGGATTTGTGACCGGTCTCCAGATTTCAGACACCACCGACATAATCTCTGACGGGAAAAAGGTGGGGAGAATCGAGGTAGTCTATACAGAAGAGGTCCCGCTGACCGAGGAGGGCTACTTTCTTGAAAAAGAACAGAAACTCCTCAAGACTATCGCCGACCGCATCGGACACACCGTGTTTTACCGACGGACGGAACAGATGGTGCGGGAATGGAATGCGTCAATAAAAAGCCTCGATGGAAAACAGGCCTCCGGCGGTGAATGGATGGCTATCATCACGCTTTTAGAGAAGACTGACGAGGATGCCCTTCTCCACGTCTGCAGGAAGATGATCAATCATCTCTGTTCCCGTGGCATCAGGGAGGCAGAGCAGGAGTTGTGTGCCCTCAATTTTGGCTCGAAGGTTTCTTTTACGGTGGGTGAAGTAAATTTCCCGAGTCAGAGGCTGCCCCTGGGGGACCTCGCGAAGATAAGCGAAAAAACCTTCTCAATCGCTTCCAGGAACATGAGCGATGGGGAAATTTCGACGAGACTCATGAAGTGGCTCCAGGAGATAAAGGCCTACTCCCTTATCAAGGTCATTGACCGCCTCGACGTCTCTACCGGGGAGGTCATAGAGGCGGTGAGTCGCTACAGCAATACCGCCGGTGCAGTCAACATGCTGGACTTTGCGACACAGCGTTGGCTGAGGGTCGCCCTGATCCGCCGTTTTCTCTCGGACAAGCTCGAGTTCGTACGGGTTGCACAGCAGTACCTCGATATCGTCGATTTCGACGATATCGGCCGAAGGCTCATCTATCCCGGCGGGAGCCGTGGAACAATCGGCGGCAAAGGCACCGGTGTGTTTCTGGCGGCAAAGATCCTGAAACGGGAAAGCGAAGCTGTGCCGTTGCTCAACGACGTGAAGGTTCCGAAGACCTGGTACATCACCACCGATGAGATGAGGGAGTTCTTGCACCATAACAATCTCCAGGGGCTGAACGAACAGAGATACCGTGATCTCTACGAAATCAGAATCGATTATCCCAATATCATACAGTTGATGAAGAATTGCCGTTTCCCCGCGGCCGTCGTCAAGAGCCTTGCCATGGCCCTGGACGATTTCGGCGACAGCCCTCTCATCGTAAGAAGTTCCAGTCTTCTTGAGGATCAAAGCGGCGCTGCCTTTTCAGGCAAGTACAAGAGCCTGTTCCTTGCAAACCAGGGGGCAAAAAAGGATCGTCTCGAGGAGCTGACAAACGCCATCATAGAGGTCTATGCCTCGATTTACAGCCCCGATTCGGTCCAGTATCGGGCCGAAAGAGGGCTGCTCGACTATCCCGAAGAGATGGGGATCATGATTCAGGAGGTTGTGGGGACGAGAATAGGCCCCTATTACCTCCCCCTCTTTGGCGGTGTAGCGTTTAGTAACAACGAATTCCGCTGGTCGCCGAGGATGAAGCGGAGCGACGGGATCGTGCGTCTCGTTCTCGGGATGGGGACCCGGGCAGTCGATAGGCTGGGTGATGACTTCCCTATCATGATAGCCCCCGGTCAACCAGGGCTTCGCGTCAATACAGCCCCCGAAGAGATCAGCAGGTACTCCCCCGCGAAGCTCGACGTCATCAATCTTGAAAAGAAGACCTTCGAAACGATAGAGGTGCCTTCCTTCCTTAAGGACTACGGCCACCTTATTCCGGAGGTGCAGAACGTCGTTTCGGTCTACAAAGGGAATTACGTTGCCACCCCGTCCGCCTTCGATATCGATTTCGAACGGGACGTCCTGATCGTGACCTTCGAGGGGCTTGTAAGAACGTCTTCCTTCATAAAAAAACTGAACAGGATACTTAAGACGCTCGAAGAGAAACTGGAAACGCCGGTGGATATCGAGTTTGCCTCTGACGGCAAGGATTTCTATCTTCTGCAGTGCCGGCCGCAGAGCAATTGGGAGGATGGCACACCCGCGGCCGTCCCCAAGGATATCGATCAGAAGAATGTACTCTTTTCAGCCAAACGGTACATTTCAAACGGGGACATACAGGATATATCACACATCGTCTATGTGGACCCCGAGGCCTACGACGACCTCCGACGGCGCGAAGATCTGCTCGATGTGGGTAGGGCTGTCGGCATGCTCAACGCCATGCTGCCGAAGCGGCGATTTATTCTTATGGGTCCCGGCCGGTGGGGGAGTCGGGGCGACATAAAAATGGGGGTGCAGGTAGGCTATTCGGACATCAACCACACGGCAGCCCTCATTGAGATCGCCCGTCAGAAGTCGAACTATGTACCGGAACTTTCTTTTGGCACCCATTTCTTTCAGGACCTCGTTGAAGCGAAGATTCGCTACCTTCCCCTCTATCCTGATGATGAAGGGATTCGGTTCAACGAAAGGTTTTTGAAAAGGCAAACCAGCGTTTTTACGGAGATCCTGCCTGATTTAAGGCATCTTGATGATGTGATACGGGTCATCGATGTGGCCAATGCGACAGGGGGTAAGGTCCTCAGAGTGGTTATGAACGCCGAATTGGAGGAGGCTCTTGGTTACTTCGGACCCCACTCTGGCGAGAAGAGGGGTTCCCATCTGAATCTCCTCCCAAGGCGTGACAGGGAGATGAAAACGGCTGGCCGGTTCGACGACCGATTTTGGCGCTGGCGAGGCTACATGGCCGAACGTATAGCCGCCAGACTTGATCCCGTACGTTTCGGGGTGAAGGGAGTCTACCTGTTCGGAAGCACCAACACCGGAACGGCGGGGCCGGGGAGCGACATCGATCTCCTCGTGCATTTTGAAGGCAGCGAGGAGCAGCGTAAGGACCTGCTTCAGTGGCTCGACGGATGGAGTATCGCTCTCGCGGAGATGAACTATATCAAGACAGGCTACACATCCAAGGGGCTCCTCGATGTGCATGTCGTCACCAATGAGGACATTGCACGAAGAACGTCTTATGCCGTAAAAATAGGGGCGATCACCGATCCGGCCCAACCCTTGAAGCTGGCAAAGAAGTAAGAAAGAGACATCCCGCAGTGACCAAGGCGGGCCATCCGGTCGGAGGATACCGAAGAGGGCGAAAGAGATGTCAAGGAACCTGCGAATACTCTACACCGCCGATCTCCACGGCAACCTGCGTCACTATCAAAAGCTCCTTTCGCTGTCGGTGATCGAGAAAGCGGACTCCATCGTCATGGGTGGCGATCTCTTACCGAAAGGTCAGTTACTTCATGTTCATATTGAAGGGCAGAGAAGATTTATCACCGATCATCTCAGGCCTCTTTTTGAGAGCTTCAGAGATATTTACCATGAAAAGGCCATCTACCTCATGATGGGCAACGACGATTATGCGGTCAACATGAACCGGTTCGAAGAGATGGAAACGGAAGGGACCATAAAGTTGCTCCATCTTCGAGTGCATCCCCTGACGGACAGCCTTTCTCTGGCAGGATACGGCTGTGTGCCACCTACCTCTTTTTTGATAAAAGACTGGGAGAGGCTGGACGGGGACCGTTCTTCCGTTCCGGAGCACTCCTACCAGGCGTGCAGCAGCGAGCATGGTCGGATTGTCCCCATCGACGCCCGAGAATGGTTTATCTCCCACAACACGATCAGCGAAGACCTCGAAACACTGGCGAGGCTATCGGAACCGGCAAACACGATCTATGTCATGCACACGCCTCCCCTCGGTACCAAGCTCGATGTACTCCGCAGCGGACGACATGCAGGGAGTCGGTCGGTGAGGCACTTTATAGAAGAGCGAAGACCTCCTCTCACCTTGCATGGCCATGTTCATGAGTCACACAACATGACGAAGGAGTTTATTGACCGCATCGGCAGCACCATTTGCGTCAATGCCGGCCAGACCGAGGACTTCCTTCATGCCGTCATCGTCGACCTCCCCGGATACGTAGTCAGGCGGGTGTGACCTTGTTGGAAGCTGAACTGAGGAATTATTTGAGGGCGGTTGCGTTGTTGTGCAATGAAAAGCGGTTTTCGAAAGAACACCCGATGTGTCTCCAGATTAGTTAACACAGGATATCGCCCTGGAATATGTGCCATGCCGCTGCCCTTTTTGCAGCGAGCTTGATGTCCTGTGGACGTTCATTTTGACTCCCTTTGGCGCCTGTGTTATTGTTAAGAGGACAGCATCCATGAACATCCTCATGCCATCTCATCTCATTGTCTCATTCGAAATAGTCAAAGCGATGGTTCACCGCTCCTTCGGCTGTAGCTCTCCCTCTTCAGGGATCCTTAGATTAGCCTTTAAAACCATCTTTTAACCTTTAACGAAAATAGGCGAGCCGCTTCAGCGGTACCCGTTTTCGTCATGTAAGGAGAGGTATGCCATGTCCTTTCTCTATACACTGAGTCTCGGGTCACCACAGGATAATGTATCCCGTGGACAGGCCGTTGACGAGTATCAGAATGGGGCGAAAAGGGCGAGGCCGCTGGCACGTCTATAGCGTGTATCAGGCCAGACCAAGGGATTATAGGGGTGGACGGAAAACAAGAAACAGGTGAGGAGACCATACTATGAACATCACTCTGAATGCGAAGGACGCGTGTGCCCTTTTTCCCACGGATATCCTTTTTCAAACGGTTTTCTGGAGCAGGGTCAAGTCGCAACTCGGCTGGCAGCCCCACGCCTTTGACCTGTCATCATCTCGGGCAGCGGGCGATATCCTTGTTCTGACCCGATCCTATGCTGACGGGGTTACAGCGGCATATGTTCCGCAGGGGCCGGAATACGGGCCTGAGCCTGAAGACTACGGACCGTTCCTGGAGGAACTCTCGGACGCCCTCGCAAGCCATCTCGACCGTTCCGTCTCCTTTATCCGGTACGACCTTCCCTGGGAGTCGCAGTATTCCACTGATGGCGACCACCGGTCAGGACAGCTTTGGGCGGGCCGACCTGAGGCAGGGCTTCGCGAGCTGCGTATGAATTTCGGGACCAGATCCTGGAATCTGAGAAAGGCGCCTCTGGATCTCACCGTAGCCGATACGTTCATGGTAGACGTTTCGGGAAGCGAAGAGAAGATACTCTCGTGTATGAAGCCCAAAACCCGATACAACATCCACCTTGCAGAACGCAAAGGGGTACGCGTTTCTGAGGCCACGGCAGAAATGCTCCCCATCTTCTACGATCTCTATTGCCAGACCGCTGATCGCAACGGTTTTCCGGCCTGCGAGTACAGATACTTCTCTGCGCTTTTTTCCACGGAAAGGTCCGGGTCCGAGGGGTCGGAGGTCCATTTTCTCTTGGCCACTCTCAATGGGGATGTACTTGCAGGCGCCATCGTCGCCATCTCGCGCCGCACCGCGGTCTATCTGTTCGGCGCGTCGTCCAACAAAAGCCGAAGCGCCATGGCGCCTTATGCAGTCCAATGGGAGGCTGTTCGGCTTGCCCGGACCAAAAAATGCACGACCTACGATATGGGGGCCGTTCCGCCCTCGAACGATCCCGACCACCCCTTCTACGGTATGTATCGTTTCAAGGCTGGTTTCGGCGGGAGGGTCGTCCACCGAACCGGCTCCTGGGACTTCCCCCTCGATGATGAAGGCTATGGGAGGTTCCGAAACGCCGAGACCCTCGGGACGAGCCTTCCCTGATGGATGGACATACCGAATCGACGTAAAGGCGAGGATTGGAGACAGAAAATCATGAATACAAAAGCCATATGGATTACGGAAAGGGACAAGAAGAGACTGACGGACCTGGTAAAGGAGATCCGAGAACTCGAAAGAACCGGGGGGCTACCCCAACTGCAGGCCCAGATAGATCAGGCAAGGGTTGTGGCACCCAACGAAATACCTGAGGACGTCGTTACCATGAACTGCTTCGTACGGCTGTCGGATGTGGATACGAAGGAAGAAACAGAGTGCTGGTTACGATTCTCAGCGGACCCCAAACCCGCTTGCCGGGTGGTGCCGATCCTGAGCGAACTCGGGATAGCACTGCTGGGTAACAAGGAGGGTGATATTATCGAATGGTCGGATGGGTCAGGAGAACGAAGAAGCAAGATCGTCGAGATCATTTTTCAGCCCGAGAGACTGGGGAACTACGACCTCTAGAACGCGGCCGCCATCCCCCAAAAGGCCCGGGGCCCGGGGGCTTGAACAAGGAACAGGGCGACCAGCAGAGAACAGAGAAAACAGACTGAGATCTGAATACGTGAAACGACCGAATGAGACGGGAACCCGACAAGAAAGAGAAACGTGACATAAGGACCCTGGCGCGGTTCGTCGCTTTGTACTGTGGGCAGCACCATGCCGGCAGGACACCCTTCACCTTCCCAGCGTCCGGCTTGGATAGTCTTTTCAAATCGGTTGAGCTATGCCCCGAATGCACTCGACTGCTCAAATACGGCCTTTCCATGCGACTTCGTTGTCCCCTGGATCCAAAACCCCTGTGCAAGAAGTGCCCGAACCCCTGCTACAGACCGGAATACAGAGATAAAATCCGAGAAGTGATGAGATTTTCAGGGATGCAGATGATAAAAAGGGGAAGAATCGATCTGCTCTACCACTATTTTTTCTGAGTAAACCTTCGCTTTCACGATGCACGCCACCGCTGGTTTTCCCTGGTTTTGTCACAAATGTATCCTGTAAGCCTTTCCTCTCGATGGGCCACCGGCACGCTGGAAAACGGCCCATCTGTCACTGCTGATTTGGTAAAGAACCACGGATGAAACAAGGCGAAAAACCACAAGAGTTCAAGAGACGGTGGGGGTAATGTCGGCTGAAGGAATGATTGACAAGATCTTGCCCCCTCGCCAGGGGCACTACCTCGGAAAAAGGGTAATGGAGATGGCAACAGATTGCGAGGACTGATGAAAAACGGACCGCCGTCCCGAAGGACGGCGGCTTTGCAAGAAAAAAGAGGTTTTTGGGGTCGTTAGATGCTGCAGGCATCAGCCGGGAAGCAGGTACCTCCTCCAGCCGTCTGCGCCTTGTCTGCAGAAGACACCTTCGATATTCTGCAAAGAAGGGCCTTCATCTCCGTGTAACCTGTTACAGGGTCACGCGGCTCAAGCTCGGTCAGGAAATTGCAGTTAGCCTTTTCCCAGCCATGCGGGACACTCAACACACCGCGAAGGAGCTTCTCCGTGGTCTGGGCCTTCATCTGAAGCTTGCCCTTGGGCGTCTCGATAAGCATCATGTCGCCATCGGCAATGCCATACTGGGCTGCTGTCTCTGGGTGGATCTCAGCCAGAGGCTCCGGTGCGGTCTTATGCACATACGAAATGCCTCTCAACTGCGTGTGGGTATACTCCGGAATTCTTGACCCGGTGGTAAGGATAACGGGGTACTTCTTGTACATCTGGGGCGCGCTTACCGGGCTCTTGCTTGGCTCGATAGGCTTGGGCAGAGGATCATAGCCGTTTTCCTCCAGAGTCTGGGAGTAGAGTTCGATCTTTCCGGACGGTGTATTATACCGCTTACCCTGCACATATTTCATCTCGGCATAGTAGGCGCCCTCCGGATGGTCCTTGGTCAACTGTTCCCTGGTGAGTCCGCTTGGCTTCAAGAAGAAGTCGATGATCTCCTCTTCGGTGTTCCACGGGAAGAACTGACCGTAGCCCATTCTCCTGCCGATCTCCGTCCAAATCTTCCAATCCGGCCAGCACTCGCCGATGGGATCTATCACCTTCTTGCGAACCATGGCGTAGGGGATACAGTTCGTCACACCATAGACGTAACCAACACCGCTCTTCTCGAGGAACGAACAGGCAGGAAGGACGATATCGGCAAGCTTGGCGGTCTCTGTCATAAAGAGTTCTGATACGACCACAAATTCAAGGGCCTTGATTGCTTCCTGGATGCGCTCGGAGTCAGGCAGCGTAACGGCAGGGTTCCCACCGGTGCAGATCATGCCCTTGATTGGATAGGGCTTGCCTTTTAGAACGGCGTCCGCAAAGAGCATCTGCTGGCCGTAAGGGGAGGTCCTTCCCCAGAAGCGCCGGAAAAGGGGATGTTCCTCCGTACCGATCGGGTCGCTGATCTCGGTGACCCTCATGTCGCCCAAACGGATAAAGGGGATGTTCACCCATCCACCCTTGACGTCGATATTTCCTGTAATGGCCTGCATGATCGCATGCACCCTGTTGCCCTGGAAACCGTTCACGTGCTGGTCAATGGAGCACGTACCCGGCACGACGGAAGCCGGTTTTGACGTTGCGAACAAGCGGGCTATCTTTCTGATGTCTTCAGCCGGTACCCAGGTAAGCTCGGACATCTTCTCCGGTGTATACTGCTTCACGTGCTCGGTCAGCTTATCGAAGCCCAGGCAGTACTTCTCGACAAAATCCTTGTCATAGAGGCCTTCCCCTATGATGACATTCAGCATACCAAGGCAAAGGGCTGTATCCGTGCCCGGTCTGATCTGAATATGGATGCCTCTTTCGGCCATGGGAATTTTCTTCGGGTCTACGATGATGACGTGCTCGAGGGTTCCCTCGTCCATGGCATTGTATATCTTCCTGCCCACGGTTACCCTTGAGTTGTCCATATTCTGACCGAAGACGATAATACACTTGGCATTCCACGGCTCTTCAATCGGATAACCACCGAAGGTCATCTGACGGGCCATGATGCGGGACCGAAAGCAGTTGCCCTCTACCGACAATAGGTTCGGTGTCCCATAAACGCCCCGGAATCTCTGTGCATAGGCAGCCAGCTCAATGTTCTCCGTTCCCAGGGAGCCGGTATACACGGCCAGCGCCTTTGCGCCATACTTGTCTTTTATCTCCTGAAACTTCTGGGCTATCGTATCCAGCGCCCAGTCCCATGTTACGCGCTCCCACGTACCGTCGGTCCTTTTTTTCATGGGGTAGGTCAGCCTATCCTTGGAATAGACCCACTCAGGTAGCGCGGCACCGCGAGGACATAACTCGCCCTTGCTGATGGGGTGCTCCTTCATGCCCTCGACCTTTACAAGTTTGCCGTCTTCTACATAGGCGTTTATCCCACAACTGTTGATACACATGATGCAGTCTGATTTGATTATTTCCGTCGCCATGCTCCTACCTCCCTATTAACCATGTCTTCATTCTTAGTGAGTTTCTATCTAAGCTCTTCGTCACCCTCGAAGCGCTTAAACCCTTATCTATTCGCCCTCCCCGTCTTCCGAGGCGGAGTGCGGGGGAAACGAGAGTCCTTCCGTCAAAAAGTACGCTGCCTGCAAATAGGATGTAGGGCAGAGGGGAAAGCATTCCTTACACTTCCAGCACTCTTTCGACGCTATCTCTGGAATAAAGTTGATCTGTCTCGTCGGTCCCTGGTCCGCGAAGGCGATGGCATTGGCCTTCTTCACCTCAGCACAGTACCGCACGCAGAGCCCGCACAGGATACAGAACGAAGGCTCTTTCTCAAAGCTCGCAGGGTCTGCCCCGTACTCTTTGCCGTACTCCTCCAGCGCTGGAGCGCCGGGTGCATGGGCCAGGAGCATCTCCAGGATGGTCTTTCTGATTTCATCTATGTCTTCCGACCTGGTCCTTACGATCAGATTCTGCTCTACCGGGTAGACGCATGAAGCAACCAGGCTTGTTCTGCCCTGTGCTTCTACTTCTACGGTGCAAAGCCGGCAGGCACCGTAAGGCTCCAATCCTTCGTGGTTGCAAAGTGTTGGGATAGTGATGCCAACGCTTTTCGCTGCCTCCAAAACGGTGGTCCCCTCCTTTGTTTCAACCTGACGGTCGTCAATGGTCAGGGAGATCTTACCCGTACTCATATATAAATCCTCCGAGTGGCTCTAATATATTCTTCCATCAGTACCCGCTGCCCTACCGTGCCTCTAAGTCACACCGCAGACAACGCGCCGTCTCCATCTTCGCTCTTTCGGCATCCCAGCCGAGAACAACCTGAGCGTAGCTCTTGCATCTCTCCTCGACGGGCAGCATGTCAACCGGCGGCCTGTATTTCTCGCCTTCGGCCTCTTCCGCGTTAAACGCTGCCGGCTCACCCTCCGGCGGGGCCAGGACTTCGTCAATTACCCCTTCGCCGCCGAGGTATTTATCCATAGCCATGGCAGCTTCACGACCCAGGGCAATCGCCTCAATAACGGATGCCGGACCGATGGTCACATCGCCACCTGCAAACACGCCTTCACGGGGTGTTGCGAGGGTATCAGCGTCCACCTTGATCCTACCGCCCCTTCCGAGAGCCAAACCGAACTTCTCTGGTACGATGGACTCCTGACCAATAGCCTTTACGAGGACGTCATACTGTTTGACGAAGGCACTGTCCTCAATCGCAACCGGGGTACGCCTACCGCTTGCATCGACGTCGCCAAGCTCCATACGAATCAGCTTTACCTTTACCTTGCCGTCTTCCTTCTTTGCCTTGATCGGCGTAGCCAGATAAACGATCTCCACGCCTTCCTCAAGGGCTTCCTCTATCTCTTCTATGCTGGCGGGCATCTCGTCCCGGGTCCGGCGGTAGACGATCGAAACCTCGCTCGCTCCGAGACGACGGGCCGTACGGGCAGCGTCTATGGCAACGTTTCCGCCTCCCACGACCAATACCCTATCCCCAACCTTCACTTCCTGGCCCAGGTTAACTTCCCTGAGAATATCTATACCGTCCACGATGCCGGGGGTTGTTTCCCCGTCCATTCCCATGCTCGTGCCGCGGTGGGCGCCCACACCGACAAAAACCGTGTTGAACCCTTGAGCGAAAAGCTCGTCCAACGACTCTACAAGGCTGTTCGTCTTTATCGTTACACCGATGTCTTCGATTTCCTTAATCTCCTTGTCCAGAACCGCCTCGGGCAACCGGTATGAAGGTATACCTACCCGCATCATGCCACCGGTCTTCGGCAGGGCTTCAAATACAGTCACGCTATGTCCCAATTTGGCCATGTAGTAGGCCGCTGTGAGTCCGGCAGGTCCTGAACCTACGATGGCCACCTTCTTTCCCGTTGCAGGGGCTGCCTTGAAGTTCTTCTTCCATGATCCGTCATCATGATCCACGGCGAAGCGCTTCAGCTCCCTGATCGCTATGGCCTCTTCGAGCTCTCCACGCCGACACTTCCCTTCGCAATAGTGGACACACACATAACCGCACACGGCAGGGAACGGGATCTTCTCACGAATAATAGCAACTGCGTCTCCATACTTCCCTGCTCCGATGGCCCGGACGTACCGTGGCACATCAACGCCAGCCGGACACGCGTTCTGACAGGGCGATTTCACCAGTTTCTTACATACCCCTGCCCGGCAGTGATGCTTCTTGATATGCTCCTCGTACTCGTTCCTGAAGTAACGCAAGGTACTCAGAACGGGGCTGGGAGCCGTCTTTCCAAGGGCACACAACGACGCGGATGCCGTGGTCTTGGCCAGCCTCTCGAGGCGGTCAAGATCGCTCATCTGAGCCTTGCCCTGGGTGATGTTCGTGAGGATCTTCAGCATCTGCCTGATACCCTCACGGCACGGCACGCATTTGCCGCATGATTCCTCGGTGAGGAAGGCCATAAAGTAGCGGGCCATGTCCACCATGCAGGTATCTTCATCCATGACGATCATGCCGCCTGAGCCCATGATCGCACCGACTTTTGCTAATTCGTCAAAGTCGACCCCGCGGTCCAGATGTTCGGTAGGGATACATCCGCCTGACGGTCCACCGGTCTGGACGGCCTTAAACTTCTTCTTTCGCGGAACACCGCCCCCGACCTTATAGATGATGTCTTTGAGGGTTGCGCCCATAGGCACTTCCACAAGACCCGTATTGTTTACCTTACCCACTAATGAAAATATCTTGGTGCCCTTGCTTCCAGGTGTGCCAACGGCCGCGAAGAAATTCGCTCCGTTATTGATGATCACGGGGACGTTGACCCACGTCTCCACGTTGTTGATGTTTGTCGGCATGCCCCAAAGCCCGCTCTGAGCGGGAAACGGCGGCCGCGCCTTCGGCTCGCCAGGCTTGCCTTCGAGGGACCTCAGAAGGGCTGTCTCTTCACCGCACACGAAGGCACCGGCCCCCTGTGCTACCTCCACGCTGAAATCAAAGCCCGACCCGAGGATGTTCTTGCCGAGAAAACCGGCCTCTTCAGCCTGCTTAATGGCTATGTTTACGTTTTCAACCGCCAGCGGGTATTCCTGGCGGACGTAGATATAACCCTGATTCGCACCGATGGCGTAGGCACCGATGACAAGACCTTCGAGGACGGCGTGGGGGTTGCCTTCCAGCAAGCTTCTATCCATGTAGGCCCCAGGGTCGCCTTCATCGGCATTTACGACCACATACTTCGTATCGCCAGGGTTATTCCGGGCAAATTCCCACTTCTTGCCTGTAGGGAATCCTGCACCGCCCCTTCCTCTCAGCCCTGCCTCCTTCACCATATCGATGACCTGCTCCGGCTTCATCTCGCACAAAGCCTTTGCCAAGGCAGCGTAGCCGCCGACCGCGAGGTAGTCATCCATATGCTTGGGATCGACCTTACTGTTTGAGCTGAAGACGATTCTTCCCTGGTTCTTGTAGAAGGGGATGTCTGCCTCGTGGGCTATCTTCTCGCCGGTGGAGGGATCCGTATAAAGCAACCGCTCCACAAGCCTGTTTTCCTTTATGGTCTCAGATATGATCTCGGCAACGTCGGCAGCGGCTACGTTGAAATAGCATATCTTCTCCGGGTGGATATCAATGATGGGGCCTTTCTCACAAAAACCGTGGCAGCCCGTCCTCTTGAACTCCACCGAACCGGCCAAGCCTTGCTTTTCAAGCTCGCTTTCGATAGCCGTTGCGACCTCTGCACTGCTGGAAGCATTGCAGGCCGACCCTGAACAAAGGGAAATCAGCCGCTTGTTCGGGTCTATCTTCGACCGGAGGTTCTTCCTGTATTCTTCCAATTCGGCTGGTGAATTTATCTTAGTCATGATTATGCCCTTACTCGTAGTTTTTCAACACTTCTTCCGCCCTTGCCGGCGCCATCTTACCATGGGTCTTGCCGTCAACCTCCATGACTGGGCCCAAGGCACAACAGCCTAGGCAGTTGACAGTCTTCAGGCTGAACTTTAGTTCCGCATCCGTCTGCCCCGGTTTGATCCCCGTCAGGTTCTCGACCGCATCTAACACGCGAGCCCCACCCCGAACGTGGCAGGCCGTTCCCATGCATACATGCACTTCATGACGTCCTTTCGGTGCCAGACTAAAAGCCTTGTAGAAGGTTACGATGTGCTGAATACGACTCATCGGCACATCCAGTTTCTCGCTTACCTTCTGCAGTACCTCCCTCGGAAGCCAGCGGTGTTCCCGCTGAATCTCCAGTAGGGCCTGAATTACCGACCCGCTGCCCTTCGCGGCATATTTATCGATAATCTGGTCTACTTTTTCCATGTCATCCATGACCGCAACCTCCATTATGGCCTTTTACGCCCTTGCCTGTTCTTTCACACCAGGCAGAAGCAGGACCTTCTGCTTCTCATCGAGCTTTACCAGCCCCTGTCTTACCGAAATACCGACCAGTCTTGCCACCTCGCCAGTCTCTATACCGAGTTTCTGTGAAATTTCGGCATTTGAGCAGGGGCCATCCTTCAAAAGAGCCATTATGAGGCTCGTATCTATCTTGTCGGCAATCAGCTCGCGGAACAGTTTATCCATCTCTTCGCTATCGTAAAATTTCTCGTATTCTTCTACAGACCCGACGGCTACCCTCAGCCTCTCACGCTCCACAAGCTTGATCCAGGGCAGCAGGTTTTTGACTGTTTCCAGCCTGCTTTTCAGAAGACCTTCGTCTAAACCCTCGCTCTTGCCCAGCGGGCCAATCTCTCGAACCTTGGCGGCGACGTCGTTCATCACCTCGGCAAAACGTATTCCTTCCGAGGCTCCCAGCCACTCTAGTCTCAATCTTTCCGGATTAATCCCTATCAGCTTCAAAATCCTCTTTGTCAGCTTTATCATTCCCAAGGCGTGGTAGTTGCCCTCGGTGACATAGTGACACTCTCCAGGCCAGCAACCGCCGACGTACACTCCGTCGGCCCCGTTCTCAAAGGCCCTTATCACGTAAGCAGGATCAACCCTTCCGGTACACATTACACGCACTAGTCTTATCTCCGGCGAATATTGCAGTCTGGAAACTCCAGNNGGTCAGCAGCGCCGTATCCTCACCAGAAGCAGATGAAACCTAAAATTCTTGGTCGAAAATCGAATCCTGTTTCCATTTTTCTCTCCTACTAGTTCTTTGCCCCTTGCGCTGCCGTCTTACCCGCCTTGGCGAGGGATGGAACTGCCTGATCAATCTGGCTAAACAGCTCGTCGTCGGTAAAATGTTTCAGGTAGATCGCGCTTGCCGGGCATTTCGGGTTACAAAGCCCGTCGCCCTTGCAGATAACGGGATTGACTCTGGCCTTCTTTCCCTTCGGCGTATCCACCAGTTCTATAGCCCCATACTTACAGACCGTGATACAGGCACCGCAGGCCACACAATCATCTTCTCTCACTTCGCACACAGCACCAGAGGCCGTAACCGTGTCCCTGGACAGGATTGTCACCGCTCGGCCGGCCGCACCATAGGCCTGACTGATCGTCTCAGGGATATGTTTCGGGTAGTGGGCTATACCGCAGAGGAAAATACCGTCCGCAGCGAAATCAACGGGCCGCAGTTTAACATGGGCCTCCTGGAAAAACCCGTCAGGGTTCACGGGGACCTTGAAGAACTTCGATATATCACTATTCTCCGCAGGAGGGATCACTGCAGCGGCCAAGGTAACGATATCCGCATCCAACTCCACCTTCTTGCCCAAGACATAGTCGATGGCCGTTACTTTAAGAACATCCCGTCCGTCTTCCGACTTGCCCGGTGCAACCTCCGGCTCCGCGCCTTGCTCGTAGCGAATGAACTTGACGCCCTTGTCAGCGGCCTCTCGGTAATAGTCTTCCCTCAGGCCGTAGGTCCTCATATCCCTAAAGAGTATGAAGATATCGGCATTCGGGTTCTTCTCTTTCACTTTTAGCGCATTCTTGATTGACTCGCTGCAACATATCCTGCTGCAGTAGTTTCTCTCTTTGTTCCGGCAACCCACGCACTGGATCATGACCAGGCTATCGGCATTGATCACCTTCTCCGCTCCCTTGACGATCTGTTCCTCAAGCTCGAGCTGGGTCATGACCCTGTCGTCCTGGCCGTAAAGATATTCCGTCGGTTTATACTCCTCCGCACCCGTGGCTATGACCGCTATGCCGTGGTGGATCTCTCTTACCGCATTTTCTGCCTTAACCTTGGTAACGAAGTTGCCTACGTAGCCGCTTGCCTCACTAATGGTGGCATTGGTCGCTACATGAACATACGGGTTCTGATAGACCTTCTTGACAAGGTCCTTCAGATAGGACTGAACGTCCATGCCGTCCAGCGTGTAGTGCAGCCTGCGAGCGATACCGCCCAGCTCGGCCTCCTTCTCAAGGAGGAATACCTCGAAGCCCTGGCCTGCAAGGCTCAGTGCACTCGTCATGCCTGCGATGCCGCCGCCGACGACCAGCGCCCGCTTATCAACGGGAAGCTGGAACTCTTCGAGGGGCTGAAGCAGGGCAGACCTGGCCACCGACATCCGGACGATATCCTTGGCCTTCTTCGTAGCCACGTCTTTCTCTTTTGAATGGACCCAGGAGCAGTGCTCCCTGATGTTGGCCATATCATAGAAGTATTGGTTAATGCCGCCTTCGCGAAGGGTATCGCGGAAGAGCGGTTCGTGGGTTCTCGGGGTACATGCCGCGACGACCACACGGTTAAGCCCTTTCTCTTTGATGGTGTCCGATATCTGCCGGGCGTTATCTGTGGAACAAGCAAAAAGGGCCTCTTGGGCATGAACCACATTGGGTAATCCGGCTGCATATTCAACAACAGAAGGAACGTCCACCACCCTGCCGATGTTTGCGCCGCAATGGCACACGAAGACGCCTATCTTGGGATCCTCCCCCGAAACGTCCTTCTCCTCGGGGTACTCCCTTGCTGTGGCGAGATTTCCTCGCTGATGGGCCAACAATTGGCCGCACAGGGCATCAGCAGCGCTTGCAGTCACGACCGACTCAGGGATATCTATCGGGCCCTGGAACGCCCCACTCACGAAGACCCCCTTTTTCGAGGTCTCCATGGGATTCATGGGATTGGTTTTGCAGAAACCTTTTTCTGTCAACTCTATGCCGAAGGTGCTGGAAAGCGCCTCAAACTCGGTCGGGGGATTCAGACCCACCGACAGGACGACCATATCGAATTCTTCTTCCTTCACGCCGTCGTCCGTCGTCGAATATCGTATGGTTACATTTTTACTTTCTGGAATCTCTTTCCCTATGGATACATAGCTTCTTATAAATCGAACCCCAGGGAGATTCTCAGCTCTTTGGTAGAACCGCTCAAAATCCTTGCCGAAAGCACGGATGTCATTATGGAAGATGGTGCATTCTGCGTCGGCATCATGATCCTTCGTCAGAATAACCTGTTTTTGCGTGTAAGCGCAGCAGACGCCGGAACAGTAGCTGTTGCCGCCCTCTATGACCTGTCTCGAACCCACGCACTGGATCCATGCTATCTTGTGAGGGTGTTTCTTGTCGCTGGACCGAAGGATCTCCCCCTCGTAGGGGCCGGTGGCGCACAGGAGCCTTTCATAGTCCAGACTCGTCACCACGTTCTCCATGATCCCATATCCGTAGTCGTTTCGAAGCTCCGGATCGAAAGGCTCGAACCCGGGGGCCAGAACGATGGCGCCTACCTCGACCTCTACCCTCTCCGGCTTCTGGAACAGGTTGATGGCCTTGGTCTTACAGGCACCCTCACAGATTGTGCATCGCTCATCCTGCAGAAAGTGACATTTGTCACGTTCGATGTAGGTGACAAGCGGAACCGCCTGGGAGAAGTATATGTGAACGGCCTTGCTTAAGCAAAGGTCCTGGTTGTACTCATCCGGAACCAAAGCCGGGCAATACTCCACGCACACACCGCATCCCGTACACTTTTCTTCATCAATGTACCGCGGCTTCTTGAGAAGGCTGACCTTATACTCGCCTGCCTCCCCCTCGACCCGCTCAACCTCGGTGTAGGTCATGATCTCGATGTTCGGGTGCCTGGAGCACTCTATAAATTTGGGCGACTCAATACACATCGAGCAGTCGTTGGTCGGGAAGGTCTTATCGAGCTGAGCCATGTGGCCGCCAATGGCCGGCGCCTTATCAACCAGATAGACCTTGAAACCCATAGCCGCAAGATCAAGGGAGGCCTGTATACCGCTGATACCAGCACCGACAACCATGACGTCGGCCGTGTTGGTCTCGCCCAGGCTCTTGCGAAGTTGCTCAAATTGTTCTTTATCGATCAGTTCTTTTTCCACTTTTCTGTGTCCTCATCAGGTTTCATTTCGGTTCATTTCATCACTTCCGCGATCACTTCCGTGATGTCCTTTACCTGTATGTCGTCTGCATGATTGGTGACGAGCCGTGAATCCTCTAAGGCGGTGACGCAGTAGGGACAGGAGGTAACCAGCTCTTCTGCGCCCAGCTCGATGGCCTGTTCCACTCTTATGTTGGAGAAACGCTCATGCTTTTCCGTTTCTGCCCAGACCCTGCCGCCGCCCATGCCGCAGCACATGGAATCGATGTGGTGCTCGGGCAATTCTGTTACGGTGATAGCAGGGATCTTTTGGAGGGCTTCTCGGGGTTCCTCAAAGATGCCGTTGTGACGCCCTAAGTAGCAGGGGTCATGATAGGCCACGGTTTTCGCATATTCTTTGTTGATCTCCAGCTTGCCTTCCTTTAAGAGCTGGAAGACATACTCGGAGGTATGGATAACCTCGAAGTTCACGTTGAACTCAGGGTACTCGTTTTTGAAGGTGTGATAGCAATGAGGGGAAGAGACGAGTATCTTTTTGACCCCGTGATCGATAAAGGTCTTGATGTTCTCTCTCGCCAGTTTCTTAAAGAGGGCCTCATTGCCGGTCTTACGGATGCTCTCCCCACAGCAGTTCTCCTTGGACCCCAGGATGCCGTAATCGACGCCGGCCTTGTTTAAGATCTTGGCCGTGGCCTGGGCTACCTTTTTCAGGCGAGGGTCGTAGGCTGCATAGCAGCAGGGAAAATAGAGGATGTCCATGCCTTCAGCATAGGGTTTGACCCCTAATCCTTCCGCCCAGTCGGCCCTGGTTTTACGATCCTCGTTGAAGGGGTTACCCTGGGCTTGTAGACCTTGGGCGATGCCACGGTAGGGTTTGACGGCTGCAGCAAAGACATTATAGCCTGAGGCCATACGGCGCAGGGCGATCATGTCATCGATCTGCTTCACGTCACGGGGACATCTCTGAGGACACTTGCCGCAGGTGGTACAGCGCCAGATCTCCTCTTTCTCGATCTCGGTGAGGCCGAAGACGGCCTCCCGGATGAGTTTACGCATGGAAAACTTCCTAACCTGGTTCCAGGGACAGACGGTGTCGCACTTACCACACTGGTAACAGTACTTAACCGCGTCTCCGCCTAATTGTTTTACCTCATCTATGACTTCTTTGAAGGGGGCTACGGTTTCCATTGTCTTTCCCACTATCCTTATAGTTTCGTGTTAACGGCTTATTCCTTTGATACCCTCACAACAGTGTCCATGACTTTTTTCAGCCCGTATCTCTTAATCAAGGTCTTCAGACCTTCATCCATATCAGTAACGGTCGTGACCGGCTCGGTCACCTCTACTTCCCTCTCTTCATAGGTCAAGGCTCCAAAGGTGCATGCGTCCACGCACATGGGTTTCTCCACGGGAGGATCGCTTTCGCACATGTCGCATTTCAGAGGAAGGCCGGAGTCGGGATCCTTGAAGGCATCCCTCGATGGGCAGGAGGCGGGGCAGAAGGTGCACTCGCTGTACTCCTTACCGTCTATGATGTAGCTGTTTCTTCCATTGCACTCCGCTTCGGTATGGTCGCCCGCCCTAATGGGCACGAAGATATCCAGCATCTCGTCCGCAACTACCATGATGCGCGAACGGCCAGTATTGATCGAACTGTATCTCGGTGTGGCATGGAAGGCGGAGCACGCTATCTCACAGGCCTTGCACCCCACGCATTTCTTGGTATCAACCTTTATGTTCTTGACGATTCTTGTCTTTTTCCCGTTGTTCTCCACGGCGCGCCCCCTTTATTCCTTCTCGTTCTTGGCCCTGGGATCGTTGAGAGCAGTTGGTTCATCTCCCGTCAGAACGCCCCTCTTGATCAGGTCTTCCGCAACCCAGCCAAGGCTGAGTCTCTCCAGGGTCTCTTTGGTTGGAATTGCATCAAAGGTCCAACCTTTGAAGTCATAATACTTGGTCAGCAGTTGCTGTTCGTATGCCTCGTTCCTGACCGCCCAGTGATCCTCCGGCGGCCTCTCCATCGATCTTCTCAGACCCCTCCTATTATTGAGGGCCCTGATCAGGGTGCGGTTTCTCTGGAAACATTCCCACAATCTATCTTTGTCAAACTCCATCCCCGTTCCATGGGTGATGATGTCGGGCATGTTCCATACGTGATATCCTGTTGTTCCGCCGAACTGTCCTCGGAAGGAGGAAACAAATCCGCAGAAACCTAAGGAGTCATCGAGGTAGTGCATACACTCATTCCAATCCGTGATTTCCACCATCGCCTGGTCTGGCAGTTCATCACGCTTTACCCACTGCCGGAACCAATCGTGGAATTTCTTATCCGGTACGGCGATCCATTTCTTGATGAACTCTTCCCTCAACTCCGGATCTGCGATTGGGTCTTGTGGGAAGGAGCCCTCGATCTGGGTGATGGCCATATCCTCGCCGGTGGCGATCATCAGGAAGTAGGCCGGATTGAGCTTGCCAAGCTTGATGGGAAGCTGCTCGAATTTCTTTACCGTGTTGTGATCGAACTTCTCTGCCCCCTTGCCGATAATGGCTGCCGCACCCGACACACCATTGGCCAGGACATCGCCGATCCCCTCTCTGAAGGCCATCTTCTGTAGGAGGTAGTAGAATCTGCCTCTAATGTCTGCCGGCATTCCCGGAAAATCTGCCTCGGTCAGGATTCCTGCATCGAGCAGTTCGAGGCCGAAGGCGATGGTCTGCGGTGTGGAGTAGGAATCAAAACCCAGGTCCATAGCAACCGGCAGGATCTCGTAGGTAAAATCCAGCTCTTGAAAGGATGCCATGTGGTAGGTGTCCTTTCCGTAGCATTTATAGGAGAATCTCCGCCGGTTCGGCCACTGAATGAGGTTGTGGCATGCCTTCGGGCAGTTCCAGCAGCCCGTCCAGCGGTTCATGTGGTCATACTTGAGGTTGCGCCATCTTTCTTCGAGCCCCTCGCTCCAGAAGGTCTTCCGACGCACGCGGGCATTGCCCCAGGCGAAATTGTTGTGATGGAAGCTATCGTCCTCGTCGGTCGCCATCCAGTCACCGATGTTCGGGTTGGCGTCAAGCTCCTTCCGGAGACGCGAACACATCTCCCACATCTCCTTGGGATGGGCCAAATTGACATCCTTCGTCCCCCGGATGGCAATAGCCTTTAGCTTCTTGGCTCCCATGACCGGACCAGGTGTCCTGGCGGCGCTGGAGTTACCGCAGTCTATCGAGGCAGTGATGCATCTGTGTTCACCAGCCGGGCCAATGGCAGCGACCCAGGCCCTTTTGTCGCCCAACTCCTCCTGTATCATCCGCTGCGTATCCAGCATGCCTTTTCCCCGGAGGTGTGTGGCATCACGAATCTCAACTTTGTCGTTGTGTATCGCCAAATAGACCAGGTCTGGCGCCTCGCCCTTGATGATGATTCTGTCGTAGCCGGCCTGCTTCATTTCCGCCCCGAAGAATCCGCCCATCAGCGAGTGACCGAAAAAGCCGTTTACGGGTGCGATGGTATTGACGGACACTCGGTTAGCCCCGGGAACGCATGTGCCATTGAGCAAACCGTTACCGAAGATGAGCAGGTTGTCCGGAGACCACGGGTCCGTTTCAGGCGGAACACGGTCATAGAGTATCTTAGCGTTATAACCATGACCACCCAGATACAGTGCCGTATCCCTCGGATCGGTCTCTACCTTATCAATGCTTCCCTTTGACAAATCGACTTCTAATTGAAACCCTGTTTCACAGTACCTCATTTTTTTACCCCTCTAGGTCTCATTGCAGCCTGATGTGACCGGACAAGCTGCTTAATACTTTACGTGCTTCCGCGGCAGTTTCTAATGGCGCGCCGTCATTGAGCCATGACCGCCTTTCTTCTTCTTCACTTCTTGTCTCCACGGCACTCTCGCTGGAGGCGCTACCGGAGTCTCCGTGACCGGAAGCAGCCAGATGATCTCTCCTAGCTGAGACCTCAGCATCTCCTGGGCCGTTTCTATATCCGGGGCTTCGATCTCTTTCATGTTGCAATAAACCCTAAAATACATGTGTTACCCTCCTCCAATCACTTGATCTATGCGGAACTTTCATCTTACCGACGTCATTACTGTAATCGACAGTTAACCTCTTCCGATATACGAATCAGTAGATCCTTGAGCATCGGGAGGGACGCCTCCGGCACCTGACTCTTAAGGCCTGCCGCCCAGATGGCTGCCTGGATGTTATCCCCGCCGTAGGCCCTTATGGGCACAGCAAAACCGACCATGCTTTCGATATACTCTCCTAAATCATAGGCGATGCCCTGTTTACGGACCTCTAAAATCTCCTCTTTGTATGCCCCCTTGTCGAGAATCGAGAAGGCGGTGTATCTTCTCAGTTCGTTCCTGGCCAAGATCTCATCAATCGCTTCGTCGGGCAGTTGGGACAGCATAGCCTTGATTCCCGCCCCGGCCAGGTTGGGCATCTGCATGCCTATCTCCGAAGACACCTTGATCCCATGGCCCGAATCCACCTTGTCGATGAGTATGGCCTGGCTATCCGAGCGTAACCCCAGGAAGGCCGACAGATTTGTTTTCTCCGTGATTTCTTCGAGATAAGGACGTGCAATCTGTATGAGGTTGGAGCGCTTTCCTGCCTGGTTTCCTAAGATGTAGAAGCGCGTACCGAAAGTGAATTTTCCATTGCCTTGGTTTTCGAGGACCTTCAGATCTGCAAGGGTGTGACTGATGTTGAATACAGTGCTTTTATTAAGCCCGAGCTGACCGGACATGTCGCTAATACCCATTGGTTCCTTTGACTGGACAAGCAGTTCTAGAATGGCGAAGCATTTGTCGATGGCTGGTACTCTTTTGAAGTTCTTGGTGTACATCGTGGTGTCCATTAGTCATTCTCTCTATCGAACATATGTTTTATATATCAAACGTGGGTAGGTCTTGTCAAGGAAAATCTCTAGACGAGACGATACTGTCATTCACTGGGGAGATCGAAGGTTCTGCGGGGAGAAAGCTCGGTTCTGTACGAGAAAATTCCTTCACGATAGGGCAAATATCGTGCAAAGTCGAGGAGATGAACTGGGAACCGAGGGCTGCATTGCTCCTGCTGTGCCATATGATTTGGTTAAGCCTGCTCGATCTGGAGCGTACTCTAGCCGCAATGCCGTCACTCTATGACGCGTCTGTGAACAAGCGACCAGTAGCGGAAGCGTTTTGGCATATGACTACCCACCATGCCGAAGACAAGGGCAATAGCGAGAATGGATGTCGCCAGGTCTGGACGCAGATGGATTAAGCCAAGAACCCCCACATGAATCAACACCATCGCACCTCGGCCCTGATAAGGCCAATGGTAGCTGTGGTAAATCTCGGAGGCGATGAGGCCTATTCCTGTAGCAATGGTGAGGTAGTACCATGAGAAAAGGCGCTCCGCAGGAACGGCGAAGACTGCGCCCCCAAAGACCACGCTCGCCACCGCTACATGGGCTGTCCGAAGAGCAACATCCAGATGTCTGCTCCATGCCGGGCGCTTATACTTCTTCTCGGTGGAGGGGATGTCAACAACTTGCATGAAGCAATATATAATAGATAGGCAGAGAAAAATGCAACCCTCTCTGGATGATCTGCGGATCATCAATGGGGACTGCGGGCTGAACTGGCAGATCTGTTCCCTGCACCAAAACGCTATGTCATCACCAGGGATATGCCTCTCACAGGACAGGCAACGATTTCCGGGGTAAAAGTGGTTGCAATGCGGCGGCCGTCAGAGGACAATGTAGCGAGGCGATGTCCGGCGATAGAGGCTCATCGGCTAAGCAGGAGGACCAATGGCTACAACACCCTATGATATTGTCTTCATCGGCCATATATCCATAGACGAGATCCAACGATTCCAGGGCCGTTCGAGTGTCGAGACGGGAGGAGCGGCGTTCTATTCCTCCGTGGCGGCCTGTCTGCCGGGTCTGAAAATCGCTGTCCTCACCCGTATGGCCCCCGAGGATTACCATCGCTTCGATCCCCTTAAGGAAAAAGGTATCGAGGTTTTTGTCCAGCCGTCAACGGAGACGACCCATTTGCGGGTGGTTCACGAGACCGACAATCCGGATCACCGAGACATATTTCAGACCACGAGTGCCGGCTTTTTTGAAGACGAGCAGATCATCTTTTCCGAGAAACCCCGTCTGGTTCACATTGGCGCCCTCACGGACCGGGAGTTCACCGTCGAATTTATGGCCACCCTCAAGGCCCGTGGGTACGATCTTTCTGTGGACATACAGAGCTTTGTGCGCCAGGTCGACCCAGACACCGGTATCATTCAGTTTCGTGATGTCCCTCGAAAAAGGGAAATCGTCGCCATGGCCAAGGCCGTGAAACTTGATGTGGTCGAAGCAGAGTTGCTGACCGGAACGGCAGATCTGTCCCAAGCAGCCCGCACGGTCGAGGAATGGGGTAGCCTCGAAACGATGATTACACGGGCCGACGGAGTTCTGATCCGGTCTTTTGGGCGGGAATATTATGAGCCCTTTACGAACCGTAGCGTGGTAGGAAGGACAGGAAGAGGGGACACCACCTTCGGGGCCTACCTCGCCAGAAGACTGGACCATCCTATAGAGGAATCTCTCAAGTTTGCCGCTGCCGTGGTTTCCATCAAGATGGAATCACCCGGTCCCTTCAAGGGCAGCATGGAGGAGATCATGGCGAGGATGGATGCGGCCGGAACGGCTTCGGGAGGTTGTTGTACAACGGATTCGTAGAGTCCTCCTGTAGGAAAGGCAGGGAGGCTGGTGGATAGGCCATCCCACCACAGGAGCAGAGGGGCGAGGATGGGGGTGGCAGGACCGAGTGGCATCCTGGACGAGCCATTCAGTCCGTTCTTCTGCTGTCACATTATTTGTGCGCCGTTCTGTTCCACCCGTTTTACGAGGATCCATCCCCAGATCCCTCCACCGACACAGGCAAGATTGAGCAAAAGGCTGAAGAAGTCTGTCGCTCCGCCGAGTACCAGGGCAATGGCCCCGGTGACGGCCAGAACCGCGACCCCGATCCGCCCGAATTTGAGATCGCCCTTATTCAGTTGTACCGCCGAGAGCAGCAAGAACGCCCCAATAACAACGTTGAGGAACATTCCAAAGGCAAGTCTGCTGGTGTTGGCGTAGGCCCCCCAGAGTTGCTCCAAGCCTGACATGACAAGGTATAGCTGGAGGATACCGACCAGGTTTGCAGCAACCCCGAAAAAGAGGATCATTCTGACCCGTTGAAGCTCCCCACTTAACGGGTAAGGTCCACCCGGTGGGTTGCGAGGCGGGGGAAGGGTTTGGGTCCCCCCTTTTCCGATTGGCCAGCCGCAGCGGATGCAAAACCGGCTTCCCTCCGGACTGACCGTCCCACAGGCGATGCATGGCAGGGTTGTGGGGCTGGTCATCGTCAGGGGTGGTTCAACATTCACTTGGGGAACGGCGTTTCCACAGAATGCGCAAAACTTACTCCCGGCAGGATTCTCCTTACCGCAGGCGCTGCACGCGCAAGTCGGGGACGGCCTTTCCGGCGCGTTGTCCAAAATCGGGCTCCCGCACCCCGTACAAAATTTCATTCCCGGTTCAGCGCCTAAACCGCAGTTGGGACACTGTGCCATGAGCATGTCTCCTCTCGTTGTGGTGGTTGTTATGCTAACCGATCCGTCATTCATCTCTTGCGCCCATCCCGGACCGCAACCAGAGACAGACGCCTGTCAAGATGTCTCTCCCTCCGTGCTCCTTCTGAAGTCCGACTATAAGATAGGCCCCGGGCTTTGTCAACAGGATATTCTTCGAAAAACAACCGTATTTCTGGAGCAAGCCGGGGCCGAGGTCCCCCAGTTATTCCTGCTGTCCAAGCCGGCTGATTTTCATTGACATTATATCGAATAACGGCGAAAATCGGCCTATCGGTGCGTATCATGTTTTGTACCAACTGCGGCAAACCCGTCCTGTCCACCGCGCGGTTCTGCAACCAGTGTGGTCAGGCGCTTGCAACTCCGGCCACCGGTGAACGACACTGCCTTAGCTGCCATATGTCCTTGCCCCGAGACAGCACCGTATGTTCTTCCTGCGGAACGGATCATCGGTCCTGCAACGGTTGTGGGGAACTGCTCCTTTCCGATTCGAGGGTTTGCCGGAGCTGCAGCCAGGTGGACGGCATTCCTCCCGGCTTCCAGGTCGCGGCCGTAGAATACCAGCACCCGTCAATGGGCCGCGTCAATCAGTTGCTGCGCGGCAACAGTATCATAAAGAAGACGGCTGAGCAGATCTCCACGAAGGTGGGCAAACCATGGTACGAATCCACCTTTACCACTGTCAGGACAGGCGAGAAGCAGTACCCGGCGGTCTATGAAGTCGGGGCTATTGCTGCTCAACGGGTGGGCATCAGACGTATGCCCAACCTTTACATCGAGATGGGACGGGCCTATCAGTCGGCCACCTTCGGCTCGGAAATGGATGCTTTCATCAACGTGGGGTCATTTATTCCGAGACTCCTCAACCATAAGGAACTTCTCTTTGTGATCGGCCACGAATATGGCCACCTTCTCGCCAGTCATGCCTTATGGATGACCGTAAGGACGTTCCTGGTGGGGGAAAAGAAGGATAGCCTCATGTCGAACGGCATCATCACCCTCCTGGACATCAGCAAGTGGCTCGAATCCGGCGTAGAAGCCCTGTTCACAAGCTGGCTTCAGGTAGCCGATTTCACCGCTGACCGGCTGGGTCTTTTGGTGACCGGCGATTTCGAGCTGGCCAGAAAGGCTCTCTTCCTGCTCTATCTCAAATCCCGTAGGGAGGCTGACGAACTGGACATCGAGGCCTGGGCTAAAGAACAGGAGGCCCAGGCCTCTACCATGAGCAAGATGAGCCAGTTCACTAGCTCGACTCCATACCTTAGCGTTCGCCTGCGGGAACTGAGAGAATTTTATAACTCCCCGCAATATTCAGCTCTGAGACATAAGATCGAGTCACGGTCCGGTATTTCCCTTGAAGGGCTTTTTGACAACAAGGGCATGCTCCAAAAATTCTCGAAACATCCAGGTCCTGTCAAAGCAGCCTCTTCCCAGTCTCCCCCAGCCACGTCAGGAGGGGAGAACCCACAGATCAGGGTTCCGACAAGGAAGGCAATAAAGGGAAACTGCCCTCACTGCAAGGCCGGTCTTGCCCTTCCCCTCAATGACCTTCCGAGACAGGAGACGGTCCAGATAACGTGCGCCGCCTGTCAGCGCCAATTCTCTCTCAATCTTGCCAGAATTCTTGGTCCCGATCACCTTGAGACGGCTCCCGCACAGGAAGAACCGGGATTGGGAAGACTCTTCCCTAAGAATACCGATCCATGCGTAACAGGCACGAAACCCTCGGATCAGAGGGACGAAACCGGCGTGTCGCAAAAAAGACCGGCGGCGCCTGAAACCTTGGGGCCACCCGTCGAAAGGCCCGCCGCGAACAACGGGATGACCATGAAGGTCCTGAAGGGTGTGTGCCCCGGCTGTGCCGCTCCTTTCGCGATCCCTTTTGACAAAGTGCCTGCGAGGCCCTCTGTCCAGGTCCGTTGCAAGGCTTGCGGGAAGGTCTTTTCCCTGGTTCTCGGAAAACTCGGAATGCCAAAAGAAAAGCGCGGAGGAACGATACTCAAGGGCTAAGACGGGGGTGCTACAGGCAAAGCTGTGATCGAACCCGCCAATTCTTACAGGAGGAAACCATGCAGCTTTTCGGCGACATCAACCAAGAAGGCCTGGCGCTTATGGGCGGCGCAGAGGGCACCGACGGAGAGGCCCCTGTTGTGGGCACCAGGGTGTTTGATTCCGACGGCGATGGCAGGAATGATTTGGTGCTCGTGGATAGTAACAACGACGGCAAGGTTGAGGGGGTAGTTCGCAGTATCGACAGTGATGGCGATGGCAGGAATGACACCTTCATTCAGTACAACGAGGACGGGAGCGTGGCCTCCATCGGTCGGGTAAACCCCATGACAGGGCAGTTTGAGGTGGTCTACGAGGAACCGGACTTGATTGACAAAATACTCGATTTTCTTGGACTCAACGACCTGGACCCCCCGGAGGCAGAGCTTTTTACCACCTTTGACGACCCCTACCTCATGGAGACCTTCGGCACCTATGGTGTCGAAGCCCCGGATGTTTCCTACGAATCGGTGGTGCTGGATTCCTCTGATATCGTGGAGGTACCTGAGGAAGAGTGGCAGACTATTGAAGATGGCGTCACGGTAGTGGAGGACCAAGCAACATTAGGTGGCATATCCCTGGTTGACGGCGGCGAAGGGGTATCTTATGGTGACACCGCTCCGGTTGAGTGGACGGCTGTCGCGGAGGATACGGCGGGGTCGGTAACCCAGACAGATTCAGACTCCCCCGCGGAAGAACCCTCTTCTTCAGAGACCTCCGAAAAACCGACCCCCATGGTGGTCGGCATAGAGGATCGAAGTGGTGGAGAGGGATCAAGTTTGTGGGCTAAGGTTGATATGGATGGCGACAGGCTCGCAGACACGGAGGCCCAAATATCTAAGGGAGGGGTGGGCGAATATTATGCCGACATCAATCAGGATGGATATTCCGAGACCGTCGCCCATGATCAGGATATGGATGGGCGTATCGATACCGTGGATACCACCGGGAAGGGAAGCTCCATAGACCAGGTGGATGCTGCCCAGGTGGTAGACCCCGCCTCCGACCACTTGATTGATAAGCACCACGGGGAAGATGATGGGACTGCGGCCGCCCCTGCTGAACAGGGCGAGTCGGACCAAATCGATGGGTCATGGGAGGTCGCGGACATAGACGTGGCAGTCGACGAAACCCCCTACGAAAGGGAGGCAACGGACGCCGATGACGGAGGCAGCGAGGATGCCGGGGCCTGCGAAAGCACCTCCTACGATTCCGACATAACCGATGGCGGGGCCACCTATGACGCCGGATCTATAGACGCCGGAACGTCCTACGATGCAGGTTCATCCAGTTCTTACGATTCCAGCGATTCCACCGGTCCATATGACCCGGATGGGAGCGTGTAACGACTATGGTTTGTGTACGACCATAATATCACTGAGAAGAGGGGGTTTAGACCATGATTAAGTGTCCGACCTGCGGGCTTGAAGGACCTGATGGCAGCAAGTTTTGTGGAGGGTGTGGGAAACCACTTTTCTCCAACTCTACTCCGTCTGCGACACGATGTCCCTCCTGCCATGCCGAGATAACCCAGGGCATACGTTTCTGTGGAAAATGCGGCACAAGGGTAGAGGGACCGGCTACAGCCACAGAGGAGACCACCGGCAATAGTCAAGCTGCGACTGCGTGCCCCGGCTGCGGGGCTCAGAATGTGGCTGATGCCGTCTTTTGTGCCGCCTGCGGTACGAATCTTCGGGGTGCTACGTCCGCGCTGCCGGGAGGGGCCTCTTCCAGTATGAGCCTGCAGGCCTCTCACTACCTTTCTACCCTCGACAACCGACTCGCCACCTCGGGGTTCGAACCCTTTGCCGGCTCCCCCATCCTCAGTCTGGATAGAGTCTTCCGGCGTAAGCGATTCGAGCTCATGCAGGTCGGCATGGTCACTACCTTCTGCGGGCTCAAATGTGTCGATTACCTTTCCGATGTGCGATTCCTTCAATCCTTCAACAAAAGCCTTTTTGACTATGCCCTTGGCAACAAAGGTTTTTTTGCAAGAAACGCATTCCAGTCCCTTCTAGTCTACGAGGTCGTCGTCACAACCGGCGTTGGATCGGAGATTCAGCACTTTCTCGATTCATACTGGCCGAAGCACTGGATGGCCTACGAGTTTGCAGTGGTCGTTGATCTTTCGACGAACAGAATGCTTTGCCACAACGGAACCCCCTTGTGGGGAATGGCTTTTCATATGAGTTTCAAGAAAGAGGCAGGCAGTCTCTTTGCCCCTCCTTAGCAGCGGGAGGACCCATGGGTTTCCTCGTCATCAAACTTCGATGCAGGAACTGCGGATTCACGGGTCTTGCGGAGGCCAAGCCCTCCCGGATCCAGAGCCTCGTCTCCCCAGCCGCTTCAACCAACCTTAAGCTTAATGCCCTGGATCGAAAGAATGGTAACGGTGGCCCCTTCCGGGATCTCCCGATCTTCCTCACAGAAGGCGATCCACTCCGATCCACGATAGGTGACCTTGCCTTCACCCCCAGCGGGAATAGAGGCAGCCACCACCGCCTTCTGGCCTATATATTCCGAGTAATCTCCATGACGAGCCTTCTGGTCGAACATTCGCTTGAGAGCGCTTCTGAATAGCAGGGTTGCGACCAGGGAGAAAAGGGAAAAACAGATAAGCTGGCCGACGAGGCCCGGTGTGAGGCCCACCCAGACGGACAAAGCCGTTACAAGGGCACCGATACCAAGAAAGAAGAGGAAGAAGGTGGAGCTAAAGACGTCGATAATAATGAGGACTATCCCGATGATCGCCCATATCTGGACAGGACCGAGCACTGAGGTCATCGGTCGCCCTGCTTGGTCTGCTTGACGACGGACATCGTCGTGGCAAGCAGGGAAGCCATGTCGCCGAAATTAGCCGGCAGGATGAGGGTATTGGTGCTCTTTGCGAGATTCCCGAACTGCTCGATCAGCCGTTCCGCCACCCTTAGCTGAACGGCCTCCATGCCACCACTGTGGCCTATGGCCTCGGCCACAGATCTGACTCCGTCCGCGGTCGCGCCTGCCACCGCCCTGATCGCCTCGGCCTGACCATCGGCCTCGTTGATCTGTCGCTGCCGCACACCCTCGGACTCAAGGACCACCTTCTGCTTCTGGCCTTCCGCTATGTTGATGGCTGATTGTTTTTCCCCTTCAGACTGAAGGACCTTCGCACGCTTCTCCCTCTCTGCCTGCATCTGCTTCTCCATGGCCAAAAGAACCGACTGAGGGGGGGATATGTTCTTGATCTCATAGCGTAGCACCTTAACTCCCCATTCTATGG
Organism: Deltaproteobacteria bacterium UBA2221; assembly: GCA_002328485.1. Lineage (GTDB taxonomy): Bacteria > Desulfobacterota > Syntrophorhabdia > Syntrophorhabdales > WCHB1-27 > WCHB1-27. The sequence goes on from DCUF01000012.1 coordinate 48,501, forward strand.
CAGCCTCGTCGATGGAGGACACGACAGCCCTGTTAATGGTCATTCTCTCCTCAAAGGTCTTGTCCAGGTCGATCTTCCCTATCTCGCTCCTCATCGTTGTTTGGGCGAGCTGGCTGATGGCGAACACGTAATCAGCAATCCCGTAGGAAGCCTTGACCGGGTCAACCACCTGGATAAATATGACGCCGTCCACCGTTACCTGGACATTGTCTTTGGTTATACAAACCTGCTCGGGTATATCGAGAGCCTTCTCCTTGAGACTGTGCTTGTAGGCAACGGAATCGAAAAAGGGCACGATATAGCTCATTCCAGGTTGAAGGGCTGCTCGGAACTTGCCCAACCGTTGGACGATGTAGGCGCTCTGTTGAGGGACAATCCGCACCCCACGGGCGATCGTCACGACGACGAGAAAAGCTACGACGAGATAAACGATTTCGCTGCCTTCCATGCTACTCTCCTCCTTTAGCTTTGGTCATTCGATGGGTTTAAGCTATTCTTGTTCACCAGCCCTGCCCTCACCTTCTCCCCGTATTTGAAGGAATATCCGCCTGTTTTTGAGCACATACTACTGCAAGTAGGCAAAAATGACAACAGGGAATCAAGCCAATATATCTGCATTTATTCATCAGCATTCTCGATGATGGGCTGCCGGTTATTGATTTTTCTCAAAAGTATGCTATGGTGAAAGCCATGGAGCCCCTTGTCATTCCGAGGAAGGAACATCGAATATCACGAAAGCAGATGAGTCCGAACGCCGTACGAACCCTTTACCGTCTCCACTCCAACGGGTTCATCGCCTATCTGGTGGGGGGATGTGTCCGAGACATGCTCCTCGGACGGAAGCCCAAGGACTTCGACATCGCAACGGATGCGCGACCGGGGCAGATCAAACGTCTCTTTCGCAACTGCCGTCTCATCGGGCGTCGCTTCAGGTTGGCCCATCTTCACTTTCAAGATGAAATCCTGGAGGTTTGCACCTTTCGACGGTCCGCAGTTCCATCCGATACCAGAGATGATGGTGACGCTCCGGAGACGGATCAGAAGCCGCGCCGCCCCTGGCACCTAACCAATGAAGATGGAATGATTCTCGTCGACAATATTTTCGGAACGCCCGAGGAGGACGCCCTGCGGCGGGATTTCACCATCAACGCCCTCGCCTACAACATTGCAGATTTTTCGGTCATCGATTTCAGCACCGGACTGCAGGACCTTCAGCAGGGCTTGATTCGGCTCATTGGCGATCCTCAGGTCCGGTTCACCGAAGATCCGGTTCGCATGCTCCGGGCGGTTCGATTTGCGGCATCCCACAAGTTCGTCATCGAAACTGCCACCTGGGAAAAACTCTGCGACCTTTCGTCCACCATCTCCCGGGCCAATCCTGCGAGGCTTTATGAGGAAATCCAGAAGCTGTTCCTTCTCGGCTCTTCCCGACCTGCCTTCAGCCTTCTCCGACAAAGTGGTCTTCTTGCCGGCCTTTTCCCCTGGCTTGATCGGTGGTTAGACAATAACCTCGCCCGGGCGACGTTCCTCGAGACACGGCTTGACTCCCTGGACCCGCTTCGTGGATCTCCAGACCAGCCGTCACTCGCTTTCTTTCTGGCAGCCCTCTTCGGTCCGAGTATTGAGGAATTGGCGCTTGACCTCCATCGGACCGGCATCCCCCATCACCAGGCCCTGGACCAAACCTTTGCCGACTTCATGAAGGAAACCTGCGAGACCGTGTCCGTACCGGGGAAGATCGGTATACGGTTGAGGGCCATTCTCGGTCTCCAGGCTTCCCTCAAGAGAATGCCGAAGCGCCGGCCGGCCGTTATTGCCAATCGGCCCGAGTTCTTAGAGGCTTTGGCCTACCTTCGTCTTTCATCTGAAACGCACTCGGAATATCGAGCCTCTGCGGACTGGTGGAGCTCCTTCATAACGAATTCGCCACCCCGTGACAGTGAGGAGCAAGCCGAGGAGCAGACTGCTTCAAAGACTCGACGGAAGAGGCGACGAAAATACCGTCGCCGTCCCAAAGGTACTGCTTAGACTCAAAACATGATCTTAGGGCGCGTTCGCATCCCCATTCCAGCAGCACCGCCATAGGCTATCCTGTATACAGTAACTCGTTGACATGATTCTCCGGCATGTGCTAACATCGCTGGGCTGTCGTAAAGAAACACAGCATGTCTTCATCCGCTAGCCCACCATTTCGTATACGATAAAATACTAATTTATTGAGGAGGTTTTTATGCAAAACAACAGCCTTGCCAATCCGGCACCGCTCGGCCTCATGGGGTTCGGTATGACCACGGTCCTGCTGAACATACACAATGCCGGGTTCTTCCCTATCGGCTCGATGATCCTGGCCATGGGCGTCTTCTACGGCGGTATAGCACAGGTCATCGCAGGCATCATGGAATTCAAGAAGGGCAATAGTTTCGGTGTGACTGCATTCACCTCATACGGCCTTTTTTGGCTTACTCTGGTTTTTATTATCGTGTTCAAGAGCTTGCCCGGAAACTCCGAGAGCTTCATGGCCTGGTACCTGTTTATGTGGGGGCTCTTCACTTTTTTCATGTGGTTTGGCACCTTCCATAAAAACAGGGCCATCCAGTTTGTCTTCTTAAGCCTTTGGATACTCTTCTGGCTTCTAGCCATCCGGGATTGGACGGGCAATTCGGCTGTCGGCACGATCGCAGGCTTTGAGGGCATCATATGCGGCCTGTCTGCCATCTACCTTGCCATGGCGGAGATACTGAACGAATCTTTTGGAAGAGCAGTCCTTCCCATAGGGGAATGCCCCGCCAAACCGTAATCTACTCTATCGTCTTCAACAACCGTCCCAACACAGAATCGCAAAAAAGCCCACCTGTCTCCGAGAGACGGTGGGCTTTTTCCATTACCGTTCACAACCTGCGCTACGACAGATTCCTTAATGCCATTCCGCCAGAGGGTGTTGATCTCACCTGAAAGAACCGTTCCTGGACGCAACTGAGCCCAGCACACCCGGTGTGACCTGATTTCACGGGACCCGTGCGCCTGCCCTCCCCGGAACCATGTTCGAGCCAGAAAGGGCGCCGTATGGTCTCGCTCACTACGTATAGGCCAAGTTAGTGGATTCTACGACTTATCAAAACGGATAGGGGCGCTGAAGCGCCCTCGACGGGGTTTTTCCCGGATCTTCTCTACTTTTTGCCCTTCACCGCTTTGACGACGAACCAGTCGGCCATGGGTTTCTTCGGCGCAACATCGTAACCAAGCGCAGTCAGCACCTTGGATACGTCATCGGCGATCTCTGCGGTCTTGACCTCTACGCTCATTTCCGGATCACGAAGTATAGACACCACATTTTTGGTCAAGACGATGGGAAACTGCACGTTGTCGATCTCTCGGCATTTAAGCTCTACTGATTCCATGATTCTCTTTCTCCTCCGTTTGAAGTCCCAAGAAACTTGGGCGCTTTTATTTTAGACTATTTTTTATTTTGTATGCAACTGCTTTGGAGGGGCATCTGACACTGCTGCGATAAAGGACCTGGAGGAGGCGGGCGGGCAAATCTCAGACTATTCGCCTTGCCCGCCCCGACGTAGCTGGTTATAATGCATAAAGATTACCGAAGCAACCGGTCGGCAGCAATGCATAAGGAGGCCCATGGTGATTAGCAGGAAGATCAGGAAGGTGATGAGGAGCAGACCAACGGTGGAAGGTGCGGGGGTTCATCTGAGGCGAGCCATCGGGGCAAGTGAGATCAACGAGTTCGATCCCTTTCTCCTGCTCGATGATTTTCGTTCCGACAATCCGAAATGCTATCTCAAGGGCTTTCCCTGGCATCCTCATCGTGGGATTGAAACGATTACCTACGTGCTGCGGGGCAAGGTGGAACACGGAGACAGTCTGGAAAACAGAGGCGTCATAGCCGAGGGGGACGTGCAGTGGATGACGGCCGGGAGCGGCATCATACACCAGGAGATGCCGAAGGGGGACGATTCCGGCCATATGGGTGGCTTTCAGCTTTGGGCAAACCTACCTGCATCGCACAAAATGATGGATCCCCGCTACCGCGGACTGACAGCCGGCCAGATACCGGTGGTTTCGGCAGGAAATGGCGTAACCGTCAGAATCATCTCCGGGGAGATCAATGGCACGAAAGGCCCGGTGACCGATATTGTGACAGACCCCGAATATCTGGACGTATCGCTCGACGCCGGATCACAGTTCATTCATCCCACCAAGGCGGATCACACGGTCTTCGCCTATGTCATCGAGGGAGAAGGCTACTTCTGCGAGGAGCGGAATCCCTTTACCTACCAAATGCAGGGCGAGAACTATTTCGACATGGAAAGGAGGTCCATCATTGTTAGCAATAGCCTCGTATCCTTCGACAAGGGCTACCAGGTGACTGTCTCCACCGAGAATAAACCCGTCCGTTTCCTGCTCATCTCCGGCAAACCTATAGGCGAGCCGGTCGCATGGTACGGGCCGATCGTTATGAACACCAGGGAGGAACTCCGGGTGGCCTTTGACGAATATAGCAAGGGTACATTTATCAAATACCGCGGCAAGGGGTAGACCTCTGTGCTTAAGGTCACCGAGACTCGTAAGGGATAGATACGATGGGATTCGTCACCGTAGATGAGAGCAAATGCAAAAGAGATGGCATCTGCGTACAGGACTGTTCGCCAGCCATTCTCCGCCTTTCAGAGCAGACCGGCCTCCCTGAGATTGTCCCCGGCAGCGAGAATGCCTGCATCTTGTGCGGTCACTGCGTGACCGTTTGCCCTGAAGGGGCGCTCAGCCACGAACGTATGCCCGTGGTAGTCACTACTCCCATAAACGACAGGCTTGCGATTGACGAGACCCGGGCCGTGCAGTTTCTTAGGTGCCGTCGGTCGGTTCGCGCCTTCGAAAACAAACCCGTGGAAAGAGAAAAGGTGACACGGCTTATAGAAGCAGCCCGCTACGCCCCCACGGCGGGCAATAGTCAGACCGTAGAGTGGGTCGTCCATAGTGATCACTCAAGGATCGATGAAATTGCTGCTACTGCGGTTGAATGGGTTCGTGGGTTGGTG
>DCUF01000067.1 GCA_002328485.1 Deltaproteobacteria bacterium UBA2221
GAAGAGCTGAAAAGGAATCAATTTTAGGGGGCGGTCTCTAGGGTGAGCAAAGCGCTTATCGCTCTTCCAGCTTTCTGATGCCCGCATAGTAGCAGCAGCTGCTGCTCTTGAAGTTATTGTCAAATACCCTGATGCTGCCGTCCTGAAAACTGATGCGGACATAACAGAATCCGCCCGGGATTTGTGAACTTCGTTCTTCCACGACCGTACCCTTACCCCACCGGAGGTACCTTTCATGAAATACCTCGTCGCCGACCTGGAGGTAGAGGGAATATTCTTTTCTCACAAGTCTAGAATAGCGTATCACTCTTCCCATTTCAAGGAACCCCCGCGCCCCTCTGTGGCGAGCCCCCTCTTTAAACCTGCATGGGAAAAGACGGCGTTAGGATTCGTTAGGCAAAGGCTCTTTGCCGACAGCCCTGCTATTCCACAAGCTCCATGATGTGATAGACCTTCTGAGGCATCTCGCACCTTACCGTATTGTCGATGAGGTTGATCATGCAGCCAGGGCAAGCGGTGACGACGATGTCAGCGTCTGTTTCCTTGATACCCGCCATCTTCTTGTCTGCTATCTTTTTGGTAAGGTCATAGTGGTAGATGCTGAAGGACCCGCCCATACCGCAACAGGCGTCGGCATTGCTCATCTCTACATATTTCAACCCCTTCAGCCCCGTCAGTATCTGCCTGGGCTGGTTTCTGATGTTCTGATACCGTACGAGATGGCAGGGGTCGTGCCAGGTTGCCGTTTTCCCTTCAAACTCCTTTCGGAGTTTGAGATCCTCAGGTTTGACCTGCAGCACATCGGTGAGAAACTCGGTCAGATCCTTTATCTTCTTGGAAAAGGCTTCATAGGACCTTTTCTGCTCCTCGTTGTCAGGGAGATAGACCTCATAATCCTTCAACGTGGAGCTGCAGGAGGCACAGCCGGTCACGACGTAATCGACGTCCTTGAAGGCCCGGATGTTTTCGCCTGCCAGATAGCGCCCGGTTTCGAAATCACCGCTGAAATAGATAGCCGCGCCGCAGCAGTTCTGTTTGGTGGGAACAATGACCTCGACCCCGTGCCTGGTTAGAAAGTCGATGATCTTTATCCCGATCTGGGGATAGATGAAATCGATGGCGCAACCCGTGAAGAAGCCTACCCGCATTTTTGGCTCCTGGCCGTTCTGTGGCTTGTTGACCTCCTTGACCTGGTCCCTCAAGAATACCTTCGCTATTTCAGGGATATTCCTGCCTGCCCCCAATGCCTTCAAGAAATCAGGGAGATGACGAATCTTGCCTTCCGATTTAGGAAGGAGCCACTGGAACTTCTGCGCGAGCCTAACGTACCTGCCAAAGGCCTTCCTGTCCGCCATAACCTTTCGAAAGGTAAACCGTTTTGCGAGGGGCAGCCCCTTCTTGCGCACCATCTCTGCCCTGGCCGCCACCACGACCCTGTCGATCTGGGTCTTTGAAGGGCAGTTGGCAACGCAGCGTTTACAGAGAAGGCATTTTCCAATGATCTCGCCCATCTCATCGGTGAATTCCTGTTCACCCTTGAGGATCTGCTTGACGAGATAGTTCTTCCCTCTGGCCAAAGAAGTCTCCGTCTTCTCTTCCTGATAAACAGGGCAGAAGAAGCTGCAGAAGCCGCACTTCATGCACTGATCTGCAAATTTCTCAACCTTCCTAAGCTCTTTCAGATCTTCCAAAACTTCTCCTCCTGCTACCAGATCTTTCCTGGATTCATGATGTTGTTAGGGTCGACAAGGGCTTTGATGCCCTTCATGAGGTCGACCACATTCGGGTCCTGGGTTTGCACAAAAAAGGCCCGTTTCTCAAGCCCGATTCCGTGTTCGCCAGAAAGCACCCCGCCCAGATCGAGGGCCGCTTCTATGATCTCATCCATGGCCTTGACGGCCCGGTCGTAGTGCTCCTTATTGTTGATGTCCGTCAATATCGCCGGGTGCAGGTTGCCGTCTCCCGCGTGTCCCAGGATGCACATCTCCAGATGGTACTTCCCGGCAATTTCCTTACATTTTCTGATAAGTGCGGGTATCTGGCCCCTCGGAACCGTCACGTCTTCGGCAAACACGGTGGGGGCCTTGCCGAAGACGGCAGCGAATCCGGCCCGTCTTGCAAGCCAATATCTGTTTGCCTCATCGGTGTCCCTTGCCACCCGGACGTCCACTGCCCCATAGCTTTTCGAAAGCTCTACGATCCTCTCCGTCTCCTTCTCGACCGCCTCAGGGATACCATCCGACTCGAAGAGGAGAACGGCATCTGCATCCTTTGGCAGGCCCATAGGCATCATCTCTTCAATCCGATTGACGACCCAGTTGTCGAGTAGTTCGATCTTGTCAGGAATCACCCCATGTTCGAGAACCCGAAAAACGGTCTCGCCTGCAAGAGCCACGTCGCTGTAGACGGCCATAATGGTCTTTCGTGCGGGAGGAAGGGGGTTCACCTTTAGTTCCGCCTTGGTGACCACACCAAGCGTTCCTTCCGAGCTGACAAACAGCATGGTGAGATCGTAACCCACCACGTTCTTGATCGTCCTGCCGCCAAGCTGAAGGATCGTCCCGTTCGGGAGAACGACCTCGAGCCCGAGAACGTACTGTTTGGTAACCCCGTACTTGACGCAGGCCGGCCCCCCCGCGTTTTCAGCAATAACACCACCGAGGGTGGCGCCGAGGAAGCTCTGCGGGTCGGGTGGGAAGAAGAGCCCCTGCCTGGCAAGGGCCATGTTGAAGTCCATCAGCACGACCCCCGGCTCTACCGTTGCGGTCAGATTCTCTTTGTCGACTTTGAGAATCCTATTCATTTTTGTCGTGCACAACACAATGCCGCCCTCTATGGGAACGGAACCGCCGCTCACGTTTGTTCCGCCGCCCCGGGGTGTCACGGGGATCCTCTCGGTATTGGCCAGGCTCAATATGGCCGATACCTCTTGGGTCGAAGTGGGAAAGACGACGATATCCGGTTCTCGGATCCAACTCGTCGTGCCGTCATAGGAGTATGCCTTGAGGGCCTCTTTCGATCGCAAGACATCGACTTTTCCGACGATTTTTTCGAGCTCCCCGACCACGGATTCCTTTATCATCCGTCCCCCTGATACGTGACGTTCTTAGCGTTTGGGCCTCTTTGTGTGCTTAATTCTAAGCGTTTCTTTTTTTACTTGTCAAGGAAGGAAGGTAGGGGGTAGGGGAGGCCCGGCAGCCTGCGATATTGTATACAAAAGAGGCTATCACCCATAGCCTCTCGCCTCTACGCCTCGATCTGCCTGATCCTCTCAAGCACCGCGGGGATACCAAGGCTCTCCATCTCCGTGCTCTCGATGATCAGCCTGCCCTGATAGCCTCGTTCGCCCAGCCAGTGGACCACCCGTTTTATATCTATGTCCCCGTTTATGAAGCCATGTTCGTCCGTTACCCCGGCGTTGTTTGAAAGATGAACGTGAATAACGTTACGAACGCCGATCTCCTCGATATCCTTCAGAACGGCCCCTTCTGGGTCTGGTGATCCGAGGCGACGCTTTACGATATAGGCGTGACCAAGGTCCAAGACTAGCCCGAGTTCCGGTATGGCCCTTTTAAAAAAAAGGAAATCCTTGAGATCGTGGACAAGGAAGTACGGCGTCTGTAGGTTTTCAAGACCCAGGGTAATCCCGTGACGGGCGGCGAAGGCTGCCAAGGGGGTGAGGGCATCGACCATGTTCGACCGGGCAACCTGCTCGATGCCGTGAATCTTGTCCATCAAGAAGGTGTAACCCGGGTGGATGACCACGGGATTGCAGCCTGCCCTTGCGGCAAAGTGGACCGCCTTTTCGGTGAGCTGGCGGGAAAAGGAGCGTACCTCTTCGAAATAACCGGAGAGGTTGACCTCTAGAAAGGGGCAGTGGAGCGAGAAACGTACGTCACGGTCTGTTAGTCTCTTTAAATGAGCAATGAGGTTGTCATCGAATTGATCGAAATGGGGTACGTCGTAGACGAGCTCGATGGCGGTTAAACCATATGCCACCAGATCATCAATCAGGCTTACAAGAGGCTTTTGGGGAAAGAAGAATGTAGAAAAACCAAAACGCACGATAAGAAATAGTATAGGACACATACGGGATCAAGGGTAAATTTTTTCCTACTCCACGAAGCCTTTTTATTTTACGTCGGCTGATGAAGCAACTGCCGGGCGGAGAGGGGCCTTTGGCTTTGGCGCCCACCTCGTGAAGGTTTGGATTGATGGCGGCCAATTTCTCATCCCGTCTGGAGAGCACGACCGTGTTGGCATGTCCTTTGCTTTAGTGGCCACAGCAGGTACAACGAACCGGGGTGGTTCGCGAGACGATGATCGGATTTGGCATGTTTCCCAAGATGAAAGGCTTCATGACCGTGATTCCACAACTCATAGGTCTTCTTCTGTTCTTCCCCGTCCCATCCCTATCCCCGCTCCGGCTATGGCCCTCCCCGTTCACTCTTCGGGCCATAGCCCGTCTTTATAGGATCGCGGCAGCTTTCTTAGTCTTGGGCAATCGTTGCGGATAGTCCCAGGGGGCCACCATCCTTTCTGGACATGCACCAGGGCTTGCCCTTCTGTAGCCCTTTGGCTTAAGTATTGGACCGCGACGGCGAGAATACTGAAAGCCTGAATAGATGGTAAATGGGGCGGCAATGGCTTTGTCCTTTACTGTTTACTCTTTACTGTTTACTCTTTAGGCATATATTCCGATTTCTCAGGAGGTGTCTTTGGACCGATCCGTCTCTTTCAGCCCTGATGGTACAGCCTATCAACTGCCAAAGGAAGATGAATACAAAGCCGAATTTGACCGTATAGAAAAACTGGTGCACGAGGCCCGTGAAAAGGGCCAGGAAATTGTGGTGGTCATGGGGGTCGGCTTTGTGGGCGTGGTCATGGCGGCCATCGTTGCCGACACGATCGACGAGCAGGGACGATCCGGCAAGTTTGTGATCGGGGTCCAGCGGCCCAGTCGACGAAGCTATTGGAAGATCCCGAAATTGAATGAAGGCATCTCCCCGGTCAAGGCGGAAGATCCCGAGGTCGATCCTATGATCAGACGATGTGTCTTGGACAAGAAGACCCTCGTCGCCACATTCGTCAACGATGTCCTGCAGTTTGCCGATGTGGTCATCGTGGACGTGCAACTCGACTACGTGAAGAATGAGTTGGGCAATGTGAAAAACGGTCAGGTTGACATGAACGCCCTGGAGGAATCATTTGACGTCATCGCTCACCATATCAAGCCCGATTGCCTGGTACTCATCGAAACCACGGTGGCGCCCGGCACGACGGAGCAGGTTGCCTTCCCTGCCATGAAAAGGATCTTTAGACAGCGGGGTATCCAGAGCGACCCTCTCTTGGCTCACAGCTATGAACGGGTTATGCCGGGCAGGGATTATGTGGCGTCCATCCGGGACTTCTGGCGGGTCTGTTCAGGTGTCAACGAAGAAGCGAAGAGAAGGGTGGTCAAGTTTCTGAACGAGGTCATCAATACGAAGAAATTCCCCCTCACCCTCCTTGATCGACCCATTGAGTCGGAAACGGCAAAGGTGGTGGAGAATAGTTATCGGGCCACGATCCTTGCTTTTCTCCACGAATGGAGTATTTTCGCGGAAAGAAACGGCGTTGACCTCATCAAGGTCATTCAGGCCGTAAAAATGCGTCCAACCCACTCGAACATGATCTTCCCGGGTCCAGGGATCGGAGGTTATTGTCTCCCGAAGGATGGGGGGCTGGGCGTGTGGGCCAACAAGCATATTCTTGGCTTTGAGGACGAGACCTTCCACATTACCCCCTTGGCCATCAATATCAATGACACCCGTTCGCTCCACGCGGCCCAGTTGGTCCGCGACGCCCTGCGTAACATGAGTGTGCCCGTGGCCAGTGCGGAGATCCTGATCCTGGGAGCGTCTTACAGGGAAGACGTGGGAGACACCCGCTACAGCGGCTCTGAGATACTTATCCGAAGGCTTACCGAAATGGGTGCCGAGATCAGGGTGCACGACCCGTACGTGGACCACTGGTATGAGTTCGAGAACCAGGAGGATTACCCGGACGGCAGCAAGGCCGCCTTCTTTCGAAACCAAAAGAAGCTAAAGGACCTCCGGATACAGAAGGACGTGTACGAGGCGCTGAAGAACATCGACGCCTTGGTGCTTGCCGTTCGACATGAACCCTATTTGAAGCTCGATCCGGACAAGATCGTTGAAATCGTGGGCCATCCAATCGCCGTTATCGATTGCTTTGGCATCCTTGATGACACTCGTATCCGTCGCTATTTCCAGCTCGGGTGTGAGGTGAAGGGCTTGGGTCGAGGTCACGTCAAACGGATCAAAGATCAGGTGGCGAAGGGCAGGTGAAGGGTTACGACGGCGAGGCGTGACGGGCGAGAGATAGACTGGGGCCGCTCAGCCCTGCATGATTCGGTAATGAAAAGACTGAGCAGTCTTAGCAAGAAAATAGTCACCGGCTATCATCCGGACGTTATCGTCCTCCTTGAGACAGTCGGTGAAGACCCGGGCGCACAACCCCGATTGGATCTCGTTATTCTGAAAGAAACGCCACAATCCCCTATGCAACGGCGGACCGAAGTGGAATCCCTGGTGGGTGAGGAGGCAGCCGCAGCGGTTGACGTGGCGGTGTACACTACCGATGAACTGCGCTACCTCTACTCTACCGCCAGTCCTTTTATCCACCGAATCATGCAAGAAGGAAGGCTTCTCTACATGAAAAAGGCGACCGCGCTCTGGATCGTGGACGTAAGGGAGGAGTTTGAATCGGCCAAACTGCTCTATGAACACGACCAATATAAGACCGCGTGCTACCACAGCCTTCAGACGATCGAGAAAGGCCTGTATGCCATGCTAATGTCAAAAGGAAAAAGTCCCGAAGCGACGGAGGACCTCGTAGGACTGCACAAGAGGGCCAACGATCTGGGCTTGAAGACCGGCTTGTCGGTGGAGGATGTGGTTTTCGTGAGTAGCTTCAGCCAACACAGATATCCGGTGGAAGAGGCCCTTCTGCCCCATTTTCGACCAAACAGGGAGGATGCCGAAAGGGCCATCGATTCTGCCCGTCGGCTCATCGAAAAACTGTCTACAATCAGAGCTAAGTGAATCGAGGTTCTGATCAGGAAAGAGCGACGGAATTGTGCTATACTGAGCCTATGAAGAAGATTATATCTTTTGATCTTGATGGGACGCTGGTAGACATCGAGTTCGGCAACAAGGTCTGGAATGAGGGTATCGGGGCGAAATTTGCTGAAACGTACGGCGTGGGTCGCGACCTGGGTGAAGAGTGGGTGCGTAACGCTTATGCTGCCATTGGAGATAGAAACCTCCTCTGGTACGATATCGACTATTGGCTGAGAAGATTCAACCTGCCGATATCAGCGGCAGAGCTACTCGATACCTATGCCGCATCCATCCGACTCCTGCCCCACGTTCACGACGTGCTCGATACCCTGGCAGGTAAGTACCAGTTGGTCGTAGCCTCCAATGCAGCTCGTCTGTTTGTGGAGAAGGAGCTTGAGCAGACAGGCATTACCTCCTACTTTCGACGAACGGTGTCGGCCACGAGCGATTACGGCATCGTGAAGAAGGATGTGGCTTTCTACCGAAGGCTTTGCTCTGAGTTAGAAGTCTCCCCGGAAGAAATGGTTCACGTTGGAGACCACCCGGTATTTGACGTCGAGGTCCCTCTGCAGTTCGGCATCGACGCCTTTTTTGTTGCATCCCAGAGGCCGGAGCCGGCAGGGGTGGATAATGGAAGGGTGTTGCACGATCTAAGAGAGCTTCTGGACCGTCTATGAAGCGATGTTTCCGCTGCAATGCCACGGTTGAGGAACGGGAATTCTTCTCCCGTCGTGACGAGTGTGGCGCATGCGGAGCAGACCTTCACGTCTGTAAAAACTGCTCGTTCTATCGCCCGGGCCGCTCCAATGAGTGTGAAGAACCGCAGGCCGAAAGGGTTGCAGACAAGGAGCGGTCAAACTACTGCGACTTCTTCCGGTTTAAAGACGAACAGGGAGAGGCGGCATTGGCGAAGGATGACGCAAAAAAGGCTTGGGATCAGCTTTTCAAGAAGCCCTGAATCTAGTGTTGACCTTCCCCTTTTCTTGCCCTGGTGAAGATTATTCGATAGCGCTCTCTGTCGGCCTCGAAACAGGCTGTGCATCCGGTGGCCGAACAGTCGCCTTTGTGTAACCCCTTTTCACCAGGTAAGGGCTCCAACAGCACATCGAAACCGATTGACCGATAGAGTTCGACAGCTTCGGAAAGTCTGGGCTCGCATGCAATGAACCTCTTTTCCCATCCCTGGTCTTTCAGTATCGCCTCTCGCTCTGTCATAGCAACGCTTACCTCTCAATTATAGTCAAAGAGCAGAAAGATTTCCTCCCCAAAAAGGACGCGGGTCTTTTTAACTCAAGTACCGAGTGAAACGACCGATAATCTCCTTAATCAAAGGACGAACCGGGAAGGAGCGCCAGAGGGCCTGATGAGAAGGTGAAAAAAAGGTTTTCCATGCCAATCGGCTTTCTACCCATTACTCTCTTTGCATACATCAGAGCGGAGGATATTGATGACCGGGTATCACATCGTTGATCGCAGACAGTTCGGAAGAACACCCTTTACCGTCGAAGCCATTATAGAAAGCGATATAGAAGTAGCCGTAGGGATGGTTGAGAATATAAGTGTCAAAGGTCTCTACATGCGTCTGCTGACAGGGGACCCCATCCCCTTGCAGAAGCGCGTTCGCATCGATCTTTACCTCCCGGGCTCCAGCGATTATCTGCGCATCCTGAGGTTGCGCGCGAGGATCATCAGGGTAGATGAGAACGGGATGGCGGTTCAGTTTGGACCGATGCCTTTGGAGACCGCGGCAAAACTCCAGACCATCATCACATTTATGAACGAAGGTCAGAATATAGACGCAAGCGACTACGCCAAATATGCCGAGGGGTAATGCCCCTCCCGGGAAGACTCTTAAAGGATATCTCGAATGAGCTCGGCGTAACCGTGAATGACGCGCTCGGGATTGGCGGCCAGGATCTCCTCCTTCGGATTCTCACCCTCAGCAATGATGATCACCCGTAATCCCGCGTTTCTCGCGGCATTGACATCGTCGAGGCT
>DCUF01000034.1 GCA_002328485.1 Deltaproteobacteria bacterium UBA2221
GGCACTACGCCGATGACGTGGTTGAGGCCTTTGTGGAAAAGGCCGCCGAGGTAGGGATCGATATCTTCAGGGTCTTCGATGCCTTAAACGATGAGAGGAGCTTCATCACTGCGTACAACGCCATCAAGAAGGCAGGCAAGCATATTCAGGGTTGTATCTCCTATTCCCTCACCGAGAAGCGGTTAGGTGGCCCCATCTTCAGTCTTGAGTACTACCTCAAGAAGGCGGAGATCATGGCCGACATGGGGGCCGATTCCTTCTGCATCAAGGATATGGCAGGCATCATCTCGCCCTACGATGCCTATGATCTGATCTCGGGGCTCAAGAGCCGTCTGAAGATCCCCGTCCATCTCCATACCCATTATACGAGTGGCATGGCTTCCATGTCCTGCCTGAAGGCCATAGAGGCAGGGGCGGATGGTATCGATACCTGCGTGGCCCCCTTTGCCCTGAGAAGTTCTCACCCTGCGGTGGAACCTTTTATTGTGGCCCTTTCCGGTACACCTCGCAGCACCGGTCTTGATCTAGACAGATTCCCTGAGATTAACGATTACCTGGAGAGTATCGTGCCCAAGTATATGCAGTTTGCCGATACCACCAAGTTCTCGGTCATCGATATCGGGGTGCTCATGCATCAGATCCCCGGCGGCATGATCAGCAACCTGGTGAGCCAGCTCAAGCAGGCAAAGGCCCTCCACCGCATCAACGAGGTCTACGAGGAGATACCAAGGACCAGGGCAGAGATGGGTTTCCCTCCTCTGGTTACCCCCACCAGCCAGATCGTCGGGGTCCAGGCCGTTATGAACGTCATAGCCGGACGATATAAGATGATCACCCGAGAGGTGAAAGACTACTTCTACGGTCTCTACGGTCAGCCGCCGGCGCCTGTGGATCCCGAGATACGGGCAAAGGCCTTAAAAGGCTACGAGAGGGGACAGACCCCCATCGAGGGCAGACCTGGAGATATCCTGGAGCCCGAGCTGCCCAAGGCAAAAGAGGCCCTGGCGGGGATCAGCGACCGCATGGAGGACATCCTTATCTATGCCCTCTATCCCATGACCGGCCTTGAGTTCCTGAAAAAGAAGTACGGGGTGTAGAAACCTGCTGCACAGTGCCTGGAGGGCAGGGGCAGATCGCGCTCCTCAGCCCTCTAGGCCAGTTTTATGGCGATGGTTTTCGAGATGCCTTCCTCTTCCATGGTGATGCCGTAGATGGTGTTCGAAGACTCCATGGTGATGCGGTTGTGGGTGATGAGGACGACCTGAGTCTGTTTGCTGATCTCCTGCATGATCTTGAGAAGGGAGACCAGATTGGCATCATCGAGGGGAGCATCGATCTCATCCATGAGGGTAAACGGCGACGGCTTTGTTTCCATAAGGGAAAGCAGGAATGACAGGGATATCAGCGCCTTTTCGCCTCCAGAGAGAAGCTCCATCCGCACCACCTTCTTTCCAGGCGGCTGTATGTACAGCTCCACGCCCTGACCCTCGGCATCGAGGGCCAGCATCCCCTTGCCTCCTTTGAACAGCATAGGCGCGAAACGCTGAAAGGCGTCGTTGACCCGGCTGAAGGTCTCCAGAAACAGTTCTTTCGAGAAGGAATCGATCTTGGCAATCGTCTTCTTGAGGGAGTCAACCGCATCCTCGAGGTCAGCCTTCTGTCCTTCCAGGAACTCAAGCCGCTCTTTCAGCTCCATGTATTCCTTCTCCGACCTGAAATTGACCTCTCCCAGTTGGGGCAGTTCCTCCACTATCTTCTGCCGCTCAGACTCGAGCCTTCGTTCGTCGGCCGTTGTCAGGGTCTTTGCCTCGTCCAATCCGAATTCTGATTGCAGCCTCTGGAGCGCCGCCTGGCGTCTCTCTTCCAGCACGGCGGAGTCACGCTCAACCCCCTCCCTTTTTTGATCGATCTTTTTCTGATCTTCCCGAAGGGCCTCTATCACCTGTTGAAAACGGCTCCTTTCGAGATGGAGGTCCCCCATGGCGATCTTGCTTTCCTCCAGTCGGGTGATGAAGGTCTCGGAGATCGCTTGGGCCTCGTCGTGGGAGTGTTCAATGAACGCTATCTTCGACTGTGCCTGGGCAAGCCCCTTTTCAATCTCTGTCACCTTGTGAGTCCACGACTGTCTCTCCACCAGGAGCTGTCCCATGTCCCTGCTCTTCCTGGCCGCTTCCTGCTCAAGGGACCCAACAAGGTTCTTCTTCCTCTCGATGAGAAGAACCTGCTCCCGCTCTGCCGCAATAACCTGTTCGTATACCTCTTTCAGCCGCTCCTGCTCGGTCTTGAGAAGACGCAGGTCGGCTTCGGCAGCCTCCTTTTGGGCCTCATACTCGGCTTTTGTGCGATGGAGGTTTTCACGGGGGTCTTCCGGGGGGTCTTCGGCAAACTCGCGCTCCGTACGAAGCTGATCGAGCCTTTCCTCCCCGGAGGCTATCTCCGTCTGCAAGGCCACCAGTTCCCGTTCCGCCTCCGCGATCATCCGCTGATTGGCCTGCTTTTTGTCACGTATGGCCCTCTCCTCTGCCTCTACCTTTCTGGTTGCCTCCTCATGCCCTGCAAGGGCCGCTGTCTGTCTGTCTAGCTCACTCTGTAGCGCCTGTATTTCTTTCTCGAGGCGGGCTTTCTGCTGGGCCTCTCTGATCTTCGCCTTTTCCCCTTCAGTCCTCGTCAGGATAAACCCTCTCGAATCGACACAAACGCCATCTGCAACGAAGATACCCTGTTCGCCTCTGTCGATTCGTTGAAAGACCTCCCCAACGCTCTCCAGGCAAGTGACCGAGATCTCAGCAAATTCACCCTGCACGTTAAAGATACTGGTGGACGGGAAGAAAACGAAGTTGGAACGCTTCTCCTGAACAGCCTCGGCGAGCTTCTCTCTGTCATACTCCTCAAAGACGTGGTATTCCATCTCCCGCGCAAACAGGCGCTCTATGGTCGCTTCAGCCTCCTTCGGCACCCTGATGATGTCAATAAGCTGCTTGAAGGGTAGTCCGTTCGATTTCTGGGCGGTCTTCCCTTTGAGGGAGCGCCAAACCTCCTCCTTGCCCCGTTTCTCCCCCTTGAGCCTCTCCACAAGATTCCGCACCCCGGCAGCCTCCTCTGTGGTCACGGCCTTTTTCGAGGCTATCTCCTTCGATGCATCTTCGATCTGCCCGGCCTGGACCTTAGCGTGCTCTCTCTTTTCCCGCCATAGGTCTTCCTTCACCCGCAATCCCGCCAAACGTCCGTTCAGTCGGTGTTCCTCCGCAACGCGACGAATCTCGCGTTCTTTCTGCTCCCTGGCAATCCTCTCCCTCTCCGCAATCCTGTTTCTCACGTCCGTGAGGGCGCTGATTGCGGCAAATAGCGTCTCCCGTTTCTCCTCGACCCGTCGAGCCAACCGATCGATCAGCTCCCTCGTTGACTCCCGTTTCAGGGTGATCTCTTCCTTTTCCGTCTCGAGGTCGGCCACTGCTTTTTTTTCGGAGGTCATCCTCCCCTGGATCTCACCGATTTCCGCCTTATACTGCGTCTCCCCGGCCTCTGCATCGGTGAGCGCCTGCTTCAGGTCGCGGACCGACTTTTCCAAACGACCCTTCTCTTCCTGGAGGAAGGTAAGCTCCAGAAGGCTGTTCTCCATGATCTTCTCTTGGCCGCGAATCTGGTTCTCCAGTTCCTTGATCACCCCTTCGGTCAAAGAAATCTCCGACTCCTTCGCAGCAGACTGTTCCTTGAGGTCCACGGCCCTCTGATCTTTTTCTTCCTGTTCCCTCGCGAGTTCATCCCGCTTTTCGGCGAGCTTTTCAAGTTTCCGAGACATCTTTCCGTAGGCGTCACTCACAAGATCGATATCGATCTCCCTCAGTCTCTGCTGGAGGCGGTCATAGGTCAAAAGCAGCTCTCGCTCTTTCCTAGCCTTTTCAAGATTCCTGCTCACCTCGAGCCGTATATCCTCAACCCGATCCAGATTGGCCCTGACCTCCTCCATGCGGATAAAGGCTTCTCGCTTCTTCTCCTGGAAGCGTGTGATGCCGCTCGTCTCCTCTATGACCGTCCTGCGTTCGACGGGCTTCATCTGGGCCAGATACTCGATATTCCCCTGCTCGATGATCGCGTAAGAGTTGACCCCTATGCCGGTGCCCATAGTCAGATCCTGGACGTCCTTGAGCCTGACGATCTCGCCGTTGATGTAATACTCATTTATGCCATCACGGTAGATCCTCCGCTTTATGGAGATGTCCTGGCCGTCGTCGGTGAGGCTGAGCGTCACCTCCGCGAGATTCACGGGCTTCCTCCCGTTGCTCCCGTGGAAGATGACATCACCCATCTCTTTGACTCGCAGGGATTTGGTGCCCCTCTCCCCGAGCACCCAGACGATGGCGTCAACGATATTGCTTTTGCCG
This sequence comes from Deltaproteobacteria bacterium UBA2221, assembly GCA_002328485.1. Taxonomy (GTDB): domain Bacteria; phylum Desulfobacterota; class Syntrophorhabdia; order Syntrophorhabdales; family WCHB1-27; genus WCHB1-27. The sequence goes on from DCUF01000034.1 coordinate 4,383, forward strand.
CAACCATTGGGGCCTACAAGGGTCGTGACACCATCGGAAAATCGAAAGACCGTTCTATTGTAAAAGGATTTGAAACCGAAAAGCTCGAGGGAACTCAGTTTCATGGTATAGACGATATGGCTCTTCTCATCCTCTTTTCTACGGCATGCTTTCCGAGAATGCCGACCACCTCGAAGATTCCCGGGCTCGCCTGTCTGCCGGTGAGGGCAACCCTGATCGGCTGAGCCACTTCAACGAGCTTTTTGCCCTGTTCCGAGGCCAGGGCCTCTATGATTCTTCTCTGTTCATCCTCGGAGAGACTTTCCAGCTCTTCGAAACGAACAAGGAATTCCTCCAGGATAGGCTTGGTGGCGGGGGTCAGGAACTTCTCTCTGGCCTTCGGCTCATAATCGATGTCGTCCTTGAAGAAGAATTCCGCCATCTGGGCCATCTCAACGAGGGTCTTTGCCCGACCCCGGAGATTCAGAACAATGGCATGGAGGGTATCATCACACGGAACGGCGTAACCCAGTTGCTCGATGAACGGTGCAAATCGCCGTGCGACCTCCTCGAGAGGCAATGACTTCAGATAGACACTGTTCAGCCAGAGGAGCTTGTCTATGTCGAAGATAGCCGCCGACTTCCCTACATTGGGGAGATCGAACTTCTCGATAAGCTCCTCCTTTGAAAAGACCTCCTGGTCGCCATGGGCCCAGCCAAGACGCGCCAGATAGTTCATGAGGGCTTCCGGCATAAACCCCTCATTTCGATATTCTATCAGTGAGGTCGCCCCATGCCGCTTGCTCAGCCGGGAGCGGTCTTTCCCATGGATAAGGGGGACATGGCCAAACTCTGGGATGGGGAATCCGAGGGCCTCGTAAATGAGCAGCTGCCGCGGGGTGTTGTTGATGTGGTCCTCGCCGCGAATAACATGGGTTATACCCATGGTTGCATCGTCGATGACCACGGTGAAGTTGTAGGTGGGGGTATTGTCGGAACGATAGATGATGAGGTCATCCAGTTCCTCGCAGCGAAAAACGATATCGCCTCGAATCAGATCCCGAAACCCCACACTCCCTGACAGAGGGGTCTTGAACCGGAGAACATACGGGCGATCAGGATACTCGTCTTTGCAGCCCCTGCAGGTCCTGTCGTAGGACGGTTTCCTCCCTTCCTGGAGGGCTTTCTTCCGTTTCTCCTCAAGGAGTTCCGGGGGGCAATAGCACTTGTAGGCCAATCCCTGGTCAAGGAGCCGGTAGGCGTATTCCCTGTAGAGGTCCATGCGCTGGGTCTGATAATAAAGAGGCCCGTCCCAATCGATACCCAGCCACTTCAAGCCATCGAGAATTCCCTGTGTATACTCGTCCTTGGAACGTTCTCTGTCTGTATCCTCAATCCTGAGGATGAATTTACCGTCTTTCTGATGCCTGGCATAGAGCCAGTTGAACAGGGCGGTACGCGCGCCCCCTATGTGAAGATGACCGGTCGGACTAGGTGCAAAGCGTGTCGTCAGCATACTGATTGCCTCTCCTGGAGCAGGAAAAGCTTCTTTTCCGGCAGGCGTGCATCCTTGATCGGTCTTGAGGGTGGACAGGCTACACAGGTGACGGGGCAAGCCGGGTTTCCTGCAGATTTGACTGATTATAGAAGAAAAGCATCTGATTATCAAATGCATTTTTCGATAGAAATGGGGCCGCGATCGTGGTCTGTGAATTTCTATCCCCATCGGGATGGGTACAACACTTTTACTCCAACCTTTCCTCGGAAGCTCGGCAAGAGAGCACCATAAAACCTGTGTTTTCAAGTTATCCCGGCTTTTTTGCGCCCCGGGACGCTACTTGAATCCGCCTACCCAAGCTGGTATAATAATAAGCAATAATGCGCAAAAATCTTTGCAGCAGAAAGAAGGAGGCCGTATGTTAAAGGTCGGAGAAGTGGCCGTATACCCCGGGCATGGCGTTGGAAGGATAGAGTGCATTGAGGAGAAGGAGATCTCGGGTACAAGAAAAGCCTACTACATAATGCGGATACTCGATTCAGACATGACGATCATGATCCCGGTGGACGGTGCGCAGCATGCAGGTCTCCGAGGAATTATAGATTCGCAGGACGTGATGAAGGTGTATGACATCCTGAAAGATGTCAATGTAGCGCACGACAATTCCCCATGGAACCGGCGCTATAAAGAGTATATGGAGAGGATAAAGAGTGGTTCGATCTACGAGATCGCCACGGTGCTCAAAGAGCTGTACAACCTCAGACAGTGGAAGGACCTCTCCTTCGGCGAGAGAAAGATGTTTGAAACCGCTAGAAATCTCGTCAAGAAAGAGCTTTCCATTGCATTGAGCAAGAACGAGGAGGAGATAGTCTCTGACATAGAGAATATATTTGCTACGAACGGAAGAGGTTAAGACTATTTGAATATCGTTATTCAGATCCTTCTGATTCTGGCAACCACCATCACAGGATATTTCATAGTCCGCGAGATTCTGGTGAGTACGCTCTATGCATGGTTCGGGGCGGTCTTCGGACTTGGGCTAGGCTACCTGGTCCTGAAGCTCGAACAGAAGCTGAAGGACATCTCCCTTAAGACTATTATTGGGACGCTCCTGGGCGTCACTGTTGCGCTTTTTGTCACCAACCTGTTCATCTCCCGGCTTCTCCTTACCCACGCAAAGGATATACCTATCACCCTTCCCATCTATATTCTCCTCTACGTGGTGATGGGATATTTGGGGTTTCGCATCGGGGAGAGGAAAAGTCATACGCTCGATCTCTCTAATGTGCCTCTGTTTAAAAAGATAGAGGAGAGCGAGGGAAATAAGATTCTCGACACGAGCGCCATCATAGACGGCAGGATTGCCGATGTGTGCGAGACGGGATTCATGGAGGGGACCTTCATTATCCCCCAATTCGTTCTCTACGAGATACAGCATATCGCTGATCTCCAGGATCCGGTCAAAAAAACCAGGGGCAGGAGGGGCCTCGAGGTCCTCCACCGTCTCCAGAAGCAGACCCAGATCAAGGTAAAGATCGTCGACATTGATTTCCCGAAACTGAAGGATGTTGACTCCAAGCTCATCGCCTTGGCCAAGTCACTCAACGGCAAGGTGGTAACAAACGATTTCAATCTCAACAAAGTGGCCGAATTGCAGGGCATAGATGTCCTGAACATGAACGAGTTGGCCACCTCCCTCAAACCCGCCATCCTTCCAGGCGAACAGATGACCATCAGGGTGGTCAAGGAGGGGAAGGAGTTCGGGCAGGGCATCGGTTACCTTGATGACGGAACAATGGTTGTGGTGGATGAAGCGCGAAAGCTGCTGGGGAAAACGGTGGACGTTGTGGTAACAAGCCTTCTGCAGACGACCTCCGGTCGTATGATCTTTGCAAAATTGAGAGAGCAGGCCGAGAAGGAATTCTACTCCCCCGAAGACAAATACAAGTTCGAAGAACACGTGAGGTAAGAGGCATGAGAACCCTGGCGATCGTGCTTGCCGGAGGTACGGGGAAGCGTATGGGATCGCCGACCAGCAAGCAATTTCTCCTCCTCGACAGCCGACCTATCTTGGTGCATACCCTTCAGGTCTTCGAGGAATGTAAACCCATAGACGGCGTCTATCTCGTTGTCAATCACAAGGACCTCCCTGTCATCCAGGAAGAGGTACTCGAACAGTACCGGTTCAACAAGATCATGAAGCTGGTCGTTGGCGGCCGCCAGCGACAGGATTCCGTGCGAAACGGGATAGAAGCCATCGATGAATCGTGCGACATCGTTGTTATTCACGACGCGGCCAGACCCTTCATTTCGCCCTCCTTTATCGAGAAATCCATTTTCTTGATGGAGATGTACGATGCCATTATCCCCGCCATCCCTGTGAAGGACACCATCAAGGTTGTCTCCAAGGAAGGCTACGTGATCAAGACGTTGGAGCGTGATGCCCTCTGGAATATACAGACGCCCCAGACCTTCAAGTATGACCTCATCAGCAAGGCCTATCGAGAGGGCATGGCGAAAAAACTGTTCGGGTACGACGATTCCACCTTCATTGAATATATGGGAAAGAAGGTCAAGGTGGTTGAGGGTTCCCCTTACAACATCAAGATCACGACACCCGAAGATTTGGTCATCGCCCGAGGTATCCTGTCACAGATGAAAGGCGGCGCATGAGGGTCGGCTTCGGTTACGATGTGCACGTCCTTACGGAAGGCAGAAAACTTCTTCTGGGCGGCGTAGAGATCCCCCACAACAGGGGCCTCTTGGGCCATTCCGATGCCGATGTCCTGCTTCATGCCATCAGTGACGCCATCCTTGGCGCCCTGTCAGAGGGTGATATCGGCCTCCACTTTCCCGATACGGACCCAACCTTGAGGGGTATTGAGAGCAGAAAGATACTCGCCCATGCGGTAGGGCTGGCAGGGGCCAAAGGCTACGCCATAGCCAATATAGACACGACCATCGTGTGTCAGGAGCCAAAGATCTCCCCTTTCAGGAAGGCGATCGTCGACAGTATTGCAACCATCGCGTCCCTTAGCCCTGATCGGGTGAGCGTCAAGGCAAAGACCACGGAAGGCCTTGGTTTCGCAGGACGGGGGGAGGGCATTGCGGCCTACGCCGTTTGCCTTCTGGAAGGATAAGACGAGGTATGCTAAGGGTCAGATTTGCGCCGAGCCCAACCGGAAATCTCCACATAGGGAACGCCCGTACTGCCCTGATCAATCTCCTCTTCGCCCGCTCCAACGGGGGGTCCTTTCTTCTCAGAATCGAGGATACCGATGTGGAGCGATCGGACGCAGCCTTCGAATCGGCGATCCTTGAAGACCTGCGTTGGCTCGGGGTGAATTGGGACGAAGGACCGGTCCGACAGACCGACCGACTTTCCACGTATACGGAATGGGCAGATAAACTCCTCGCAAGCGGACAGGCCTACAAGTGCTTCTGCACCGTAGAAGAGCTTGAGCATCAAAGAAGAGAGGCCTTGAGGCGCGGTTTACCGCCCAGATACACCGGGAGATGTCGCGATCTGACGGCTTACCAGGTCAAGGACCGGCAGGTGACAGGTCAACCCTTTGTCATACGGTTCAGGGCCCCACGGAGACGAATAGAGTTCAAGGATCTCCTTCATGGTACGGTGGCTTTTCCTCCTGATCACGTGGACGACTTCATTATCATAAGGAATGACGGCGTCCCTGCCTACAATTTCGCCGTCGTCATAGATGACATGCTCATGGGCGTTACCCACGTCATACGCGGCTCAGATCATCTTTCGAACACACCGAAACAGATCATGCTCTTCGAGATCCTTGGGGGAAAGCCTCCGGCGTACGGCCATCACGGCCTGCTCCTCGGGGGTGACAAGAAACCTCTGAGTAAGCGTCACGGCGCCTCAAACATTGCGGAGCTAAGGGCCGCGGGAATCCTGCCGGAAGCGGTCGCCAATTATCTCGGCATCATCGGTAAAAGCGCCAAGAAGGAGGTCCTTTCACGGGATGAGCTGATCCGTGAATTCTCCCTCGAATCCTTTTCGGCGTCAGATCAGGCATTCGATTACGAGAAGCTCCGCTGGCTGAACAAAGAGCACCTGAGGCAGGCATCTCCTGAGCGCCTCAGCAACATCCTCGGACTCCCCCACGAATTTCAGAGCAAGATTGCCCTCCTACGGGAAAATGCCGGGACGCTGGTGGAGCTGAGGGAACAATTGGACATCTTTGACGGGGAGGAGATGGAGAAGGAAGCGCTTGACTTTGCATTGAAAATCCCTGCGCTCGGCGTTATCGTGGAAAGGATCAGTGGTCTTTTTTCCGAGACGGCTCGGCCGGCCATCGAAGATCTTCATAGGCTACTCAAAGAATCCCCCGGTTTAGCCCGTAAAGACGTATTTATGCTCCTTCGTGTCATGACTACGGGACGCAAGAGCGGGCCTCCTCTTACCGAAGCCTACCCCTTGATCTCAACCAGGAGCATGGTTGGACGATTAGCATGTCTTCAGAAAAGATTATCCAATTCCTGAGCAGGACCAAGAACCTTTTTCGCAGCTTCTCCCTTAGAACGCAGCTCCTTTTGATCCTCCTTTTCCTTCTGGTCATGTCAATCAGCTCGCTCACCGTTATCTATTCGAGATCGGAGCAGATGCTGCTCGACAAACTGGGGGATAACATCGATGATTTGACGAACGCAATCCGCATCAGCGTGGAAGAGCTCATTGCCCGGGGCGACAGCACGCAACGGCTCAAGAGCTACGTCGCCATGCTCAAAAGGAAGGGTATACAGGAGATTTCCATCATCAGCGACCAGTCTCAGGTCATAGCCAGTTCCAACCCAAGGATGATAGGAACGGCCGTCGAAAATCCGAAAAAGATAGAGGCCATGAGCAAGGCAGCCCGAAAAAAAGACCTTATGATCACCGCAAAACTGGGCGAACCGATCAGGCCGACACAGCGTCCCTACAACGTGATCATGCCCGTATCGATACAGGGTCAAAATCTAGGATACATACACATCAGTATGGCCCTGGACGACTTCAATTTTATCCAGAGACGAAATCACCTGAAGCGAATCTTGAGCACCCTCTTCGCTTTCAGCATTGGTATCATCATCTGTATCATCTTTGCGGACAAATACACAGAGCCCATCAAGAAGATAGCGAACGCGAGCAGGAAGATAGCGGAAGGCAAGCTGGTAAAGATCATGGACACGGGTCGTGCCGACGAGATAGGCGTCCTGGTGAGAAGCTACAATGAGATGGTGGACAAGCTGAATGAACGCAAGGAATTGGAGGAAAAGCTAAAGCACACGGAACAGCTCTCGATGATCGGTCAGCTCGCCTCCGGGATAGCCCACGAGGTGAGAAACCCCCTTAATTTCCTCTCTCTGTCCGTGGGGCATATAAAGGAAAGACTGGCCGAAGAACACGTAAAGGGATGTGAAGACGTGAACGACCTCCTGGACGATCTGAAAAAGGAAATCTACCGCGTTAATGAACTGATCAACAACTTTCTTTTCGTGGGGAAACCCATCGCGCTCAACCGGGAATGGATCTCCTACGACACCCTCATGCGGGATGTCTTCTATCTGCTCAAGGACAAGATTCGTGAAGGCATTGAGGTTACCGTAAACACGAGGGATGAGGCACCCATCTTTTGCGACAGGGAGTATATGCGTATTTGCCTCATCAATCTCATTCTCAATTCTGTTCAGGCAATCGACGACAAGGGGAAGGTCGTCATCGAATTCGGGAGGGATGATGGCTTCTCTTGCGTCTCGGTGACCGACAACGGCAGGGGTATCGACAAGGACGATGTCGACAAGATCTTCGAGCCATACTTCTCCACCAAGAAGCTGGGGATCGGCTTGGGTCTCACCATAACAAAAAGACTCATTGATGAGCACGGCGGAACCATCTCCATGGAAAGCACCAGGGACGAACGAACCGTCATTACCATCAGGGTACCCTCTCATGAAATCACCTAAGGGATCGATTCTTGTTGTAGAGGACGACAAGAATCAGCGCGCCATCATCAGGACGATTCTTACAAAAGAAGGCTATTACGTCGAAGATGTCGGCACGGGCAAGAAGGCCTTGGAGATCCTCAAAAATCATGTCTTTGATCTGGTGCTGACCGACCTTCGTCTTCCCGACCTGGAAGGGACTGACATCCTGAAGGAAGTCAAGATCCAAAATCGGCCTTGCCGGGTAGTAATCGTGACCGCTTATGGCTCCATCCCTTCCGCCATAGAGGCGACCAAACTGGGCGCCTTCCATTACCTTGAAAAGCCGTTGGAAAAAGACCACCTGCTGATTGTTGTTAGTAATGCCATCAATCAGGTGCAGCTCTTGCGTGACAACATCATGTTGAAAGACCAGTTGGTCGAGAAATTCCAGCTGGAAAACATCGTGGGCAATCACGGCCGAATGCACGAGCTGTACAGGATCGTGAGAAAGGTCGCCCCCACCAGCACGACCGTCCTTATCTATGGGGCAAGCGGGACAGGCAAGGAACTCTTCGCGAAGAGTATTCACTATAATAGTCCGAGGAAAGGCAAGCCCTTCTTTGCCATCAATTGCGCCGCTATCCCTGAGACGCTCCTCGAAAGCGAGCTTTTTGGCTACGAAAAGGGGGCCTTCACCGGCGCAGTCGTGCGCCATGCAGGCCTTTTCGAACAGGCGAATGGCAGCACGCTCTTCCTCGACGAGATAGGGGACCTCACGCTCACCATGCAGGCAAAGATCTTAAGGGCGCTCCAGGAAAAAGAGATCCGCCGCATAGGCGGTAAGGAAACGATCAAGCTCGATGTACGCATCCTTGCTGCCACAAACAAGAAGCTGGAAGAGGAGATTGCCAGGGGAAGGTTTCGACAGGATCTTTACTACCGTCTGAACGTCATAGCTTTCACCATTCCCCCGCTCAACGAGCGGATGACCGATATCCCCCTTCTTGTAGAGCATTTTCTGAGAAAGCTGAACGAAGAGAACGATAAGAAAATCGGCATCTCTCCTCAGGGGTTACAGGCCCTTATGGATTATTCCTGGCCAGGCAACATCAGGCAACTGGAGTCCGTTATCGAGCGGTCCTATATCATGTGTGACGGCGACACCATTGATGTGGAACATATGCCCGAAGAGATCAAACAAGGGGCTTCCCTTCCTGATACCAGTGCGGTCTCGGGCCTCATAAATGACTCACTTATCGATGCGAAGCTCACAGCCTCGGAATACCGGCTCTACCTCTACCTCGTCAAGCTCGATTCCACCGCTCCCCTTCCCGACCCAAAAACCATCATAGAACGATTGGACATCAATCGGGATACCTTTTTTACCGCCGTAGCGCGGCTTGCAGAACTCGGTCTCTACGACTACAGGCAGCGTAGAGAGGCTGAAAAGATATCAAGGGCAGGGGTCCCAAAATAGGGCTACAATCAGACGGATGAAGCGGTGGAAAAAGACCGGGATCAAAAAGGGGAGCAGCAACAATAGGTCTCATAGTCGGAAACTTCCGACTCTTATCTTCACTATAGTCGGAAACTTCCGACTATGCCTGATGGGTATTGATTTTGCCACCCACGCCGTTCTCGGCCAAAAATGGCCCCATAAACAGTAGACCGCAACAATAACAGATCGTTACCATGAGCCCCTTGGCAAGACTACGGGGATGTTCTGTCATCCTGACCCAGGCGTCAGTCTTTTGAAACTCTGGCATGTGAAATGCACTAACTGAGGCATTCAGTTCAGACCAAAAAAATGGAAAGGAGGTGAAACAATAATGAAGAAAGCATTGACAATCGTTCTGGCTCTTCTGATCAGCGTAGCATTCATGTCCACGGTTTTCGCTCAGACAGAGAAGAAGGCAGCAGCTCCTGCTCCGGCGGCAGCTCCTGAAAAAGCTCCGGCTCCTGAAAAAGTGAAAGCAGAGAAGAAAGCCCCTGCAGAAGCAAAAGCAAAAGCCCACCAGTTCACTGGTGAGGTAGCAGCCGCTGACGCAGCAGCAAAGACGATCACCGTGAAAGGCAAGAAGGAGGAAAAAGCCTTCGACGTCGCCGGTGTGAAGGGCGCTGAGGATATCATAATCGGCGATAAGGTAGTTGTCAAATATACGGAAGCAGACGGCAAAAACGTTGCAAAATCCGTAAAGAAGGCAACCGCTAAGAAAGCCGAGAAGAAGGAAGCTCCTAAGGCAGAACCGAAGGAAGCTCCTGCACCAGCTCCTGCAAAGTAAGGCCCAGAAAAACGTGCAAAAGGGGGAGGCAAGTCTCCCCTTTTTCTTTTTCTTGGGTTTTCTCCCCCTTGCTCGACGTAGCAACGAGTAACAAGAATCCCTACAAACTTACCTTGAGAATCCATCTATTGGAGAATATGGCATCGCTTCCCATAGCGAGGGGTGGAAATGAACCGCGGGGCTCGTCCCGTAGCGCCCTATACCCACGGTGGGTCTGCTTCGATTCTGAGATGGCGTACCCTCGTCAGCTCGGGAAGCAAACCATCCAGTAAAGATTCCCGGCCTTTGAGGAGTATGGCAAGATGCCCTTTTTCGCCGGGGCGTACGGTCTCTCCGACTATATTGTCTCCTATCCCATATGCTTCGAGGAGCCCTCGTAGGCGTGTCGCCGCTGATAACGCGGCGGGCCTGTTGGACGAATCGATTTTGAGGAGAAAGAGCCGTACGTAAGGGGGAAATTCGGCGGTCTTTCGTCTTTCCAGCTCCTGGCTGTAGAAATCCTCGTCGTTCATGGTCAGGACCTCCTCGGGCTCTCTCGCCTTGCCCGTGGTGAGGAGGTAAACCTTGGCGGGCCGGAGGGCGTCGATCAAATTACAGTAGGTTTGGCGGATATATTCTCTCGCCCGGTACCCTGCGATTCTCATGAAATCTTCCCAGCCGACGAGTATCAGCCGTCCGATCGGTCCGACTTCATACAATTTTGAAAGGACTCGTGTTCCAACGATAATGGTCCGAGGCTCACCCACGAGGCCCATCAGTTGGCCGATATCTTTCTTGCTCCTCACGGTCTCGCCCGTAATCTTCAAGACGGAGGCGTCAGCCATGGCTGACCTGATGTGTTCCTCCATATACTCAGCGCCGGTTGAACCGAAGCTGATCAACTCACTTCCGCAATGGGTGCAGCGCTCATGGTAGGGAAACTGTCGTCCGCATTTCCAACAAACCAAACGGTTGTCATCTTTTCTGAAGCTCACGGCGCTTTCACAGACAGGGCACAGGATAGATTGGTGGCAGCTTAGGCAGTACAGCCGTGCGGCATAATCCTTGAGGGGTGTATGAATGACGATTCGCTCATCCCGGGACAAACCTTCGGCAAGGATATCCATCAGTTCCTGGGGCGGGCTTTGGCCTATCCTGAACCTCTTTACTGCCGCAACCTCCACAGGCTTCGTCGTTACCGGTTCACCGCCGATAGACTCTACGATTCCCTCTTCAACGCCCTTCATCACATCGAGGGGCGGCGATACACTCCCATAGAGTATGGGTACGCCGCGCAACTCCGCGAGCTTGGTCGCCAGGGCAACCCCATCGAATTGTAGGGCCTGGTCGTTCCGGTACCCATCGTCCTCCGGCCGCTCGACGATGATCAATCGGGTGTTATGGGTAGGAAGGAACAAGCAACTTCTCGTCCCTATAACCAGATACCCGCCCTGATTCCTCGTTCTGAAGTAGACCTCTCCCTTACGCTTTGCCGGCATATGGCTGCCGAAATAGAGCACTCTTTCGCCCAGCTTTTCCTCAAAAAATCGATGAAAATACCCACCGGCCAAGCCACGATCAGGCAACAGGATCAAGACATTCGAACCTGATTCGAGGAGAGGTGCCGCCATTGACAGGTAGTATTCCCGTCGACTTTCGGCTTGCGACACGAAGAGTTTTGCTGAAAACCGCTGGACTGAGACAGAGGGCCCCTTCTGCTTCAAGGATTCCCCCGTAAAGACGTCCCTAACACGGAACAGACCCTGGTGGTAGTGTTCCCAAACCCTCTCTTTTCCAACGAGGGTATAGGCCCGTTTCAGACGAAGCCCATCTACTCCCAAGGGATCGTCGCCCTGGGCACCGACGACCAGGTACCTTTCGAGGTCCGAGCCGTGGAGAAACGAGGTTTTTAGCGCAAGCCCAGGGGAGACGCAATAGTGGCGCGCCGCCCATAAACACAAGTCGAAGCTGATTGGATCGACCAGCGGCTCCAGGTCTGCAACCTCACGGATATCACTGGGCGTGAAGGGACACTCTTCTTTCTCTTCTTCGATACCTACGACGAACCCGATCAGCGACCGGTTCGCAAAGGGGACTCGTACCCGAACACGGACCTGTACGAAGGGTTCTAATGGAGGGGGAATCCGGTAGGTGAAGACTTTGAATATCGGAACGGGCAGGGCTACGTGAGCAATCATTGGGAGTGCATCAAAAGGCTACGCAACGAACCCGCCTCGGGGACGCCGGGCCAACTATCTGTACAAACCGAGGACGGATCTGACCTCTTCCATGGTTTGCTGCGCCTCATCTCTGCACGACTCCGCGCCGCTTTTCAAGACGTCTCGAATATAATCGGGTTGACTTCTGAGGGCAGACGCCCTCTCTCGGATAGGGCCGAGCTCGGCCGTCATATTCTCAAAAAGCTTTTTCTTGCAGTCCACGCAGCCAATATCTGCACGACGACACCCCTTGTCCAGTTCAGGGATCATGGTGTCAGGTGAAAAAGCTGTGTGCATGGTGAAGATATTACAGTCTTCCGGACAGCCAGGATCCTTCCTTCGGACCCTCTTCACATCCGTTACGGCGGTTCTCAACTTCTCCCAGATGCTTTCTTCCGCTTCCAGGAGGCCGATATAGTTGTTCAGGGTCTTGGACATCTTGCTCTTTCCGTCAACACCAAGAATTTTCGCCGCACATGAGAGAATCACCTGGGGCTCAGGAAAAATCGGCTGGAACCGGCTGTTGAATTTCCGCGCAATCTCTCGGGTCAGTTCCACATGCTGCACTTGATCTTCTCCAACCGGCACGAATCCGGCTTTGTAAACAAGGATATCGGCGGCCTGAAGAACCGGGTAATCCATAAGGCCCATGTTGATATTGGCCCTATGCTGCTTTGACTTTTCCTTGAACTGTGTCATCCTCTCAACCTCTCCGATGGGTGTCACACAGTTGAAGACCCACGCCAACTCGGTGTGCTCCGGCACTTGGGACTGAACCATGATCCGGCATTTCTGAGGATCAAGCCCACAAGCGAGCAGATTCAATGCCGTCTCCAAGACGCGTTCCTGAAACTGGTCAGCCTCGTAATCGACGGTGATGGCGTGGTAATCCACCACCGAATAGATGCAGTCGTAGTCATCTACCAGACCGATCCAATTTCGGATCGCCCCTACGTAATTACCGATGTGTATCTCGCCCGTAGGCTGAATTCCGCTGAATATCTTATTCATCTGTGGTTCTCCCGAGAAGTGTGGTTAACTGTACAATAACGCGGAACCAAAATCAATAAAATGGGTGGGACGGAACCATCCGTGGAAGGGCACAGGTCCGGTCTCTAACCCCACCAATAGTCTCCCGACCCGGCCATAGTTCTGGGGCCAAAACTGTATAAAATCAATTGACAATCTTTTTTCTATTGTACTATATATATGAACATTCGCTGTATACAGTGGGGTCGCGATTTTCTATGCTTTGAACAAGCAGCAGCCATCGGTTCTCCGGGCTGAGATCGGCAGAATAGCAGGCCCGAAGCCTTGCCCGACAATTCAAAGGAGGGGAGAATGGTTAAGACCAAAAACAGCCCGTCGACCAAAAAGAAGAGACTTCTCAGGGAGCATGTTTACAAAAGCATCAAGAACGCGGTCATAAGTGGGGATCTGGAGCCGAACAGTCGTCTTATCGAGGAAAAGCTCGCAGAAGAGATGGAGACAAGCCGAACTCCGGTCAGGGAGGCCATACAGAAGCTGGAAAAGGAAGGACTTATCTACCGACTCCCAAGGGGCGGGTTTGCCGTGAAGGGCGTAACGGAAGATGAGTTGGAAGAGGTCTTCGGACTGAGAAGCGTGCTGGAAGGCTACGCAGGCTACCTGGCCACCGCAAGGATTCTCCCTGATGAGTTTAAGACCCTTGACCAGATTGTGTCCGAGGAAGAAGAGTGCTTGAAGAAGATGAATGCTGATGATTTCATCCGCCTTGACGGGGAATTTCATGACATCCTCTACAGGGCGGCCAAGAATGCCCGTCTCTACACGCTTCTGAACGACCTCAGGGACTACATGTACCGGTACCGTACTATCATTCTGAGATACCAGAGAAGGCATCATTTGGCGGTTGAGGACCACAAAAATATCCTGTCCTGGCTGAAGGCCAAAAACGGCAAACAGGTAGAAAAGCTCCTCAGGAAACATATGATAAGAGGCAAGGACATTATCAAGAAGAAGATCCGACAGGGGCAAGAACAGAGAGCATAAGCCCCGCACCGGAATGACGTGGAACGGGATTGGGATCCTGTGTCACGGCAACAAGGATCGTGAGGGGTTACGGTGTAAAAAAGGCCTACTGTGTTACGTAGGCCTTTTTTAGTCCAGCCCCAAACGTTGAGGAGGTAGGGTGGATGTGCTACTTTTAGTGAAGATGGCAGAGGCGCGCCGAGACGGGCTGTACTATGTCGGGCAAGTCATGATTGGGAGGTGCCATGGACGATTACGATGACAACGAAAGGCCGAGTTGGCGAGAGATCGATAAAAGGAGAGATCGAAGCACCCACGTCAGTGGGCCGAAGAAGGAAAAGAAGGAGGCCGGGCAAGACCGCTGGAACACGGGACGTCAGAGGGAGGCCCTTGATCGCCTGTTCCTGGGAGAGAAAGGAACACCGGAACACGACAAGCTGCACAACAACATCCACAAAACGTACGGAACGAACAGATTCCCGGGGGCTGTTCAAAAATACCTAGACAGGTTCGGCCCGCCCGATGATGTCTCGACGCTTCTTCTCTTGCTTGGAAGTAAGGATTCGGGGTTAATACTCCTCGCCATCGATAAACTACAGAATATTGGCCCTACCATAAGCCAGCGGGAAAGGGAAGACGCGAGGAGAAAGCTTTCGATGCTTGCCCTCACGGAGAAATCTGAGGATGTCAAAGAGAGGGCCGCAGAGATAGCGGATGAGTTGAAGGCATTCAAATAGTCTCGCCCCCGATCCTGATTAGAGCCATGGGAGAACGGAACCAAGCTGGATAAACACCTGAAATATACCCTCGATGATCGCCCTCCTCTGGGGCCCCTTCTGCTTTTTGGTTTGCAGTGGCTGGCCGTCGCCATTCCGCCCCTCATCATCGCGGCGAAGATTATTGCACCTCTCGAATCCTCTGTCCCCGGTTACGAAGTCGCTTATCTTCAGAAAACGGCGTTTCTTACCGGCATTACCATTCTTCTTCAAATACTCTTTGGTCACCGACTGCCTCTCATTGCCGGTCCTTCAACGGTACTTCTCATCGGGGTCCTTGCCAGCTACTCCTTCGGCCCGGGATCGGTTTATACTGCAATGGCGCTTGGGGGCGCCCTGCTGGCTCTGGTAGGTCTGACCGGAATCTTTGGTCACATCCAGAGGCTCTTTACCCCAAGGGTGGTCGCCACTGTCCTTCTCTTGATAGCCTTTACTCTCACCCCCACCCTCGTGACGCTCCTGACAGCGGCACAGGGAAGTGGCCGGAGCCTCCAGAACCTCCTGTTTGCTGTCGGGCTCAGCACCGCCCTTCTCGCCGGGAACCGATTTCTGAAAGGGATATGGCGTTCCACGCTCATCATATGGTCCACATTGGGCGGGACTGTGTTTTATCTGCTCCTTTTCCCTGCAGATTTAAGACCTTTTGACGATCAACTCCCCCTCGTCTCCGGCTTCTTCTCAACACCGATAAAGGATTTCGCCTTCGATACGGGCGTCTTCATCTCCTTCCTGTTCTGCTTTCTAGGGCTATCTATAAACGATTTGGGGTCTATGGAATCGATAGCCGAGATCCTGAAGCCGAAGGCCGTCGGGGGGAGAATCAACAAAGGGGTCACGCTCAGTGGGTTGATGAATGTCCTGTCGGGGATTCTGGGCGTGGTGGGTCCAGTCAACTTCTCCTTGAGCCCCGGTATAGTCCTGTCAACGGGGTGCGCATCCAGGTTCGTCCTCCTGCCTGCTGCCCTCGTTCTTTCCGCTCTTGCCTTCTTCCCCTCCGTGATGCGCGTGATGGGAAGTATCCCTTCCGCGGTGATCGGCACCATTCTTCTCTACATCCTCTGCTTTCAGGTCTCCGCCGGTTTGTCGGTACTGTGGGAAGCCGAGGACTTTTCGCTCGAGACCGGCCTTGTCCTTGGTCTCCCGCTCCTCTTTTCCAACATTGTGGCTATTCTTCCAGATGAAATCATCTCCGCCTTCCCTCTCGTCTTGAGGCCCGTGCTCGGCAACGGTTTCGTCGTGGGCGTGGCCCTTGTGCTCATCCTGGAACATGTCATCTTTCGCCCTCGCCCCGCTGGGCAGCAAGGCAGAAAATAGCAGAAATGAGGGGGACGGGCGATTAGAAAGCAGGGTACCCGGCCAACTTCACGTATCGACCGGTCGAGGGTCTTCAAGAATTTGTGGCCTAATCCCCGCGATGTTATTTGTATTGACTGGAAATTTTAAAGCGTGATAAATTTGGTTTCGTTTATCGGTACTAAAATCGCGTAATCACGGAGGATTATCTGTGAGTAATGTATACATACACATCGGCGAGATGCTGGCCAGAAACGCCAGGATGTATCCAAATGATCTCGCATTGGTGGAAAGGATACCGGCCGAAAAGAAACGTGTTGAGATCACCTGGAAGGAACTGGACGACCGAGTAAACCGGTTTTCTCAGGTATTGTGGCAGAAGGGCATCAAGAAGGGGGACAAGGTCGTTCACTTCATGAACAATTCCATCGACTGGCTCGCCGCCTACTTTGGCATCGTGCGGACGGGCGCCTGGGTCGTACCCCTCAATTTTCGCTTCACCGGCGAGGACGTTGCCTTTTGCGTTGATGTGGCCGAACCCAAGCTCATGATATTCGGCGAGGAGTTTTCACCACGGATCGACTCGGTTAAGGACAGGCTTCAGGTCAAGGACTTCATCTGCGTTGGAAGCAATATCCCCGCTTACACCGAGTCCTATTCCCGGCTACTGGACGGAGCCCCTTCCCTGCCGTTGGAGACGCCTCTCACCTTCGACGACCCCTGCGGCCTCTACTTTACATCGGGGACCACGGGTCAGCCGAAGCCGATCCTTCTCACCCACAGGAATATGGCCTCCGCCTGCGTAACCGAGAACGCCCATCACAGGCAGACAAAGAAAGACAATTTCATCCTTATTCCTCCGCTCTACCATACGGGCGCCAAGATGCATTGGTTCGGAAACATGATCGTTGGCGCTCCGGCCGTTATACTTAAGGGTGTTTCCCCGGAATGGATTCTTGAGGCCGTGAGCGAGGAAGGGGGAACCATTGTATGGCTGCTCGTGCCTTGGGCTCAGGACATCCTCCTCAAGCTGGACAGTGGGGAGCTGAAGAAAGAGGACTACAAGCTCGACCAGTGGCGACTCATGCACATCGGCGCCCAGCCCGTCCCACCGGCCCTTATCCGGCACTGGAAGACCCACTTCCCCGCCATGGACTATGACACGAATTACGGTCTCAGCGAATCCACGGGGCCGGGATGCGTCCATCTGGGGATGGAGAACATTCACAAGGCAGGGGCTATTGGCCGACCAGGTTTCAACTGGGAGACGAGAATCGTTGACGAGGACGGAAAAGATGTGCCGGAGGGAAAAACCGGAGAGCTTCTCGTTCGGGGCGATGGCGTGATGAAGGAGTACTACAAGAACCCTGAGGCAACGACAAAATCGCTCAAGGATGGTTGGCTCTATACAGGTGACGTGGCCAAGGCGGATGAGGACGGTTTCATCTTCCTCGTTGACCGCGTCAAGGATGTTATCATCACAGGCGGCGAAAATGTGTATCCTGTGGAGGTCGAGGATTTCCTCCATACCCACCCGGCGGTAAAGGATGTGGCTGCCATCGGAATTCCTGACGAGCGTTTGGGCGAACTTGTTGCTATAATAATAGAGGTGGCACCGGGCAAGACCTTGAGCGAGGAAGAGATACTCAAGTTCTGTGAGCAACTGCCGAAATACAGGAGACCACGTAAGGTATTTTTCGACCAGGTCCCGAGGAACCCGACGGGAAAAATCGAGAAACCAAAGCTGAGAAAGAAATACAGCGGTATCGAAGAGGCCTTTAAGCTGTAATATTTCTGGAAAGGCAAAAACGGAAAAGCTGAAAAGAAAAAGAAGGGCTGAAACGGAGAATCTGCCCGAGTCGGCAGATCTTAGCCTTGACAACAACTCGGAAGAGGCTTCCGGCCACGAGACGGAGGCCACGCCAGAGGAATACCCCGCTCCACCCGAACAATCAGGGGAGATGGCTCCCGTCGATCTCGATCCAGAGGCATCCCACTCGGCGCTGGAGAGGATAATTGCCTATAACTTCAAAAACCGGGTACTTCTCACCGAGGCCATCACCCACTGTTCCTATCTGAACGAGCCGAGAGACAAGAGAAAGTCCGATAATGAGAAGCTGGAGTATCTTGGCGATGCGATTCTCAACACCGTCATCAGCGTTCTCCTGTACAAGAAATACCGTGACCAGAATGAAGGTTTCTTGAGCAATGCCCGTTCCTATCTTGTCAAAAGAGAAACGCTCACGGCCATTGCCCGCTCCATAGAGCTTGAGGAACATACTGCTTACGGCAACGGAAAGGCCGGCCTTCCCAGGGACTCGAAGGTTCTTTCCAATATGCTCGAATCCCTGATCGGTGCCATCTATCTCGATAGCGGCATCAGGGCCTCGACCCGGGTCATCAAGAAACTCTTTCTGCCCTTTTTCGACGAGGAAAAGCTGAAGGAGAAGAACCCCAAGAACATGCTTCAAGAATACTCACAGAAGAAGTACGGTGTTCTTCCCCGCTACCGCCTGACAAGGAAGGCCAAGGACGGCTTTAGCGTCTACGTGCACATCGGCAAAGAACACAAGGCCAAGGGCACCGGAAAGAGCAAAAGGGAAGCGGAGCAACAGGCAGCAAGCGAGTTGTTGCGGCAGATCGCAGACACATAGACCAATGGTTCGGCCTCCCCGCCAGACCCTTGTCCCCCTATTCCTCCCCCATCAGGGCTGCCAACGTCGGTGTATCTACTGTAATCAATCAGTCATTGCCGGCCTGGGTGGAGAAGAATCGTTCTCAAACCAGATCGATAGGGGCCTATCAGGCAGAACGGAGCCCGTCGAGGTAGCCCTCTATTCGGGCAACCTCTTTGGCCTACCGGCCGATGAATTGTTGGGCCTCCTGCGTATGCTCGAACCCTACCAACCCGTAATCGGCAGCATCCGGATCTCCACAAAGCCCGTGCCCCTCGACGAGAGGGTCGTTGCCATCATCCAGCAGGCCGGGGTTCGGACCATCGAGTTGGGAATGCCGTCCTTCAACGACGGCATTCTTGCGGCTCTGGACCGCGGTTATACCACTGCAGAGTTCTACACCTCGTACCGCTATCTGGAACGGGCCGGCTTCACTCTGGGATTGCAGGTCATGGTGGGTCTGCCCGGCGAAACAGAGGCAGACCTCGAATCGATGCGACGCCATCTCTCCGCCCTCCAGCCTTCCCTTCTCCGCATCTATCCCCTCGTGGTCCTTGAAGGAACCCGTCTCCACGGGATATTCCGGCGGGGAGATTTTCACCCCCTTGATATCGATGAAGCGGTGCGACGGGCTGCCCTCCTATACGTACACGCCCTTCTTGAGGGGGTAACAGTCATACGGATGGGGCTGTCGGCCGACGAGGTGCTCGAGCAGCACATAGTAGCCGGACCCTACCATCCCTCCTTTGGGTTTCTTGTGAAAGCCTACGTCTTCATGAACGCTGTTATGTCTGCCTGGGCGGACCTCGGACAGCCGCCTGCCCTCACCATAAAACTCAACTCAAGCGATATCCCCCACCTCATCGGATATAAACGACGCCACATCGAGCAGTTCGAAGAATTGGGGGTAAGGCTTTCGTGGGAGACAGGCAGTTTGGAAAAAGGCTGTTTTGTGGCCGAATCGCAGGCCGGCAGGATGGGACGATGCATCACCGACAGGCTTTAGAAGCGTCGGGGCAATGACCCGGATTACTCCCGGAGACCGCCTGTGTCGCCGCATCCCTTCACGTACCACACGAGCAGCCGCACATGATATCCGTATCTGCGTCTCATGGATCGATTGAAGAGCATCAGAGGGAAGATCACGGTCGAGCCGATCACTGAAAGTACTGTTTTCGCGGCACGAACCGCCCTGAAGACGCCGTGATACAGGCGACCATGGTGCTTACGGATAAACTTGTCCAGGGAGATATTGTACTCGATTCGCCCCTTAGCCCAGTTGGCTCCCACGGTCTTTCCTTGATAATGAACGATGCGGGCGGAAGGGAAAAAGATGACCTGCGAGCCGGACTGCCTTACCCGTTTGCAGAAATCGGTTTCCTCCAGAAAGAAGAAAAACCGTTCATCAAAACCGCCAACAGCCTCCAAGACACGGCGCCTTATGACCAGCGCCGCCCCGATCAGTGAATCCACCGGCTCGGGTTCCCTCGAGCCCCACGTTTTTCCCCCATGACGATCCGGAGACAGAAGTTCCAGCAGGAACCGCGGAACAATCTCCTGAATCAGGGAGGGGATGGAGGCAAAGGAGCGTTGAGGGGCCATATCCTCGTAAACAAGGGCAGGACCGGCCACACCGACCGAAGGGTTTTCGACCATGAACCGGATAAGGGGAAGCAACTCACCCTTTATGAGGCGCGTATCGGAATTGAGAAGGAGGATCATCTCGCCCCGCGCCTTCCGCCAGGCCTGGTTGACGGCAGCCGCAAAGCCTGCATTCCCCTCATTTCGTATTACCTGGACCTCCCTGAATTCATGCCCCACCGCTTCCGCGGTCCCATCGGACGAACCGTTATCGACCACGATGATCTCCTCAGTCTCGGCAAGGACATTCCTATCCTGATGAACCGATCGAAGGAGCCCGAGGAGGAGATCCCTCGTGTTCCGTGTGATGACGACAACGGAGATCATCCTCGATGCGGCGTCTACGTTTCTGTCCACGATTCCTTCCTCAGGCCATCTACCCCTTCATAGACGATGGCTTCTCCGATGGTAGCCTTAACTACGTCCCTAAATAGCCTTGTCCTTTTCGATTTCTCAATTCCTAGTCTTCCGGTGACATTGAGGAAAAACCGCGCCCGATGGGAAAAGCGTATCCGTCGGGGCACCGAGAGGTTGAGCTGGCAGAACATGTTTCGCAAGTCCTCTTCCGAGTAGGGACGGAAGATGATGTCTTCCACGTCGAGAAATCGGAAGCCGTCCTCGAGGACGAAAAGATTGCACGCCTTCATGTCTCGGTGCAGAATCCCCTTTCTGAGCAGCATGGAGAGAAAGTCTGCTAACAGCTCTATGAACCTATTGGTCTTTTGGGACCCCATGGTGTCGTAGTGTCGGTCGAGATATCTATCCAGCTCTTCCCCTCTGCCCTGCAGGTCCTCCATGGCGATAAAGCCACTATCGAATAGGGATCCCTCTTGCACGTAGAACGGTTTGGGTACGACGGGAAGGAGAAGATACTCGATAGCCACGTGGTTACGCCAGGCCTTTTTCAAGCGCCGATTATTCCGGTAGATCTTCCTGATGTGGTCGTTATAACGCTCGACCCGCACCTTTCGGTCATTCTTGATGCACTCGATCAGCACTTCCTCAGCATTGTTCTTTGCCCCTTCCACATAGACCCTCCGCCCTATCCGCGTGAGCTTCGAGGTTGTGGAGAAGGCCCTCCCTTTCTTTCGCTCGATCCATTCAGCCCGCTGAGCCACCAGCTCTTTCTCAAGAATGGACCTGATCGCTGGTTTGCCGTAGAACAGGAAGAACATTTCTTTCTCGTCTTCACCCATCTCCTGATAAAAATCGCCCATGATGTGGCATAGGTTCTTCATTTCATCGGCCTCTGAGAAAAGTCTCCCCTTAATCCTGGTCTTATGAAGATCAATAAGGTAGAGGCGATCACCTTCAATGAGGACGTTACCCAGATGAAGGTCATTGTGGAGGACCCTGTGCTCTCTCAACTGCAGCAGAAGATGGGCGAGACCTTTCAAAAGGCGCGGCCTCAGTACAGGATCGGACATGAACGACCACAGAGGCTGGGCATCGACCCACTCCTGCAACACGAAAGACCCCGTCCGGGAAAGCCCGTAGCCACGAGGTTGCGGGGTGGTAACGGCGAAAGATTCAAGTGACTTCCCCACGAGGAACTCTCTTCTTCCCCGAGGGTTCACCCAATTCCGTACAAAACCCAGAATCCCTTTTTCGCGAAAAAACTTTACGAATATCCTCCCGTCTCCAAAAGGCACGGTGCAGTATGTTCTTCGATCGTCCTTTTGATCGGCCCCAAGATTGGTGACGGCGTCCACAAGCCTTTCATCGTCGAAAAACCAAGCCACCCCATTATGTTTGATCGTTTTCATGTTGAATGAACGGGTTTCCTCGTTTTCACTGCACGCTACGCCCCCAGCCGGCAGTCCGGGCTCCCCGGTTTATCACGAAGGGGACGATTTGCCGTAACCACCGTCTCTTTTTCCGACGCCCTTGAGCCATTCGATCATCAGGGGTGCACAAGCTTGTACCGTGTACCGTTCCAGCATCCTCTCCCTCCCTGCCCTACCCATCTTCTCCCGAAGCGCCGCGTTCTCGGTCAAAACGGTGAGTTTCTCGACCCATTCCGACATAGTTTCCGCCCAGAATCCGTTCGTGCCCGGCTCCACCGCATCCCTATTGATCCCCACGGGCGTGCAGACCACGGGTAAACCGACGCCCATGTATTGAATGATCTTGAAACCGCACTTGCCTTGCGACCAAAGATCATCGAAGAGAGGCATGACGCCGATATCCAGATCCTGCAGATATTCAACCTCCTTTTCCGAGCTCCAGACACGGCGAACCAATGGTATGTCCTGCGTCTCGATGAATACATCGCAGATGATGGCGAGGGAAACATTCTTGAATCGTCGGCCCAACTCCTCCCACACCTCTTTGTAACTTTCCATGTAGTGTATGCTTCCGTGGTCACCAATCCAGCCAATATGGATGGTATCACGGGGGCCGTAACTCTTTGGGCTGTATCGTTCGATATCGATAGGGGTCGGAAGGACGTGAATATTGCGCGAATATTTCATCGCCTCCGATCGCAGAAACTCATTTCCGGCAATCACGAGGTCGGCAAACCGGAGCATTCGGCGAAAAGAGAGTTTCCTGCGCAATGAGTAAGGATGAGAGGACAAGGAATTCTTGAACATAATAGCATCGTCGAAATCATAGACGATCTTTTTTCCCATGCCCTTGAGGAGCATGATAATAAGGAGCGGGGGGCGTTTTCGCTGAACAAAGACAAGATCCGTTTGCCGCACCAGGCCGAGACAGCGAGCCCAGCCTGCTATGCCCTTCGGGAACTCAACCACGTCGACATCAATGCCCGCCTGCTTCAACAACGGCAAGTATTGAAGAACCCTGTAGCGACTGGCTGCCACAGTAAGCCCTTGGATAAAAAACAAAACCCTCATGTAAGCCGTTAACCTGGGCGTGGAGACGCAACTGTCTTAACAAAACAACCGAGAAGAGGTGAGAAGACCTCCAAAAGATCCTGTCTCAATGGGCTTGAAAAGCTGTCCCCTTTTCAAGACATGCCTCAAAGTGTTTGCTGTCAACCAAAACGTAACCCTTCAGTTCCGACAGCGTAAGATGATAGACCAATTGAGCCGGTGACGTCAACGAAGGAAACGTCTTTCATCGAGTCATCATGCCGTGGCCAGGCGAAGGGTACGAACCGGACCTGGGAGCGCAAAGCACCCAATCCTGTTGTTGTTACCCCGCATTTTAGGTTATATTGGGCCAGAAATTCCTCACGCTGGGAAGAACGGACGATCTTCGACAGAGAACAGGGATCATGAGAATACTCTCGGCTATCAAAAGGCAACTCAGAAGGGTCTATCGCTCCAAAAAGAGGAGAAGTCTTCAGGAGCAATTCCCTGACTATCGATTTGGAAAAGGGACCTACGCCAGGCACTTGAACGTTCACGACTGGGGAGAAGGCGCTATTTTGGAGGTTGGGGCTTTCTGCTCTATTGGAGATGCTGTTCAGGTGTTCCTTGCAAGTGGCGATCATGAACCGGAATGCGTGACAACGTACCCTTTTCACAAGCTGCGGAAAACCAACAAAAAGATTGCGGGCGGCCAATCTAGAAAAGGCAATGTCAAAATCGGCAACGATGTTTGGATCGGAAGGGAGGCGGTCATCATGGCGGGCGTGACGATCGGAGACGGAGCGGTTGTAGGGGCACACGCTGTGGTGGCAAAGGACGTCGCCCCCTATGCGGTGGTCGTCGGTAATCCTGCCCGCCAGATCAAGAAACGATTCGATGAACAGACGATCCGGCAATTGTTGGAAATCAGGTGGTGGGATCTGGACGATACGGCGATCGATCAGCTTCTCCCATTGTTGATGAGCACCGATATCACGACCTTCATTAATACAGCCAGAAAATTCCGAATCTCGGAAGAGTAACGACAAGCCCGGCCTCGTGCCATCTGGAAGGCCCCACCTTTTCCTCCCCCGTCCCAGTTCTTATCTCTCATCTCACCTATACAATTTGCCCGGTGCGCCTGGGGCTGGGGAGACAAAAAGAGCGACAAAGCCGGCGATAGAGGAAGATGAATGATTTAGGGATTTATGGGCGGGTTGCTTCTTCAGCTACCTTTCTGTACACGGCCAGTGTTTCTGCAAGATTCCGTTCGGGTGAATACTGTTCCATACACGCACGGGACGCCGGGAGGGCCCCCGCTCTTTGGTTGGGGTCAAGATATTTGGAGATGGCGTCGGCGAGTTCTGTGGCGTCGGCAGGATTGTTGATGACGATCCCTGCGGCCTCGTTCTGTATGGCCTCAGCCGCACCGTTGTGTCTTGTTGTAATCACTGGGAGCCCACTGGCAAGTGCCTCCAGCACCGTCAAGGAGCAGGAATCATAGAAGGTGGGGTGAACATAGATATCGGCTGCTCCATACCACTGCTCCATCCCGGTCACGGCGCCCGCAAAAAGGACCTTATTCTCTATCCCCAGCCTTCGAGCCAGTCGACGATACTTCCCTGCATGCCCTCTGCCTGCGATCAACACCTGAAGATCCTGGCCCGGAAATCGCCCCAAGAGAAGGCCGAGGGCTGTGATTAGCGTTCTCACGCCTTTGAGTCGAAAGTTGTTGCCTGCAAAAAGGAGCAGGATCGTCTCGTCGCCCACACCCAGTTCCGTCCGTTTGGCTTTCCGGTACAGGTCTCTATTGCGCGGGTGGAACCGATCGAGATCGACGCTGTTAAAGACCACAGCGATGCGGTCTTCAGGGAAATGATAATATTGCACGATGTCCCGTTTTATCATAGAAGAGATGGCAATAACCCTTTTCAACGTTGTCCCGCGATAGAGGCTCCTTTGCAGGCCTGTTTCCAGATAATGGCGGATCGATAGATACCGCTTCAGAGTCTTGTACACGTAATAGACGGGGTTACTGATGGAGGCAAATTCCTGTTTCAGGTATGCCGGTTCGACGCCTCCATGGGGATTGAGCACGTTGACTTCAGAGCTTTCCGCAACGCCGTGGACGATATCGAAATCATAGCGACGGAGCAGGCGCGCAGCGTTGTATCTGAACGACAGGATGCGCAGCGACCGTGGAAATCTGGCCACGGGAATGAGGTGAACCGCATAGGGCAGATTGTCTGTGACTTCGACTCTTGACGCAAATACATGCATGTCGTGCCCCATCCTTGCGAGCTCCGACACGAGAAAAGAGAAATAGCGCTCACCGCCCCGTGAAGGCAGAAATTTATCAAGGAGGATGGCTATTCTTAATGGGCGGTGGGAAGAGTCTATGTCCATAGACGATCTGCCATCATCTCCTGCCGAGCGACAGAAGCCTTTCGTAGAAGTCGATACACCTTTTGGCCTGGACGCCAAAATCCCACCGTTCCACGGCTGTCCGTCGGGCCGCGTCACCCAGGGTGGCCCTGAGCGTATCTTGCGTGAGTACCTCCTCCATTCGCCTGGCGAGTTGTTTCTCGTCACTCACCACATACCCCGTCCTGCCATCGTCCACCAGCTCGGGGAGCATGCCTCGGTCGGAGACGATAGCGGGTTTGCCTGCAGCCAAAACCTCCCGCAGGGCCCGCGCCGTCCCATCGCTGCCTGCCCTCATCATGACAAAGAGGTCGAAGGTCGAGATCATGGAGAAGTAATCGTCAAACCGATAACCGGCAAGCACCACATCCCCTTGAAGCCCAAGGGCTGCGACAGGCTTTACAATGCTTTCCTCTATCTGAGAGCTTCGGCCAACGATAACGAGTTTCACCCCGTCAATCCTGTCTCGAAGGAGCTTGAAGGCCTTTATGATAAGATCATAGCCCCTGTCCGGCTTGAGACGCCCGATAACACCGACTATCTTCTCGCCGGGACCGACGCCCAAATCACTTCTCAAATCCTGGGTCGTCCCCGTATAGATGGTTATCCCCGGCGGCAACACGCAGGTCCTTTCCCCGGGGTAGCCGAAATTCTCCACGTCCTTTGCCAGTATCTTCCTGGAATATGCCATCAGCCCATCGGTTCGCCCAAGGAGCCGCTTCATCGCGAATCCCCGATCAAGTCCATCCCGCTTGTGGTCGGTCCTTACCAGCAGGGGTCCACGCGAAGCGGCGAAGAGCGATGCTGCTGCTATGGAATGATCGTGGTTGAGATGGGTGTGGATGATATGAAATCCTTCCTTGATCGCGTACCGGCTAATAGAGCGAAGGTCAAAAACCCAATCTTTGAAGGAGAAATAGCGACTCAGTCGAAACTCGTCATATCCGTTGATGCCACGCTTCACCACTTCTTTTCCCACCGTCTTTTCCGGGAAATTCTCAGGGGCTTTCCTGAAGGCCAACTGTATCTCAAGCCCGGCAAGGGTCAGATGCTCGCATAAGGAAACGACAGGATCGGATGCGCCGGTCCATTTCCAGTCACTGAGAAGGTGAAGTACTTTCATCGGGAATAAAAAGCCTTTATGGATGCGCAGACACTTTCAACCTCTTCCTTGAGAAGCCCTGGGTACATAGGGAGCGAAAGTATCTGTCGGGAGGCCTCTTCCGAGACCGGGAAATCGCCGAGCTTGTACCCAAGACTTCTATAGGCGCCCTGGAGGTGAATCGGCGTGGGATAGTGGATAAGGGTGGTTACCCCCTTTTCCTTGAGATAGGTGGCAAGCTCATCCCGCTCGGTGGAACGAACCACGTAGAGGTGGTAAACATGGTGCGCCCACTCCCGTTCTTTCGGGAGCACGAGGGGCGTATCTTTCAACCCTTCACGGTAGATCTCGGCAATGGCGCGCCGTTTTCTGTTCGATTCATCGAGATAGGTCAGTTTGTACCGGAGGATAGCCGCCTGGAGCTCATCGAGGCGCGAATTGAACCCTTCGATCTCGTGAGCGTGCTTTGTTTTTTGCCCATAGTTTCGAAGGGCCGTCGCCTTTTCATATACTTCCCTGTTGTCTGTCGCAATCCCTCCACCATCACCGAGGCAGCCGAGATTCTTGGTAGGGTAAAAGCTGAACGCGGCAGCCAGCCCGAAGGCTCCCACTCTCCGCCCCTTGTAGAGAGCGCCATGGGCCTGGCAGGCATCCTCAAAGACCGAGGCCCCATAGTCGGCGCACAGGGTATTGATCTCATCCATACGGGCAGGATGGCCGTAAAGGTGAACCGGTATACACAACTTTATCCCCTGCTCCTTCTCGAGGATCTCCTCGAGCCGTCCCGGATCCATGGTATAGGTGTCTGCTTCGATATCGCAGAGGACCGGGGTTATTCCGTGCGGAGAAAGGGCCATAACCGTGGCAACATAGGTGTTGGGTGTTGTTACCACCTTATCACCCGCGACCAATCCGCAGGCAAGCCCGCCCATACGGATCGCGTCGGTCCCCGAACCTACACCGACTGAGAAGGAAAGGCCAAGATACCGGGCAAAATCGGCTTCAAAGGCCTTTACCTCGTCACCCATCACAAATTCACCGCGCCTACAGGTGCGATCGAAGATGTCTATGAGCTGTTCTCGGTTGTCGAGGTACTCCCGTTCGAGATTGAATATCTTCACCATCGTAACCGTCTCTCCCCTATGATCAACAGCCTGCCTTCCGGGCAATGATATTGCTATTCCCCATTACCAGTACTCCTTCCGATACTTCCTGTAGTAGTCCGCGGTCAGTTTTATGCCTTCCTCAAGGGGAACCTTCGGCGTCCAGCCAACAACCTCGGTGATTTTGGATATATCCGCATAGTAGTCGCCCGGTTCTACCTCTTTTCGCTCAACGGTGAACTCGGTAAAGCCGACATTGCCAGACCCCACGACCCTCACTATTGTGGCGGCCAGGTCACGAAAGGATATGCCGACGCCCGTTCCCACATTGAAAACCTCTCCATAGGCCGGGTCGCACGTCGCAACCATGAGCAGGCACTGGATCAGATCGTCCACATAGAGAAAATCACGCAGAATATGGCCGTCACCGAACACCGGTATCTCAGCGTCATCGAGCGCCTTTCTGATAAACCAGTTAAAAACCCCAAATTCGTCATGGGCCATCTGGTGCCTGGGGCCAAAGGTATTGGTAATGCGAAGACAGGCCCCCTTGATCCTGTAGATGTCGTCATAGACCAGAATCATCTTCTCAGCGGTCAGGTTGGTTACGGCATAGATGCCCTTCGGGTTGGTCGGGTGCTCCTCATCGACAGGCAGCTTAACCGTTGCTCCGTACTCACCGCGGGTGCCGGCAAAGATTACCTTGGCGTCTCTATTATTCAGTTTGAGCGCCTCCAGCAGGACCAGGGTTCCCTTGCAGTTGATATCCAGGTCATGGATGGGATTCTTCATGCTGTCCACATGATTCACCTGCCCGGCCAGATGGAAGATGTACTCCTTCCCTTTAACCAGGTGATTCATGGAGAGTTCATTTCGTATATCGGAGAAATTGACCCGTAGGTCATCTTCTATATCCTTGACATTAAAAAGGTTGCCGCCGTGCCTGGGTAGCATGTTGTCCACGATGGTCACATGGGCCCCCTGGCGAACCAGTTCGTGGCACAGGTTGCTGCCGATGAACCCCAAACCCCCTGTCACGAGGACCTGTTTATCCTTGAAGCTTTCCATTTTGACGCTCCTCGCTACATTAACTGTGCAAATGGCGAAGTAGTAAATTGGCAAAATGGGATTAAAGCCATTTCGTCCGTTACCATTTCACTATTTCGCCATTTCACTATTTCTCGCCTTATCGATCTTCTCCATTTCCCAGAGCTTGGCGTGCTTCATGAAGACGTAGTACATGGTTGAGGCAACAATGATGAGGCCTGGCACACCGTCAAGAAAACCCATTTTGAAGATGTAATCCCGGAAGAACCGGAAAAAGGGGCGGGTAATCATGTTTACCAGATGAAAAGACCGGCCCGCAGCACGGAGGTCATCGGCGTAGGCCGCTGAATATCGATCGATGGTGCGGATCTGGTGGCTCGTATCGCTGTAGGGGGTGTGCAGGTAGTAATTGCGCAAATTCCCTATTTTCCCATCCACGTGGACCTTGGCGTGGATTCCGCCGACCCATTGTCCTTTGTCTTTGCGGTACAGACGAACCTCGTGATCCGGATACCATCCTCCATGTCTTATGGTCCTGCCCAGATAGAAATTCTTCCGGTTGACCATGAAACCGTCATACCGGGTCCCGTTCTTCAGTACCTCTTCAATCTCTGCCTTGATCTCCGGAGTAAGCCACTCGTCAGCGTCAATAAAGAGGACCCACGGAGAGGTGCAGAGACTCTGGGCGTACCCATATTTCTCGGCCATGTCGCTTGTCATCAGTTGATAACAGCGATCAGTGTATCTTCCGATGATCTCTTTCGCACCATCCGTGCTTTCGGAATCGACCACCACAACCTCCGACGCCCAGCCCGCGACACTGGCAAGGGCCTTTTCGATGGTCGAACCGTTATTCAGCGTGATCATGTAGACGGAGAGGGGCAGTGTCACTGGCTACCCATCTTCCTGACCTGTTTGATGATGTCCCTTGTAGAGTGGTTCTTTTCGTCCCCCACAATGGCCACGTCACCTCCGTAGGATCTGACCACATCCCGTTCCGGTACGGTATCGACAGTGTAATCGGTTCCCTTGGCCTGAATGTGGGGTCTTAATTCCAGGAGAAGCTCCGAGACTGTGGGCTCACTGAAACTCGTCACATAATCCACACAGGACAGGGCGCAGAGGATCTCCACCCGTTCGAAGAGAGGCGTTACCGGGGCTTGCCGTTTACCAATGGTTACAAGGGATGAATCGTCATTGACAGCCACCACAAGGATATCACCCAGGGCCTTTGCACCCTGAAGATAGCGGACGTGACCGACATGGAGCAGATCGAAGCAGCCGTTGCCGAAGATGATCTTCTTTCCCTTGCCCCGCTCTTCGTCAAGAAGTTCCCGGAGACGCGTCCTATCAGCTATGTAGTGTCCCATGTTCCTTCTTACCTAAAAGGCGCAAAATGGTTGAATAGCGAAATAGTGAAGTGG
Organism: Deltaproteobacteria bacterium UBA2221; assembly: GCA_002328485.1. Classification (GTDB taxonomy): domain Bacteria; phylum Desulfobacterota; class Syntrophorhabdia; order Syntrophorhabdales; family WCHB1-27; genus WCHB1-27. The sequence continues at coordinate 34,585 of DCUF01000034.1, forward strand.
GAAAGACAAAAACCGTATCTCCCATTTTGCCATTTCGCCATTTGCGCCCTTGTTGTTCCCAATCCACTCTCTATTTCGCCGTTTCGCCGTTTGCCCCCTTGCGTTTCCCAATCCATCCCGCTATTACCTTTTTCAACTCGTCAGGGCTGGCCGTGGCAGTTCCCCGCTTCATTACCACGATGCCTGCTGCCATGTTTGCGATGAGGGAGGCTGTGTGGAAGTCGGCGCCGGCTGCGAGGGCGAGGGTGATTACCGCCGCCACGGTATCTCCGGCGCCCGTCACATCCGCGATCTCGTCGCTTCCGGAGATGGGGATATGGTTGACCGTCCCATCTTTGAGGAACAGACTCATGCCTTTATTACCTCTCGTGATGAGGAGGGCCTTGATATCCATCTTCTTCAGGATGGCCTTGCCCACCTCCGCCACATCCCGCCCATTGTGCATGCCCGCCACTGCGTAAGCCTCGGCTTCATTCGGTGTTATGAGCGTAAATCCCTGAAATCGGCTCAGATTGTACCGGGAATCGCCCACCACTATCTTGGTACGGGCAAGATCCTGGACGCAACGAATGATCTCCTCATCCACGAGGCCATATTCGTAGTCGGAAATGACGAAGGCATCCATGTCGGGGCCGATCTCAACGAGCCGTTTCATCAATGCAGCCCGCGCCGCCTCCGGTACACCCAGCTCATTCTCTCGGTCCACCCGTATGACCTGCTGCTTTGAGGTATGGGTATCCCCTGCAAGGATGCGGGTTTTTGTCACGGTCCTTCCCTCATGGCGTATCAGCCCTTCCAGGCGGACAGCACCACAGGATTGGAAATAGTCCGTCAGTCGCACCCCCGGTTCGTCATTGCCGACGCATGCGAGGGGGAATACTTCCGCTCCCATGGCCACAAGGTTATTTATGGTATTTCCCGCGCTTCCAGGACAAAGGCTTTCCTCCTCGTACTTTATGACCACAACGGGCGCTTCACGAGAGAGTTTGTAGGGCATCCCGTAGATGTAGATGTCCGCTATGACGTCTCCGATCACACAGATCTTCTTGCCTTTGAAGCGATCAACAATCTTAACCAGCATCGTCAACCAGCATCTCCTCAATCTTATGGAAAACCTGGGCAGGCGTTATGCCTTTCATGCACGCATGGTCGCCGTCGCATCTCTTCTTATTGCAGGGCCGGCACGGCACATCCTTGGTGATGGTTACACTGGAGGCTGCCGGATAGACCGTGTAGCGCTCATCCATGGGGCCGATCAAGACTACCGTGGGTTTGCCAAGGGCAACCGAGATATGGCGCGGACCCGTGTCATTCGTAACAACAAGGGATGCCCGGGACAGGCAAACCTTAAGGTCCCTGATATCGAGCCCTTTTACCTCTACGTCATCTTTGTTTGTGGTCCCCTGCCGCACCTTTTCGGCAATCGCCTCTTCGTCCTTCCCACCGGGCAGGATATAGACCCGTTTCTTGAGCCTGCCCGTGATCAAATCGCCCAGTTCCGCAAAATGCGAATCAGGCCACCGCTTGGAGGAGCCGTACTGCGCACCTACAATGAAGGCGACGAATCCCCTGTGGATATCCATATGTTTCTCGTCGAACTTCCGTTCCTCATCCTCGGTTACAGAGAGCAGGGGGGCATCGTCACTTCTCTTGCCGCCCAACAGATCGACAAGCCTCAGGTAGTGTTCGACCGTAGGTTCCAGGCTGTCGGCCTCGGGGACAGTCTTCGTGAGCATGAATCCCCTCTTGTTTCGTGCGTAGCCCACCCTTTCCTTGACGGCCCCTGAAAAGAAGAGGAGCGCAGAACGGAAGGAGTGGGGCAGCACGATACCTCTTTCAAATCCGACGGTCCTCAAGTGGCTGACCATGTCCAGAAAACCTACAAAACTTTTATCATCGTTCGGAATATATCGATCAAACACGTCGAGCCCGTTGTAGATGTGCATGCCCTTGGACTTCCCGATAGCCCACAACTCGCCGTCGAGAGACCCCCGGAGGGACCGTAAAAATGGGGTGGCCATGACCATGTCCCCTATCCAGTTAGGCAGATAGACTATCGTCCTTCCAGTCACTCCTCACACCCATAAACCTGTTGTACTTGACCGAGTAGAAGGTGCACCCCGTTTCGCCCGTTTTTTGATCCAACTCACCGATACGCGTTCGTAACCCCTCTTTTTCCTTCTCCCAGGTCGGTCCATCCATGGACTCAATCTCTTCGACTATCGCCCTATACCCTTCCATCTCCTGGTCACCTGAATAGCCGTTTATAAAGGCGCACAGGGAATCTTTAACCTTGTCCACGAGGAGGTTCACCTCTTCCCCCAAGTCCATGCACGTCTCGTCGGTAAAGTTATCAAGGTTCTTCCAGCGCTCAAAATCGATCGCTTTTTCCCGCTCCGCTATCTCGTAGGCCCGCGTCCCGATGTAGGGAAAGAAAAGGGACCACCGGAACCGGCCCGGCCTGATGGCGGCGAGAAGCCTTACCGTATCCATAAGGTCCTGTTTTTCCTCGCAGGGTAAGCCTATCATAAGAAAGGCAGAGGTGTGAAGATCATATTTATGCGCAGCCGCAAAGGCCTTCTCGATATCGGTATTGCTCATGTAGCGGCCGAGTACCCTACGTCTGATGCGGTCGCTTCCACTTTCGAGACCGAACTTTACGATCCTGCATCCCGCTTTCTTAAGGTAATGGGCCACTTCATCATCGAACATCTTGACGTGGGCGTTGCAGACAAAGCTGGTCTTGGTCACCGAAGGATATTTCTCCGCAAACTCCCGAAGCCATGCCTTATCAAAGGTGAAAATATCATCATCGAAGATGAACATCTTTATCCGTTGGTATCGCGTGAGCAGATACTCTATCTCAGTCAGCACCTCGTCCACACTGTGTCTTCGTATGTAGTGTTTCGGGAGGTGGCCGACGTCGCGATAGAGCTGGATGATCTTGTGGTTCAGACAGTACGTGCACCTGAAAGGACAGCCCCGTCCGGCAAGAAGGCCCACCCATCCATCCTTGGCATCAATCATCTGCTGAAAATCGAAGATATCGTAGTCTTTGAAGGGAAGGGTGCTGAGATCGGTGTAGGGACGAAGGGGTTCCAGAACGATCCCGTCTTCTTTCTTGTAGCCCATATTTCGCACACCCCGGGGATCGCCTTTCTCGACCACCTCCAGAAAGGCCTCCTCTCCTTCACCCATACAGACACAGTCAGGGACGTCATGTGAGAGGGTGCCTCTCGGGTCCATGGTGGGATGAATCCCGCCAAAAACCAAGGGAGAGTCCGTGTAGCGTCTTATCTCTCCGCCTATCTCCAGGGCATACTTGTGCTGGTTCGAAAGGACCGAAAACCCGATCACATCAGGGCCAAAGGTAAGAACATCCTTCTTTATCCGCTCGTGATCGAGGGGGTAACCCAGTTGCTCATTGATATTGAGCAGCTTGGTCTCGATACCGTGGACCTTGAGGAGGCCCGATATGTACGAGATGCCGTAATTGAAGCCAATCTGCGCATGGAGGTTCGGATAGACGAACAGCACTTTTTTCATGTTATTTCCTTCCAATACAGAAAGAGTGCAAATGGCGAAATGGTAAGGGCAGGACGAGACACCATACGAAGTCAGTTCGGTCTTTTTCTACCATTTTCGCTATTTTGCTATTTCGCGCCTTTGCCGTTCCCGATCCATGTCCGTCACCGCCTCGAACACCTCATCCACCGTGAGCGAATCGAGGCAGATTCGATCCATGCAACCTTTATCCCTGCAGGGACTGCACGCAACGTCTTTCCTGACTACCCGTGTTCTATCTCCCCAGGGCCCATTCACCAGCACGTCCGTGGGACCGAAGAGGGCAACCACAGGAAGCCCTGCAAAAACCGCCAAATGCATGCCACCCGTATCCCCGCCCACATACAGATCGACCCGCTTCAGGAATGCACAAAGCTGGGCAACGTTGGTAGGACAGATCATCCGGGTTGGTCCTCCCGCCATCTCCTTCAGATGTTTGGCCTCTTCTTCTTCTCCTGGACCCCATACAATCATGGCGGTGAGGGGCAGTTCTCGCTGGATGCGGTTAATCAGAGCCGCGTAATTCTCAAGCCTCCATCGTTTAAAGGTGCTCCCTCGGCTGCAAAAAGGGTTGACCGCAATAATGGGTCCATCGATCCGCTCATCCTCGAAGAATCGGGAAATAACGAGGTCGGCCTCAGGCGGAACCGCAAGGGTGATCTCAGGGATAGTGCCGTTTGCGCCAAGCTCCCGTGCGAGAAGCATGTTGCGCTCTACCTTGTGGCTCCGTCTCTGCCCTCCTACGAGCTTGTCGTATGCCAACCAACTCCCTTCCCTGGCAAAGGTCCGATCGAAGCCGATCACCGTCTTCCCCCGTGCCAGAAGGGAAAAGAACCCGCTCTTTACGATCCCATGAAAATCGACGATCACGTCATAATCCGAGTCCCGCAACTCTTTTATGAAAGAGGAAATCCCGGCGAGGGCGCTCATGATCTTGCCCGATTTCAGGGACGACATGATGGAAGAACGAGGGAACCGAATAACCCGATCAATGAAGCCCTGATTCCCAAGTAAATCAGCCACGGGCCCCTCCACCAGCCAGGAGATACTTTTGGCAGGCGCCGCTTCCTTGATGGCCTTCACCGCAGGAACAGTCATGAGCACATCCCCGAGGGAGCTGAGCCGTATCACAAGAATCTTAAGGGGATTCGACATTTCTCAGGAAATCTAGAAGGGGTGGCGGTAGGCGTATAGCCCTCTTCTCTCCATTCATGCAGACATGCCTGGTCCTGCCCTCGACCACAAGCGTACCGTCATGGAAGACATTGTATTCAAAGGTAACGCCCCTTGACTTCACCTCTGACACGGCCGTCCTGACAATGAGAAGATCATCGTACGTTGCCGTGCTGTGATATTTTGCCTCCAGGGCGGTCACCACGAGGTGAAAGCCCATATCTTCGAAGGTTCTGTATTCACAGCCTTTTTCCCGCATGAACTCGGTTCTTCCGGTCTCGAAGTACATGGGATAGAAACCGTGATAGACGATGCCCATCCGATCGGTGTCAGCGTAACGTACCCTGATGGGCACGTCTACCCACTGCATGCTATAAGGCCCTCAAGAATTCCGGTCGTAGCAGGTCTGGATCCCTGCGGCTCAGCACCTGTCTGATAGCCTGCACGGCCCGTTCCTTCTCTTCGGGCAGCCAGACCTTTACGGGAAGGTAGTTAGAGGCATGATTGGCGGCAAAAAACGCATGGGTAACATCTGTGTTCTCAATCATGATGGCAAGCTCTTCAAGGAGCATGTAGGGATCCGGAACCTCAAAGAGACCCTTTTCCACCTCATCGGCAAGGCGCGTGCCGGGCACGACGATGATGCTTAACGCCCCGATATAGTCGGGGTCGATCCGACTCAGGAACCGTCCCGTCTCCTCAGCGTGTATGCCGCTCCGTTCAATACCGCCAACGCCCAGGAGTACCGTGACCGATAGGGTGATCCCTGCCTCCTTGACCCGCGCAGCCGCCTGCACCGTCTTGTCAAGAGTCGTTCCCTTGCAAATCCTGTCCAAAGTGACCTGGTCACCAGATTCTATACCGAGATAGAGGATCCCGACGCCCAACTTTCTGAGACGTTTGAGGTCCTCCACCGATTTCTTCAGGATCGATTTGACGTTCCCATAAACACCGATCCGTTCCAGCTTAGGAAAGGACTCTCTAATGAGCTCAACGATGGGTAGAAGCCGCTTCTGAGGGATGATCAGCGCATCGCCATCCGCGAGAAAAACCCTCTTAACGTACCGTGCGTACTGTTTGGCCTCTTCGACGTCTTCCCGAATCTCCTCGAAGCTCTTGACCCTGAACTTCTTGTCTTTGAAGGATCCACAAAAGCTGCATTTGTTGTGAGAACAGCCGACGGTCGCTTGAAGGATCAGGCTGTAGGCCTCGCTGGGTGGTCTGTATATGGCACCTTCGTACTTCACTGTTCTGTCCTGTACACTTTTTCGCCTTCCCGGATAAACCCGAAGCGTTTTCTAGCCATTTCCTCGAGATATTTGTCGTCGGTCTTCAGCCGTTCGATCTCACCTTTGAGCCGGATATTCTCTTCTGCGAGATTTTTGGACGCCGCTTCGATATTCCTAACCTGGCGTTTCATGCGGATCAAATCGAGAAGGCCGTTTTCGGAGAAGAGAATGACAAATATGAAAGCGAGGCTAAGAGCGAGAATTCCGTATCTTTTCGACCATTCCTCAAACATCCGCTATCTATATTAAAGGCTGGGTTCCTATAAGTCAACATTTTAGCGTCCTCGAATCACCCAAGGGAATCACGGTGAAGAGCGCCTTGCCTGTTCTCGCCCTGCTATGACAGAGGACGGCCGACGGCTTTGTCGAAGGTACCCATATCCCATCGACATTTTTCAGGTCCCAGGGAGCGTATCAGGACGAAAAGCCTGAGTTATTTCGAGTACTATTGCCCGCTGTTGGCGGAGGTACGCTTGTTGCTCCATCGACGGCATGCGGTCACGACCGCAAAAAAGTATGCTCAGGAGGATATGGTGAAACCACGACAGGCAACGATAGTAAAATCTACTCTTCTTTTTGGTACCCTCTGCTTGTGCCTAACCCTTTTCGGTGGTCAGGCGCATGCAGCCGTCAATATTGGCGTAAACGTAGGACTTCCGCCCCTCTTTCGTATTGCTGCTCCGCCACCGGTCATCGTCATACCCGGGACCTACGTGTATGTCCTCCCCGACGTGGCCGTTGACATCTTCTTCTTCCGGGGCGCCTGGTACCGTCCTCATGGGGGCCACTGGTTTAGTTCCACATCCTACAACGGCCCTTGGCGATTCGTTGCGCCCAAGCGTATGCCTCGGGAGGTCCTGGATCTGCCCCGTTACGACTACCGGAACATACCGCCCGGTCACAGCAGAATTCCATACGGACAGATGACGAAGCATTGGAGAGGCTGGGAACGTAACCGGCACTGGGACCGGGACGTCATGTGGCGTGAGGGATGGCAGAGGCATGATTACAGAGTTTGGCGCGGCCCCGGTAATGGCCCCGTCAAACCTTTTGGAAGGGATTTGCAGCAAGGGCCTGGTCCTCAAGTCCGTGACATGAGGGATGATAGGCAAAGGGGGTTTGAACCGAAAGGACCGGGTCCGGACAGGGGACATGACGGACCCCGCGGGAGATAACGAGACCCGAAGATCAGAAGGTGAAAGACCCGAAGCCGCTCCGGAACGATCCATCTCGTCCGGGGCGGCTCTTCATTTGAACGGGTTGATTCCGGTTGCTTTGAAAAAGGTGTAGCAGAAGACGCCATCAGGCTCCATGGTCCTCAACAGCCCTCGAACGCCTTTCTCCCATTCTTCGACGCTGAAGAGGCCCATCGAGACCGCCCTATCCCGCACGCCTTCAACCATGGCGGTAAAGGTGTCGCGGATGAAGCCTTCAACCAATTTCGGTCTTGTTCTATCCGCATAGACCATCCTGGGCGACACGGTCACATCTTCAAGACCCGCCTCGTCCAGAAGGGGATAGAGCTGACGGCCTATCAAGCTGTTGCCGCCCATCTCGGCCTGGATCCGAACAAGGGCCTTGATGGCTCGCTCCGATTCCGTACATGCAGGATAGAAGTAGGCGGAGCCATGATCCCCCTCGATGATGGTCATGGTTCCCCTCGGTTTCACCACTCTCGCCAGCTCGGAGAGGGCGCCTCTGGGGTCTCTGAGATGTTCGAGAAGGAAACAGACAAACCCGTGGTCAAAGCTGTCATCATCGAAGGGCAGTCTGTAGACATCCGCTACCTGAAACTCAACATTGCTCAAACCGAGCAGCTCGGCCTCTTCGCGGCCTCTGGCCACCGATTGGGCCGAAAGATCGATAGAGGTGAACCTCGTTCGACGATTCTTGGAAGCGAGGATCCTGGTTTGGGCCCCAATGCCGCATCCCGCCTCCAAAATCCTTTCCCCGGCTCCATAAACCGTATCGTGGTGAAGCAGCTCTGCCAGGGTCTGGGCCTGGTCGTAGAGTCTCCCTTCTTCACGCACGGTATAACCGTGGACATATCCGATTTCCTCCCTCACGACACCCTCCCTCCTTGCGGCCGGCCCAGGGAGCGAATATAATGCCCAGGGGTAACGCCGGTATAACGCTTGAACTGCTTCGTGAAATGGCTCTGATCGAAGAAACCTGTATCAAGGGCGGCCTGTGCCGGGGAATGCCCGGAAAGGAGAAGTCCCTTACCTTTGTCTATCCGTCTCTGCATCAGATAGGCATGGGGCGTCATACCCACGCGTTTCCTGAAGGTCCTTATCAAGGTGAAGCAATCGATTCCCGCGGCGGCTGCAACATCCTCCAGCCTGATCTGGTCGGCCCAATGCTCCTCGATGTAATCGTACGCCCGCTTGATGGGGCTGACATCCCCGTCGTGATGTCGAGGGGGAGGTCTCCTGTGAACCCCGTGCCGCTCCAGGAGCGCCGAAATGGCGGCCACGAGCTTTTCCTGAAGGCTCATTATGTGCTGACAGTCTTCAATTTCATTGAATAGACGGCGGAACCGGTCGTATACAACCGGATCGCGGATGACCGGCGAGGGGAAATAGGGTTGTCCCCAGGTCCTATCGCTGTCTTGATAGGCTATCTCTGATATGAGGCCCACATCGGGATAGCAGCAGCGGTAGGACCATCCCCCCTCGTCCGTGGTGTAGCCTGTATGGACCTCTCCCGGGTTGACAAGACACACCTCTCCGGCAACAGCGATGTGGGTCGTGCCTCTGTGCTCTGTCCCCTGCACGCCCCGTTCGACAATGCCAAAGGCAAAAACATCGTGGGAGTGTTTTGGAAAGTGATGGTAGCGGTAGGTGGCCTTAACCACTTCCAGGCCTCCAAGTTCCAAAACCCTTCTCAGTTGCACATTCTCTTCCGGCGCTCTTTTGTTCATGGTCACTGCCCGCCAGTTCTACGATGACCCCTCACCCGTTATTTTATCCCATCGGCCTGCGTCAAGACATAGAGTACACATAAAGAAGGGCTCCCATCTTGTAAAAAATTGCAACGCCCCGGGGCCGGCCAATTGTCCGGTCTTTCCCTACCGAACAGAGGGGGTAAAGAAGAAAAGACTTGACGTGGGTACCCTCAAGTAGGTAAATAACGCTCAAATCAAAAAAAAATGGATGTGTTCATGATCCGTATCACGAGGTACATTGAATGTTCGACTTGAACCTTATTCTTCCTGCCACTGCGCTGGGTATCTCTCGCCTATCGGACATTCCGGGGAATCTGCATCTACTTTTCAGCAAGAATACCAATGACAAGGCTTCCATTTTTGCGGGATCTATCTTTTCTCTAGCGGCCCTTTCCGGCTACGATACCGTTGTGCATAGAAGAGACGAACTTGGCCTCCAGGGGGACGTCTTCCTCGTTTCCTCTCGAATAGCGTATCAACAGCCCGCCCTTTGTGATCTCTTTACCCGAAGTGAAACCGTGGACGATCTTGTGCTCACCAAGAGGGCCAATCACAAGATGAGTGTCAGAGTGAAGGTCTTCAGCCAGGTCGATGGCAAGCGGTGTGCCAGCTTCGAGGGTGTGTACGTGATGAAGAGCCCGTCTTCGGGGTCAAGGCGATAGCTTTCCTCCTATCTGCCTGATGAATTTTGAAATCGCATCGTTCGGGACCCTCGGAGATACCCGCTCCCGTAAGGCGAGAAGGCATTATACACCGACGGTTGAGGGCTGAAACCTCTCTGTGCGTCGATCACCGAACCGAATCCCCCCTTAGCGGCTTCCGTCGATAAGCCTCTCCATCTCCGATACGGTCCTTTGAAATTCCTCGACCAGGAATCCCCCGCCCTTTGCCGCCCCAAAGATCTCTTTAAGAGAGCGATAGAACCACAACTGGTCTTCCTTTCCGGCATTGAACCTGGACCAGAGAAGGTCTCCTTGGGTGTGATAGTCGGCGACAAGGCAGCGGGCATTGTCCAGCTTGTCTGCCAGGGATACTCGCCGCTCCTTGGGTCCCGCCGTCTCCAAACGGGATAAATAGGCTGCCTTTCGCCCCTTCCAGGGCGGTTTCGGACCTCCTCTGTAGTCGGGCGGAGTATCCGAGCAGGCCTCGACGAGAGCCCGCACTTCTTCTCCGAAACGCTCGGCAATGATTCTGGTGCTGGTGGTTTCAGGGTGATCCTCTAAGGCATCGTGGAGAAGCCCCGCTATAGCCTCCTCCTCCGTCCCACCGTCGAAAAGCACCAGGGCGCATACACTTAACAGGTGGGCTGCATAGGGTATGGAAGGCATCCCTTTTCGAACGTCAGTGCCATGGAGTTCCATGGCATAGGACAGGGCGTCAAGAAATCTTGGCGTTGCTATTGTCTCTGCTCTCTTCACAATCATCTCCTTGCAGCGGGCAGGGTTTCACGGTCCCTGATCGGTGCCTCGACCGGGGTGGGCCTCCACTTTCTTCCCTCACCATCCCACGCTGACACCTTATAGCATGGACAAAAGGGGGTGTCTATTTGTTTAGACGGTCTCCGGGGCGGCGCTCACCAATGGGAGGAGAACGTGCCCCTCCCCCCGCTCTGTTTCGACGTCCCGACGACTATTAACGGGGATTGATCGCTACCGGACGGTTCAGTGCGCTAGATGAGATGCCAGAAAACCCCGGCGAACACCATGTGCAACAGAAGTTGTTCAAGCCATGTGAACCTTCCCGCCCCCCTGCCGAGAACACCCAGCCCCGCAATGGGAAGGGCCGAAAAAAGCATAGCCAGCCAGAGCAGAAGTACGTAGATGGCAAAGAGGACCACATTGCCGGGGTCGAATTGAAACAGGTTGGTGAGGACAGCATACACAGCTCCAAAAATCCCGCTCGTTACAAGGTGGATAACAATGCCCAAGCAGTAGACCAAAGGGCGCGGCTGCCCTTGGGGGTTCTTCCCCATCATCCTGACCGCGAAGGAACCGTCTACCGCAATCAGACTCGATCCAAAAAAGCGAAGCCGATGGGCGATGTCAGAAACAAGGGCCATAAAGAATCCGCTCAAGAGGCCTGCAACAAATCCCCACCCTATGCTCATTTCTTCACCCCATCTCTCTTGTTTACCCCACTATCCTGGGGGGCAAATAGACCAGGAACTTCGCTTCCGGCACCAAGAATACACTGTGCGGCTTGTCCATCTCCTCCCGCTCCACGATCCCCAAGTGCTCCAGCAAAGGGAATTGGAGATCTATCAACTCGCAACGCAGGGGCTCGATAAACTGGTGTTTCACCCCAAAGGAGAGGAGTTTCTCCCGGGCATTTGCCTTCACGAAGCCGATGTCGGGGGCGGTTATGTGAACCGCAGCGTCATGCATTTCAGCACCGGGATCGGCTCCCCGCTGTTGCACAAGGCCACCTACCTCCACCATGATGCGGCCGTGGAAATCACCGTTCGCTCTGTAGCGACAGGCGCCAGAGGAATCCACCTCCCTTCGTATGTGCAAGTCAATCTTTTCCCACGGCAGACCGAGCATCCGGGGAACTGCCAGGGCACCGAAGGATGTGATCCCGCTTTTGAAAAAAAAGACCCCCTGTTTACCGGTCATCGGGTCCTCCACATAGGTCCTGATGTTCATCTGATTATAGTGCTGACGAGGCCAGGGGAGCCAGACTGGGCCTACATCGGTGTTCCTCATGGCAACAACCGAAACAAAGACCTCTTTCCCAATAGTGCTGAGGGGCAAGGAGGAGGGTACCAGGGCGTGGAGACGGGATGAGGGGACAAGGTAAGAAATGTAGAGGAGGTCCTTCAGCAGCGTCGATACGGTCCCAAACCTCTGTAGCATAGCTCTCCCCTCTCTCTATGGTTATGCGTCCGTTCGTTACCTTTTGCAATGGTTTCTTTTATCGACTACGATGAAGGGAGCATGTCGACGGGATCCATCTGCAGAATTTTTGTCACAGGTGCCACAGGTTTCATCGGTTCGAAGCTGATGGAAAGGTTACAGGGGGAAGGGTATATGCCGACGGCACTGATACGGCGAGGCGAGGAGTCCTCCCCCGGTAGGGTGCCGTATATTGAAGGAGACCCTGGCAAGCCGGGCCCCTGGCAATCAGAAGTCAAGAAGTTCGATGCGGTGATAAACCTCGCGGGTTCTTCCATCTTCCGGCGTTGGACCCAAGAGGCAAAAAGAGAGATCCTTGAAAGTCGCCTGTCCTCAACACGCAATGTGGTTGATGCGATTCTGGCATCAGGCCGGAGCATCCCCCTCCTCAACGCATCAGGCGTCGGCTACTACGGCTTCCACGATGATGAGGAGCTTGACGAAGGTGATCGCCCCGGTCGAAATTTCATCGCCGATCTCGCTCGACAGTGGGAAGATGAGGCCAAGCGGGTGTCGACCGGGGGCTCGCGGGTCGCTTTCTGCCGCTTTGGTATCGTCCTGGGAAGAGGCGGCGGCGCCATGGAGAAGATGACCAAGGCGGCTCGGTGGGGTGTGGGGGCGCCACTGGGGAACGGGAGGCAGTGGTTTTCTTGGATACATGAGGAGGACCTATCCCGTGCTTTTCTCTTTCTCCTAGGCCATGAGGGAATCGTCGGTCCCGTGAATTTTACCAGTCCTCATCCAATACGGAACGTTGAATTGATGGAGACCATGAGGGAGGTCATGGGGCGACGAGCTGTGGTGCCCAGGGTCCCCGCCATCCTTCTCAGGTTGATCTACCTTGAATTCTCCACCGTCTTTTTGAAAGGACAGCGGGTCCGTCCGGGGATTCTGTCGGGAAACGGGTTCCAGTTCCGTTTCCCTCACATCGACCAAGCCATTGCCGACCTTATTGCCTTAAGGGGATCGCCAAAACCACGAAACCAAGCAGACGCTATCTATCGGCTTGCCATCGGTCCAGAACAGAGCGAACAGTTTACATAACTGCATCTTTCGACGGCCCCAAAACTGTAGAAATCTGCTGCTCTTTTAGGGGTACCGCAAGCATGGCCCACCACGTGAGGACCAGGTCGAACGACTCATATGGCTTGTCTGGAAGGATAAGGAAATGGTAGAAAGGAGATCATCCGATGTAGAGACCCCACGGAAAGGAGATAGCGAGGAGTTACTATGAGAGTAGATCGACAGAGAATGGGTAAGACCGTCGTCCCGATCATAATGGCCGTCTTGTTGTTCTGGGCCATAACGACAATAATACCTTGTCGGGCGGCGGCGGATGGAAAGCAGCTCGCGGCTCGGCACCTTGTGGAAAGGGCAGTCTTAACCCTGGAGACGTTTGCGAGCGCGGACGAAATGGAGGCTTTTCGAAGCCTCATCCGGGATGCCGAGGGCGTTTTCATTGCACCCCAGGTCCTGAAAGGGGCTTTTGTTGTTGGCGCCTCTGGGGGAAGCGGGGTGTTTATCGCCCGCTGTAGCCTGACTCGTCAATGGATGGGCCCGGCCTTCTACACCATAGGCGAAGCAAGCCTCGGTTTTCAAATTGGCGGCTCCTCGTCGGAGGTGATTCTGCTGGCTATGACAAGACGAGGGGTGAACGCCCTTCTTGAAAGCAGCATTAAGCTCGGTGGAGACATCGGCGTTGCCGTTGGGCCGGTCGGTATGGGGGCTGCTGCTTCGACCGCGAATCTAAGCGTCGATATCGTGAGTTTCGCCCGCAAAAAAGGGTTGTATGCCGGTGTCTCAGTAGACGGGGCAATCGTTAAGACACGGAATGACCTGAATAATGCGTATTACGGGGGAATCACTACTGCATCCGATGTTTTTCTGAAACGGACTGCTTCGCAGCCTCACGCAGCAGGACTGCTCCAGGCGGTGGCCAGGCTGGCGAAACCTTGAGGCAGAGGAAACCTCTATCTCGTGATCAACTCATGGAAGAAAAGCGGGGTTGGAGGGTAGGTGCTCAGGGAAGGGTTGGAGTCGATTCTGAGCCAGGATATTTCGGGGGAGGACTTAGAAAAACGTGAACAGAAAAGTAAGCAGGCCACTGAGTGAGACGAAAAAAGTGTGAATTATCGGCAAACCGTCAGATAGGTAGCAAATGTAGACATTATTCGGCGTCTGCAGGGAGCACCGAAAGCAATCTTGTATACAACTGCTTTTTGCTCTGTACCCCTTTGATAAAGTCCCAGGGGAAGACCTCATCCTTTCCTCTCTGTCTCGTCGCATAAAAATTGAGATTGATCGGACTTTCACGCATGATACGGGTCAGGTTGTGATCCTCCTCGGCAAAGCTGGAGATCACCCCCTGTAATCGGCGGTCGCCCCGGGAAAAAACGGCCTGAACGAAACTGTACTTAACCGATTCATGGGTAAAGTAGGTGTTCGGGACCCTGGCGAGGCCGCGCTTGAGGAGATTGATCTTCGCCTTGAGATCCTTCATGTCTGCCATGGGAAGCCACTGAAAGGGCGTGGCCGCCTTTGGCACAAAGGGACTGGCATGGACGGTGATGCTCCCCACCGAACCCCTTTTCGCGCCCTGCTTGATCATCAGATTCATGGCATGTTTGGCCAGGCCCACGATCCTCTCCACGTCCGCTGCGGTCTCTGAGGGGACCCCGATCATAAAATAGAGCTTGAGATGAAAGGACTTGAGGGCCGCGATGGCCTCAATCTTGGCGTAGAGCTCGTCATCTTTTACTGGCTTGCCCAGAAGCGCTCGGAGCCGTTCGGTGCCCGCTTCGATACCGAAGGTAAGGGTCTTGACCTCGTCCCTAATGAGATCGATCACCTCCAGGGACACCTCATCGACACGAAGGGAGGGCAGGTGGACCCGAAGCCCCTTCTCTTTCAGACCTCTGATCAGACCGGCGAGGTCAGGGTGGAAAGAAACGCCACCGCCGATGATGCCCACATCCTTTATCCCCTCCTGCAGCTCCTCACGTCGTTCATGGAGAAACCGATTCGTATTGCCCGTGAGGCAGAAGGGACAACGAGAGGGGCACCCCCTGGTCCCTTCAAGGAGAAGCATGTCCGAGAATTCGGTCTTGTCGGAGACGATGGCAGAGGAGGCCAGATGCACCCCGCGGTAGCGGGCGATCTCAACGGCAAACCCCTCAGGATTAAAATCCCTCACTGTCCCAGCGTCATTGTAGCCCACCTCGAGCCCACGGGGGTTGTACATCCATGGCCAGGCCGAAAGACCGTCTAGAACCTCTTGCCTCCTTTTCCCCCGCAGGGTACGGTATCGCTCCATCATGGCACTCAGGGTTGTCTCGATATCACCCATGACAAAGAGGTCAACAAATGGTGAGATGGGCTCAGGGTTGGCCATGACGCACATGCCGCCCGCAATAACGAGAGGCTCTCGGCCGGTCCTTTCGTCAGCGATGGGGTGTATGGACGCATCCTTGAGGCCCCGGACGAGATTGGGGTAATCCATCTCGAAGGAAAAGGTGAAGAAGACTAACTCAAAGCTTTTGAGGGGATGGCCTGATTCAACGGAACGGGGGGGCTTTCCCGGCTCGAGAAAGATCCGTTCACAGACGACATCAGACATGCCGTTGAGGGTACTGTAGAGCAGGTGGACAGCCAGGTTGGACATGCCCACGTAGTAGGTATTGGGGTAGGCCACACAGACGGGGATGCGGTCCTTCCACTTCTTGACCACGGCCCCCTTTTCGAAGGGGGCCGGTTGTTCTTTGTGTATCGGTCGGTTACTAATCTGCCTGCTTCCTCAGGAACGTAGGGATGTCATAGCGCTCGTCGTCCAGGTCGGTGGAGGACGAATTCTGCTTGGGCTTTACGTCTCTATAATCAATGGTGACCTTTCTTTTCATGAAGGTGGGTACGCTCCGCTCTTCGAAAAGACGCTCGTTTCTGACGATCTGGATGGGGTCTTCCTGTTGTTTGACCACCTGCTCCTCGAAACCTGTGGCAATGACCGTGATTCGCACCGTATCTTCCATGGAGTCATCAAAAACCAGACCCCAGATCACCCGGGCGTCTTCGTGAGCCTGTTCCTGAATAAGACTCGAGGCCTCGTGGACCTCGTGGAGGGTCATGCTCGATGAACCGGTTACATTGATGAGCACGCCTTTCGCCCCATGGATAGATATGTCTTCCAGAAGAGGGCTCGATATGGCTTTCTGGGCAGCGTCAATCGCCCTTCCCTCGCCCGATCCGATGCCCACGCCCATGATGGCCATGCCCTTCTCGCTCATGACGGTCTTCACATCGGCAAAGTCGACATTCACGTGACCAGAGGAGATGATCAGATCCGATATGCTTCGTACGGCGTAGAGTAGGACCTCATCGGCACGGAAAAAGGCGTCCTTGATGGTCATGTTCTTGCCGCCCACGGACAGAAGCCTCTGGTTCGGGATGGTAATAAGGGTATCGACTTTTGATTTCAGGGTCTCGAGGCCTTCCTCAGCCTGAAGATCCCTCGTCTTTCCCTCGAAGGCGAAGGGCTTCGTGACAACGGCAACGGTAAGGGCTCCCAGCTCCTTGGAGACCTCGGCGATAACTGAGGAGGCCCCGGTACCCGTTCCACCCCCTAAACCGCAGGTGATAAAGACCATATCGGCACCTTTCAGGTATTCTGCGATCTGATCCACGTCTTCGAGGGCAGCCTGCTTACCCACCTCGGGGTTGGCGCCTGCCCCAAGACCGCGGGTCAGCTTTGTGCCGATCTGTATCTTAACGGGGGCTCGGTTCATATGGAGCGACTGGGTGTCCGTGTTGATGGCCAGAAATTCCACTCCCAGAAGCCCGGCATCAACCATGTTGTTGATGGCGTTGCACCCGCCTCCTCCGACCCCGACGACCTTCAGCTTTGCAGAAAAACCGTTGCTCTCATCCAGATAGAACATGTCGCGCCCCCCTTAGAATATATCTTTAAACAATTCCTTGATCCGTTTCACCATCTTTTGATCGAGCAGCCGCCTGAAGGCGTCGCGCCGCTCGTAGCCGCCCTTGCGCATCCTGTTGTTCTTGAATCCCTGGAGTACAAGGCCCACACCCGTGGCATAGATCGGATTATTGACCACATCGACGAGACCACCCACCCCGATCGGATAGCCCCTGCGCACAGGGAGGCCGAACACCGATTCGGCGAGCTCCGACAAACCTTCGAGGTTGGCGCAGCCGCCCGTGAGAACGACGCCCGAGGCCATTACCTTCTCGCATCCCGATTTCTTGATCTCTTCATGGATAAGGGTCAGGATCTCGTCAACCCTCGGCTCGATGATATCGGCAAGGGTCTTTCGCATCAGGGTTCTCGGCTTTCTTCCCCCGACGCTCGGCACCTCTATGGTCTCGTTGGGTCCAACCATGGAGGACACGGCGCAGCCGTACCGCTTCTTGATCTTTTCAGCGTCCTCAAGGGGTGTCCGAAGCCCAATGGCGATATCACTCGTTATATGATTGCCGCCCAGGGGCAGCACAGAGGTATATCTGATGGCCCCATTGGCGTAGACCGCGATGTCGCTCGTGCCTCCACCGATATCAACCAACGCCACACCAATCTCGGTCTCCTCGGGACTCACCGTGGCCTCGGCAGAGGCTAGCTGCCCCAGCACCAGATCGTCTATGGAAAGACCGCCCAGGTAGCAGCACTTTATGATGTTTTGAGCAGAGGTAACGGCCCCGGTGACGATATGAACCTTCACCTCCAGCCTCACACCGCTCATCCCTACCGGGTCTCTGATCCCGTCCTGATCATCAACGATATACTCCTGGGGAATGACGTGGAGCAGCTCCCTGTCCGCAGGGATCGCCACGGCCTTTGCCGCGTCTATGGCCCTGGCAATATCGTCCCTCCGTACCTCTTTGTCCTTAACGGCCACCACCCCGTTCGAATTGAAGCTCTTGATATGGGCGCCCGCAATTCCGGTCAGGCATCCGCTGATCTTGATGCCCGCCATCAGCTCAGCCTCCTCAACAGCCTTCTTGACGGAATTGACGGTGCTGTCTATGTTCACTACCACGCCCTTTCGTAAGCCCGAAGACGGATAGGAGCCGATCCCGGCGATGTTCACCTTGCCGTCCACAATCTTTGCGACGACCACACATATCTTGGTGGTGCCCACATCGAGACCCACGACAAAGCCTGTATCTTCTGCCATCCTCTATCCCGTCCTCTCTTTTACGATAACGCCCTTCTCGAATCGTGCATCGATGCACCTGATCAAAAGGCCTCTCTTCTTGGCATCCTCCAGCACGGCAAAGGCCCGTTTCAGCCGCTCTCTCTGGTCTTCCTTGCCAAGAACGACCTCCACCGCCTCGTCGGCCATGATGGTCACATTTCCCTGGTCGTAGACGATCTCCTGGACCGCGTTTCTTTTGATTATGCCCTCGTCGGCCCACCTATTGAGGATCTTGAACGCCTTCTGGGCCTCCTGTTTGTCCGGGGCAGTAATCATGGTGAGGCCCCCTATTTTCTCCTTCATAAGGGTCCGGAAGGGAAGGCCTTCCTCATCCAGCACCTGCACGGTGCCGTCTCTCGGTACCCACAGGGCGGACGGCTTCTTCTCCTGCACGTCAATCACCAACGAGAAGGGGAACACCCTCTTAACGCGCACCTCTCTCACGAAGGGGTGCTTTCCCACGGCTGCCTTAAGCTGCTCCGCATCAATCCCAAAAATGCTGCTGTCTTTCAGGAAAGGACACGCCTTGCCCATCACGTCGCCGTCCGTCATCTGCTCTATGCCCTTGATCTTGATGTTCTTCAGGAGAAAGAACGGTTGACCGGAGGAGCAGATATAGATGACGGTCAACGTTGAGATGATCGACAGAGGAAGCAAAAAGAGGATGTATGCGGTCTTCTTCATGCCTTCAGGGTTGCCTCGGAAAGAATTCTTTCTACCAGTTGATCAAAGGTCCTGCCCAGAGAAGCCCACGCCTTGGGGACCAGGGATGTCTCGGTCATGCCGGGAGATGTATTGATGTCTATCACGTAGGGGACATCATCGTGGATGATCATGTCTATCCGCACACAGCCGGCCATCTCGAAGGCACTCCATGCTTCCAATGCGATCTCCGATGCCCTGAAGGTAAGCTGGATCGGAAGATCCGCGGGGACGAGGTATTCGGTCATGCCCTTTGTATATTTTGCGGTGAAGTCGTAAAAGCCGGAAGACGGTTTCACCTCTACGATGGGCAGGGGCTCCCCATTGACGATCCCCACCGTAATCTCCCTGCCGGGCAGATACTCCTCTATGAGGACTTTTTTATCGTAACGGAGGGCTTCGGTCAAGGCCTTATGTACCTCAGATTCATCGTTAACGACGCTGATGCCGATGGTCGAGCCCTCGTGGGCAGGCTTCACGATAAAGGGGTAGGGAAAAGAGAAGGTCGAGCCGGCAAAACAGACCGTGTAGCGGGGCGTAGGAAGTTTTCGGCTCTCAAGAA
This sequence comes from Deltaproteobacteria bacterium UBA2221, assembly GCA_002328485.1. Taxonomy (GTDB): domain Bacteria; phylum Desulfobacterota; class Syntrophorhabdia; order Syntrophorhabdales; family WCHB1-27; genus WCHB1-27. The sequence goes on from DCUF01000034.1 coordinate 53,922, forward strand.
CAAACTTGGAGATGTATTTGTCCATGGCCAGGGCCGAGGCGAGAACGCCCGATCCTGTATAGGGAATGCCCAGGATCTCCAATAGCCCCTGAATGGCCCCGTCCTCACCGTAACGCCCGTGAAGGGCAATATAGGCCACTTCTATCGCTTCGGTGCGTAGTTTCTCGGAAATCGCGTTGTCTACGTCGATCCCTACGGCTTTGTAGCCACTCCCCTGCAAGCTCTTGAGGATTGCGTTGCCGCTCTTCAGTGATATCTCCCGCTCTGAAGAGACCCCTCCCATCAGGACCGCCACCTTCTTCTGCTTCAGCGCCTCTTTATCCATTGAAACCCCACAATTCAACCTCTTCCTCCATGACCGTTCCCAATTTCTCGTATACCTCTTTCTTAACCTTCTCTATCAACCTTTTTACATCAAGGGCAGAGGCATGTCCGAGGTTGACGATGAAGTTCGGATGCTTGGGTGAGAGACAGGCGTCGCCAAAACGAAATCCCCGCAGTCCGGCAGCATCTATGGTCTGCCAGGCCGGTTGGCCGTTCTTGTTCTTGAAAACGGAGCCAGCCGAGGGCCATTCCATGGGGTGCTTATTTATCCGTTCACCCCATACATACGCCATGTCCCCTTTGATGGATTCCAGATCCTTCTCCTTCAGCAAAAACTCCGCCCAGGTCACGCAGTCGGATGCGCTCAAGCCCGACGTGCGATAACCGAGGCTCAGATCGCCCCGTCCGACAGTCCGGGAAACCCCGCTTTCATCCACGGTGGTGATCTCCATAAGATGATCCGATATCACGCTTCCGAAACTTCCAGCATTCATCTTCACAGCCCCGCCAACGGTCCCCGGGATGCCGAAGAGCTTCTCGATACCCGACAAACCCCTTTTAGCGCATTCTTTTATCAGGCCTTTGAGCGATCCGCCGCCTCCTACACGGGCCCTTACGCCGTGAGTGGTTCTGCTGAATCGCAGGCCGGCCATCTTCCGCGTCCTGATCACGACCCCATCAAATCCCTGGTCGCTCACAATGACATTCGTGCCGTTGCCCAAAAACCGGTAGGCAATTCCATGTTCCTTGGCCATTCTGACCGCGTTCGTCAAATCAGTCTGGTCTTCGGGATAGACGAGATACCTCGCCTTGCCTCCGACTCTCATGGAGGTATACCGTTTCATGCTCACTTCGGTAAGTATCTGTCCTCTTACGCCTGTCCACTTCATAGAGATCCGCTCATGCTCGGCTGCACCGATTCCCTTCCCGGTTCACCGCCTATTGCCACGGTTCACCCCTCTTGCCGATGTTCAGACCACAGCGCTGCCAGGCTATCGCTCACCTTTACGATGTCGCCCGCCCCGAGGGTCACAACCATGTCCCCTGGTTGCGCCATCTGAACGATCTTTTCCATAACCTCTTTTTTCGAGGGGATATAGAGCACCTGCTTGTGACCGCTCATCCGAATCCGCTCTGCAAGGGCCTCTCCGCTTACGCCCTCTATAGGCTCTTCCGAGGCAGCATAGATGTCGGTCATGATCAACACGTCGGCCTCGTTGAACGAGGTGGTGAACTCCTCCATAAGCCCCTTCGTTCTCGTATATCGGTGAGGCTGGAAGGCGACGATGACCCTCCCCCCCTGGGATATCGATCGAACGGCGGCAAGGGTTGCCTTGATCTCGGTGGGGTGGTGCGCGTAGTCGTCAACCACGAACACACCGCCCACGTCGCCGACGTGGTCAAAGCGGCGGCGAACGCCGCTGAAGGATTCGAGCGGCCCGACGGCCGCGCGCACGTCCAGGGCAAGCGAGTAGATGGCAGCGAGCACACCGGTTGCGTTGAGGACGTTGTGCGTGCCCGGCACCGCGATTCGCGCCGCAATCGCGGTGCCATCAGGCAGAGTGACCGTGAAACGGTGTCCAAGGCCTTCCCGTACAAGATCGCTGCAACGGACATCGGCCTCGGCCGCTGCCCCGTACGTCACGACCCGGCACCGGGCAGACGCCCTGGCCAGATCCACGAGCCCGCGATCGTCTGCGCATACCACAGCGGCACCGGCCGGATCGATTGCGGCTACAAAGCGCCCAAAGGTCTCGATGATGGCCTCGAACGACCCGTAGTGATCAAGGTGATCGGGCTCCACGTTCGTGATGACGGCAACGTGCGGCCGGAGATGCAGAAATGAGCCGTCACTCTCGTCGGCCTCAACTACATAGTAACCGGCGGCCCCGCAGCGGGCGTTCGCTCCCATGTCGTTCAGCTCGCCGCCAATGAGGAACGTGGGATCGAGCCCCATGCCGTCGAGAACGGTTGCCAGCATTGAACTCGTCGTGGTCTTGCCGTGCGTGCCGGCAACCGCGAGCGTCGCATCGTCACCGGCCAGATGCGCGAGCATCCTAGCCCTGGGCCAGACCTCGAGACCGCGACGGCGTGCCTCGGCCAGTTCGGGATTGGACTCTGGGATGGCGGATGAGATCACTACGACATCAGGGTCGCCAAGGTTCTCCGCGGTGTGTCCGATCGACACGCGGACGCCAGCCTCCTGCAATGCCGTCGCGTAGCGGCTCGCCTTGAGATCCGAGCCGGTCACGACGAAGCCCCGGTCGTGCAGCACGCGCGCAAGCCCGCTCATACCTGCCCCACCGATGCCGATGAAATGCGCGTAGGCGGTGTTGGTCACCGCGCCTCCTTTCGCGTCGCACAGGCCTGTGTGACCAGCGCAACCACACGCTCTGCCGCATCGCGGCGCGCGAGTGTTGCCGCAGCCTCGGCCATCCTGTCCCGACGCTTCTCATCTGTCACGAGACGCATCACGGCGTCCCTGAATAGTCCACTCTCCAGGTCCGAGTCGGAAACGACCTCGGCGCCCCCTGCCTGCGCCACCGCGCGCGCGTTGAGCGTCTGATGGTCGTCGGTGGCGTAGGGATACGGAACCAGCACCGCCGCCCGTCCGACTGCGGTTATCTCGGCGATTGATGTAGCGCCTGCCCGGGAGACGATCGCGTCGGACGCTGCGATCGCATCGCCCATCGCATCGATGTAGTCCACGACCCGGTAGCGTGGCTCGGACCCGCCGAGAGCGGCTTCAACGCGCTCGGCCACGGATGTGCTCTCAATCCTACCTGCCACGTGCACGACCTGCAATGACGGAACTGCCATGAGCCCGGGAGCAAGCGCGATCATTGTGTCGTTGATGTGCCGCGCGCCACGGCTGCCTCCGAACACGAGCAGGACCACTGCGTCGGCCGGAAGCTCCATTATGAGCCTCCCCCGATCGCGATCGGCCTCGAGAACCGCCGCGCGTACAGGATTGCCGGTCACGACCGCTCGCTCGGGGTGTGCCAGGTGCCTGATCGAGCCCTCGTACGTCGTGCCGACGGCGCAGGCCCATCGGGACAAGACCCGATTGGCCAGACCCGGCACGGAGTTCTGCTCGTGGAGCACGAGCGGAATCCGCCTCAGCGCCGCCGCAAGACCCACCGGCAGCGACACGTACCCACCAACGCCGAGCACGACATCCGGCCTGAACTCACGGATCGCCCGGGCCGCCTTGAAGATCGACACCAGCGTCACGCATGCCGATGTCACCAGGGAGAAGGGACGCGCACGATCGAAGCCACGCGACGGCACCGCGCGAAATGCCACCCCTGCCAAGGGCACCAGCTGTGCCTCAAGACCGTCTGGCGTACCGACAAACGCGATCTCATGCCCGGCGGCGCGAAGATGCTCCGCCACCGTCAAGGCTGGATAGATGTGTCCCGCCGTTCCGCCGCCGCTCAGCAGTACTCGCACGGTCTTGAGACCCCCTCACGATCGAGTCTTCCTTGGGCCCCCGGGTGGTCTTGCCACGCACGAGGCGGACTTTCGAGGTGCCGCCGTAGCGAGACACGGCGATGATGAGACCGACACACGCCATCGTAAGCGTCAGAGACGTGCCACCCGAACTCACAAACGGCAACGTCACGCCGGTGATCGGCATTAGGCCAGTCACAGCCGCCATATTCATCAGGGCCTGCATGGCAATCATCGCCGTAAGGCCGCCCGCAAGCAACCGGCCGAAGGAATCCCGGCACTCCAGAGCAATGCGGATCCCTGCATAGGCGAAGAGCAAGAACGCCGCCACGACCGCCAGCGTTCCCATGAAGCCGAACTC
>DCUF01000083.1 GCA_002328485.1 Deltaproteobacteria bacterium UBA2221
TCTTTGAAGGGGGCTACGGTTTCCACGATGTCAATCCTTTTTTGTTTGGCTTATTGTTGGTCCTTTTGGGACAGTCTCGCAGCCGTATCGAGCACCTTCTGCATGCCGTGCTTATCGATCAAAGACTGCATGGCAATGTCCACGTCCTCGGGTTTGGCCTCCGGTTCGGCTTCTTCTTCCCTCTCCTCGACCACCAGAGCCTCATTGAGGCACCATTTGACGCACAGGGGCTCTTCTTCGCCCTCGCACATATCGCACTTGAGGGGCAGACCGGAATCGGGCTCTTTGAAAGCGTCTCTGGAGGGACAGGCCGCGCGGCAAAATGCGCACTCACCATACTCTTTGCCATCCAAGACATACTTATCCCTACCCATGCATTCAGCGGCGGTATACTCACCGGCGTAGACTGGAAGGTAGATGTCCCTTATGGGTTCACGGATCATCCTAATCCGCGACCTGGCCGGATTATTGCTGCTATACTTCGGGTTCGCGTGAAAGGCGGAGCATATGACCTCACATGCCCGGCAACCATTGCATTTATCAACATCGATCTTGATTGTTCTAATCTTCTTCTTATCTTTCTCTGCCATGACGGTTACCACCTTTTTTCGCTTTATTCTTCTTAGCCTTCCGCCGGGGCGGGGGCGTTTCCGTTATCTGTCAGGATGCCTCTCTTCTCCAGATCCTCGGCAACACTGCCAAGATCGAGTGCCTGGAGGGTCTCCTTTGTAGGGATGCCATCGTTGTTCCAGCCTTTGAACTTGTAGTAGCCATCCAAGAGCTGCTGTTCCAACTCCGGGAACCTCTTCTTCCAGTGGTCTTCCGGCGGTTTCTCGTCGGCCCTTCTCAGACCCCTTCTTACATTGATGGCCCTGATCAGGTTTCGGTTCCTTCTATATACTTCCTTCAGGCCTTCCTCATCCATCTCGATCCCTGCGCCAGCGGATATGAATTTCGGGTAGTTGTGGATGTGGTACGGGGGCTTCAGCGGGAAGGATGACAGACCGGCGCACACGCCCAGGGCATCGTCGATGTAGTGCATCATCTCCTGCCAATCGACGATGTCGATGGACATGTCAATGGTTGGGAAATAGGGGTTCGACTTCTCCCCGCGGGGTTCCCACTCAAGAACGATCTTCTTGAACTTGTCATCAGGGACCTGGAACCAGTCGGAGATGAACTCTTCCCTCTCTTCCATGGTCATGAAGGGCGCCTGCGGGAACTGGCCTTCAATCTGGGTGATGTTTATCTTCTCGCCGGTGGCATACATGAGGAAGTAGACGGGGTTCAGCATGCCGAGTTTCAGGGGAAGCTGTTCGTGCTTCTTGATGTTGTTGTGGGCATACTCCTCTGCGCCATTACCGATCTTCTTTGCCGCCCAATACGTGCCATCTGCCAGGATGTCGCCAACGCCTTCGCGTCTGACGATTCTGTCGAGCATCCAGTAGAATTTTCCCTCGTTGTCGGACGGGCAGCCTTCGAAGTACTCTTCCCCAAGGATGCCCGCTTCTCTCAATTCAAAACCGAAGGCCATGATCTGGGGAGTAGAGAACCCGTCAACGCCATACTCCGTAGCCTTCTGGGCGATCCTGAAACCGAATTCGAGGTTGTCCACATAGGCCGCCATGGTGTAGGTAAGTTTGGAGAAGCACTTCATCATATACGTGTTCATTCCGGGCAAGGAAAGAATGGCGCCGCATTTCATCGGGCAGTTGTAGCAGCTAATCAACCGCTGCCGTGCAGAAGTATGGACTTCTCTCCACAGTGCTTCGATCTCCGGCTGCCAGAAATCCTTTCTTCTGGTGCGGGAGTTCCCCCAGGAGAAATTCTCGGTATGCCACTTTTCATCGATATGGAGCATCTCCTGCGGCGATCCGAGGCCCTGGAGAATGGTCATGACGTTTGGAACCGGGTGCTCGTTCCGGTACTTTATATACTTTAAGACTTCATTACAGAGATCGTAGAACTCCGTTGCCTTGGCCAGGTTCACATCTTTGGTTCCCCTGATCGCAATGGCCTTCAGGCCCTTGTCTCCCATGACAGCGCCTAATCCGAGTCGGCTGGCACTCGACCTTCCCTGCTCGATAGAGGCCGTGAAAACCCGATTTTCCCCTGCCAAGCCAATGGCTGCGACCTGAGCATTCGGCTGGTTCAACTCTTTTCGAATCAGCTCCTGGGTCTCGACAGCACCCTTGCCTTGCAGGTACGTGGCATCGCGCAATTCGACCTTGTCATTGTTGATCCACAGGTAAACCAGCTTCGGGGACTTGCCTCGGAAGATTATCTTGTCGTAGCCGGCATATTTCAGTTCCGGAGCCAAGAACCCACCCATCATGGAGTAGCCCATCAGCAAGGTCTGAGGAGAATAGGCGGTAATGATAGTACGGTTGGCGCCGGGGGCAGGTGTCCCGCCCAGCAAACCGGCGCTGAACATCAACGTGACATCGGGGGAAAAGGGATCAGTCTCAGGGGGAACCCTATCCCACAATACTCTGGCGTTGGTACCCAAACCGCCAAGATGAAGCTCCGTCAATCGCGGATCCGTCTCTACCCTTTCAATGTTTCCCGTGGACAGATCAACCTCTAAATTATACCCTGTCTCTGCGTACCTCATTTTTACCCCTCGTTAAGTATCTTTGGCAGCCGTCTGGCCTTGGGCTGCGCAGGTTGTTCCTATTTTCACTTGCTTGTCGACATCAAGACTATACCAAGAACTAAAAACTGTCAAGCGTGAATTTGTACACATTCTCTCCCGCTGGCTCGCAGAGGCAGCGAAGCCATTTTGCCCTGTATTATCAATAATTTGGCGCTAAGCAATTGGCAGACGGATGAATCCCCCGCCTTCGGACGCCTACAGCCGGTCATCTCTTGCCACAACTAACGTTACCCATTACTACCTTATAGGCTACTAACTGCTGTAATACGGTCGGCAAATCGAGCCTGCGTGGGCAACAGAAGAAAACGACCGCCAATACTGCTAATCCACTTGTGAAATGAGAGCATCCACGTTGCTCGCCGACGCTCGGTACATCTCCCCTTTTCAGGGCTTTGGAGATCCTGCATAACGAATCCTTTCACAAGCCGCACATGTCTCGATAAGGGAGAGACCTGAGGATACCAATCGGAGAACCTGCTTCTGGAAACAAAAAACCGGGAGGGTCTCGACAAGGGTGAGGCTATTCTTTATCTATCCCGAACAAAGGTGACCCCGAGTGTTCCGGGACCGGCATGGGAAGCGACAACCCCGCCGATCCTTGCACGGTACACCATGGTGGCGTTCTTTATCCTTTGCAGCCTTTCAAGAAGGCCATCGACGAGAAGGCCATTGTCAGATTCAGCCAATGAATACTTAATGCTATGGCCTTCAGCGGCCTGCCTTTCGACCAGCTCCACAAAACGGTTTAGAAGTCGTTCGGTGGTCCGTATCTTTTCAACTGGTTGGATCTCCCCTTCCACGAGCCTCATGAGCGGCTTAATCTTCATTAGCGTACCCAGGAATGCTTGAGCTTTGCCGATTCGTCCTCCCCGCTGGAGATAGTGAAGCGAATCAACCGAGAAATACGTTTCGGCTGTATCGGCCAGATGCCGCGCCGTTTCGACAACTTCCTCAAACCGGGCTCCCCTCCCAATCTTTTCAACGAGAAGCAGGATTATCTGGCCCAGCCCGAGCGACGCCTGCCGGGAATCTACAACCTCTATTCTTGCCTCGGGGAAATGGTTTCGGGCAAGGTTTGCCGACTGGTAAGTGCCACTCAACCGAGAAGAAATATGGATCGAGAGTATGGGCTCCCCGCTCTCCGCATAGGGGGTGAAGGCCTCCACGAAATCTTGAGGCGAGGGTTGAGATGTCCCTGGAACCTCATTGGATTTTGACAGAAGAGCATAGAATTCATCTGGACTGATATCGTAGAAATCACGCCAGCTCTTCTCGCCGAGGTGGATAGTAAGAGGAACGGGTGTTATGTCATGTTGCTTGTAGAGTTCGCTTGTTAGATCCGCCGTGCTGTCCGTAACAATCTTCATTCCACTCTAAGACCTCGCATCAATCCCCTATTCAACGGAAACAATATAGCTGGCGTAGGGCTGCCCGCCATAGTACACCTCGATCCCCTTATCGCCCAGACGTTCCTGAAGCCTCGAGCTCACGGCACCGGCATCCTCCTTGGCGATCGAATCGCCATAATAGAGGGTGACAATTTCGTGGGAGGGATCGACCATCGCCTCAACGAGATCAGCCACGGCATCTTCCGCGGATAATCGCGAGCATCTGATCTTCCCGTCTGAGATGCCAATAAACTCGCCCCTTCTCACCTTCACCCCGCCGAGGGTTGCGTCCCTGGATGCCTCCGTAACCTCACCGCTCCTTACATTCGTAATCGCCGCCTCCATTCTGTCGACATTTTCCTCGCAGGTTGCTTCATCAACAAAGGCAAGGAGCGCTGAGATCCCTTCCGGAACGGTCGCAGTCTTGACCACGGTCACCCTCTTCGGCGTCCGTTCAGCGGCCTGGACCGCCGCCGGGTAGATGTTCTTATGGTTGGGCAGCACGATCACAGAGTCAGAGATTGTCATTTCTATGGCCGCTATTATGTCCGACGTGCTTGGGTTCTGCGTTGGCCCTCCATCCAGCACCAGTTCTGCCCCGGTGTTATAGAACAACTCCTTAAAACCGTCCCCCAAAGCGATTGCAACAACCGAGGCGGCTTTGGAGCTGCTCTCCGCCACAAGACGCCGTGTATGCTGCACCAGCATGTCATCCACCTTAATGGACGAGACGGTACCGAAATCCGCCGCACGACGCAATACCTCTTCAGGCTGTCCGGTATGAATATGGATCCTGGCCGCGCGGGTGTCACCTACAATCACGATGGAATCACCCATGGCAGCTAATGAATTCTTTAAGGCCTCCTCCGATATCTGGGCCCCTTTTATGATGAACTCGGTACAATATCTAAAAGTGACCTGTTCAGCCGGTATTTCCAGGGCATTTTCGTTGAATCCGGTCTCATCATGGATAGGCCCGTTCGCCGTTATCGTGCCCTGTATGAGACGCTGCATCCCTTCCAGGAAAAAGAGAAATCCGAGGCCTCCTGCGTCCACCACCCCCGCCTCCTGCAACTTGGGCAGGAGCAGCGGCGTCCGTTCCACTGATGATCGGGCAGATTTGACCATGGCATCCGTGAGGAGAGATAGATCCCCGATGGTGTCCACGGACTGTTCAAAGGCCTCGGCAGTCTCGCGGATGACGGTAAGAATGGTGCCCTCTGCCGGACGTAACACCGCTCTATAAGCTTTTCTTACCCCCCTTGACAGGGCATCGGCAATGTCAAGCGCACAGAACCTCTGACGGCCCTCAACATCCTCGCCGAAAGCAGAAAGGATTTGGGCCATTATGATGCCTGAGTTTCCTCGGGCCCCCATGAGGGCCCCCCATGCGGCTGCCTTGACGACCGTTTCGAGAGATACTTCCCTGACGGCCTCCATCTCCCTGACCGCAGAGGCCAGGGTCATAGACATGTTGCTCCCTGTATCCCCGTCAGGCACGGGGAAGACATTTATTCTATTAAGAAGTTCCCTATTCTGAAAAACCCAGTCGGCCCCGGCCTTGACTATGGCCTTAAACCGTCTGGCACTAATGTAAAGGATCGACAACTCGATATACCTTCCCGCTTCCTCGCATGAGATCTGGCCGAGCCAACTTGGTAATCAATATAATCAAAACCGACTCCCGATAATAGCGGCTCTCGATAACGCTCCAAAGAGAACGTCCAGAGAACTATCTCGCAACGTCCAGCGGTCTATTTCGCTAGAACTGGTATCGCGTGCTCAAGGAAAAAATGTGGGCATGGGCATCCTTGAACTTGCCCGTGACTTGGTAAGGTGTTCCGGCGATGTTCCCCGACTCGTTCTTCCATCTTCTGTCCTGATCATCCAGATAGTTGTAGGCAAGGTCGAAGGTGAGACTGCCCAAATGTATGCCGAGCCCTGTGCAATAGAGCCACCTGTTACCGGACGGAACGAGTGGATCCAACGTCTCCCGGGGGACTGCGGATTCATCCCATATTATCCCCGCCCGAAGATCAACATATTTGTTCAGGGAATATTGGCCACCGAGCCGAAATGTCCACGTGTTATGCCAGTTCTTCCTGGACTCCATAGAATTGCCGCTGTCCAATTCTACCCGCAATTTGCGGTAGCTGCTCCATTCGGTCCACTGGGCGTCGGTCTCAAAGGTAAACCCTGAAACCTTGTAGGCAAGGCCAAAGATAGCGGTCGCCGGCAACGTGAGCTTTGCGGCTGCTCCCTGGGGAAAACCGGTAACACGTGCGCCATTCGTGTCATTGTTGAGGGAGGCCTTCCCACTGTGGAGATCGTGCTTTACCTCACTGAGATAGGTGGCACCAGCCGACAACGCCGAAGTGATCTGATAGCGCACACCCACTGCGTAGCCCCAATCCCAGTCATCACCTTTTAGCCGGAGGGTGCCTACGACCGGCCCCGAAGGACTCATCCCTAGCAGCTTCTTATTACGTAGATTGATGTCCAGATATCGATAAGCCGGTCCGATACCGATCGATAAACCCGTGATGGGCTCATAACTGACTATCGGGCTGATGGTAACCGTCTTTATAAAGGCCTTGCCAGCCCCCGTAGTAAATCTACCTTCAAAGTCATCCGGCCATTCGGTTCCAAGGCCGAAATTGCTGTAGCTGCCCAAGCCTATAGAAATCTTTTGGTTTATCTTGTGAGTAATGTAGAAATGAGGAATCGTCCAGGTGTGATCCTCGGCATGCCAGGTTTGGCCCGCAGCGCCGAGCGGGGTGGACCCATCACTTTCGAAGGCAGCCGATGGCATGATGGGGGAAACGCCAAACATGACCTGGGTACCTTCGAGTTGGGAAATACCGGCGGGATTATAAAAGATGGCGGAGGGATCGTCGGCCTGGGCAGTGAATGCACCACCCATACCAACCGCCTTCGCTCCCTGTTCATAGATGTAGAATCCGTTACCGAACACGTAAAGGGGTACAAAAGAAAAGAGAACGACTGCCGCCAAACAAAAACCGTGAAGCCATCTGTTATGCCTCATAACCTTTCACCATCCTATCCGGCAGAGTGGTAAGTCCAAGCACATCCTTAGATTATTCACGTGGTCGTTTCCGCGAAGGCGCCGAACCGAACAACTGGCTGGTGGCTATGCAAATGGTCATAGCCCCCGCTGGCAGAAATTTGGGTTCACATTACCACAGTTGTCCATAACTTTTCAAAAGAAAGATGGAGAGGGCAGCGATCGTCCTGGGGCCTGCCGATCCAGTATGTACAGCCCAGATCCTCTGGATCAACCTCGTTACCAACGGCCTCCAGGATGTGGCCATCGCCTTTCAACCGGGGAAAAAGAACATCATCTGCAGAAAACCCCCCCGGTGAAGGCATCATGTCGCGCCTTCTCATTTCAGCGTATGGTTCCGGTCGGTCTGGCTATATCCTGGTTAATCTCATGCTTTCCCTTCTTAAAGGGGGGCGACGCCATCGAACGGGCCCAGACGGTGGCCATGACGACCACGGTCCTTTTTCGGTTGTTCCAGGTGTAGAACTCCCACCCTGAGGCCGAATCCGTCTTTCGCGTGAATCCCTTCAGAAATCCTTTCATCTTCTACGGCATGCTCGCGGCGTTCTTTGCACAGCTCGCCGTCATTGACGTACCGGTTCTGGAGAGGATATTCAGGACTGTGCCGCTGACCGTTGTCAAGTGGGGAGAAGGTGGCCTTTCCGCACTATCTGTCGTCGTTGCGGTCGAGATCGACAAGGCCGTAAGAAGGCGGAGAAAGCTGAAATGAGATATAAGATATAGGTCGAAATAGGCTTCATTATGTATCGTCGCGCGAACCACAAGCTCCGGCTCGTTGGTCGAACCGGGAAAGTATCGGTCGTAGAGTTGCTGGAAAGAACGATGTGTCCAGGTCGAGGGATGCACACCGTTGCCTCACCGCTTGAACCTCCCCTTTGAAACGCTGCGGAGGCTCAAGCCCCAGAAGTGCGGCATGGGCCTCATTCGAATGATACTTACGAACGGGGTACTGGATCTGCCTCCCTTCGGGCGTCAGCTTCTGCCGGAAATTTCCCATTCTGCTGATCAGCGTGATGGCAATGAGCGGGATATTGAGGTCTGCAGCCGAGCGGATGGTATCTCCGGCAAGGACCCCAAGTCCTCCGGGATAGGTCTTGATCTCCGGGATCAGTCCTATCTCCATGGAAAAGTAGACGATCTTCCCGCTGTCCAGAACGTTTTGGATGCTGGCTGCTTGTCTTATCAGGCAAAAGTCACTTGAAATAGGCCATTCCAGTTGAGCTTCAAGGCTGTGCTGCCTTGTTCTTAACAGTTAGAACAGTGCATGGCACCTCCCTGATTACTTTCTCTGCCACGCTCCCCATTATCAACCTGACAAAACCCGTTCTTCCTTCCGATCCCATAACAATGAGGTGGCAGCCTCTGTCCCTTACCAGTTTGAGTATTTCCTCGTGAGGCTTGCCCAGGAGAAGCAGTTTTTCGGCCGTCACACCTTCAAAGTCGAAGGACGAAAGGAACCTATCGAACTCAGCCTTTTGTTCCTCGGTATAGGAGCCTATCGTTTGGGGTTCTAGCACGGGCCGCCCCGGATATACATTGGAAATATCTTCCACCACATTCACCACGGCCAGTTTGGCGTTGAAGGCCCGGGCTAAGGACAAGGCATGCTCGAGGGCCAGGCTGGAATGGTCCGAAAAATCCACCGGACAGAGTATGGCATCAATCCGCAACGCTTGACCGGCCTTGATCAGCAAAACGGGGCGGTTTGAGTAACGCATAATCTGCTCGGCGGTAAACCCCAACTGGAATCTCTCGCCCGGCTCTTTTGTGCCCGACCCCATCACAATGGCGTCTACATCGTACCGATGTGCGGCCTCGTTAATACTTCGCACTGGCGGGCCTATATCAACCGCCGTTCTGATCCGGAACGACCTCCCCTGCAAGATTCCGGAACGGGCCTGATCCAGAAGATTCTCAGCCTCCACCCGCAGGTCCTGGAGAGGAATCGGAGAGCCCTTAACCTCCGGAATGGCATGAAACAGCACAATTTCAGAATCAAACTGACTGGCCAAATACGCTCCGGCGTCCAAAACGTCCTGCGTGCCCTGCCGTAAATCTACTGCGAGCATTATCCTGTCGAAAGATTGCATGGCCTTCCTCCTTGCTTATCAGAATTCCGACGCTCTCCGCCGATATCCGCACTTCTGGCCGCTGTAACGTTAGATATCTCGCGACAAACGCCGTAAAAATTTGGGGTCCGAAGGCCTAATTGTCAACCCGGTTTCTGTCTGCATGGTATGCTGCCTCTGTCTCACGCTCGTCTGAAATATCTGCCTTTGCGGTCTTCCGTAAAGTACTTTGGGTTATTTATGCTGTCCCGCCGAATAGTATGTCTGAGTGCTTACGAGGTGCACCATGAGTCAGTGAAGGTCGCGGCAGGGGAGAGGTCAAAGACGCGGAATATTCTTGACACCTCTTTTGCCCCAATGCTATACGGGGGCTATGTATAGGTTTGTGGCCGTTCTGATCCCTGTGACGAACCTCTTTCGACGGGAGAATCATCATTTTCCGCTACAGGCCAGGCACTTTCTTACACGGGTCCTCACGTGCCTCGTTTTTCTTTCTCTCTTCCCCGGCAACCTTTGGGGGGCTTCGAACACTCCTTTGGAGGCTCGTCTCGTTTCCGCCACACTCAAAGTCTTTTCCGATTTTCCCATAAGCCCGGGGTCCGCCCAACCTTTTCGGATGACGGTGGTCCGAAACGAGTATGCGCCCTTCCAGGTAGCGGTCCGTGCCAAAGAGCCGCTGGAAGAGGTGGCTGTTATGATGGAATGTCCGGTTAGCGAAACGGCCATCATTAGCCATTCCGCTAACCGGACATTCCTTGTTGAAGCTGTGCCGATCGAGAAACCCAGCATACCGCCAAAACCTGAGGGGGCGGATCTGGGATTTCCGCGGTTTTGGCCGGATCCACTACCGCCTTTCGAGACGTTTCAGCTCGAGGATGCCGCCAGAACCAGGGCCGTCTGGTTCGACCTATTTATCCCTGCCGATACCCGGCCCGGCCTTTATAAAGGCAACATCGTCGTTTCGGCCAAGAGGATTGCACCCGTAAGACTGCCTTTCCAGTTGGAGGTTCACGACATCACAATCCCCACTGCACCGAGCCTCAGAACAGCCTTTGGAAACGCGAGTCTCCGGGCATGTCTGGAGAAACGCCAAGCAGCCCCGAGAGGAAGTACCCAATTGAATAAGCTCGTCGAGGAGTACTATTGGTTTCTCGTGGATCACCGTCTCTCCCCATACCATATTCCGGTAGACATCTTCACCGACGAAGCCCACAAATTCCTGGATGATCCCCGCGTGACCTCCTTCGTCGTCCCTATTTCAGGGGGGATCGGCACCAAGGGCGAGATCTGGGACGATGCGAAGATGAAGTCTCTGAGCGACAGGCTCGAGAGAACCGGCTGGATCAACAAGGGTTTTCTCTACCTGATCGATGAGCCTTCCCCGGAAGCCATCCCTGACGTGATCAGGATCGGGGAACGGATTCACGCCATAAACCCTCGCCTCAAATATCTGATGACCACCCATTCACGTCATCTTCTCTCCGACAAAAGGGTCGTGGAGCAAGCTGAAATCGATATCTGGGCCCCCATTCTGTCCATTATGTCTGCTCCGGCAGAAAGAAGAATCCTTCTGAAAGAACAGGAAAGGGGGAAAGAGCTCTGGTGGTACACCTGCGTGGCTCCGAAATGGCCCGGAATCAACTATTTCATCGATGAGGCCGCAAATGGCCCCCGAATCCACCCGTGGATGAACCACCTCTACGGCAATGACGGCATCCTTTACTGGGCGACAGATAATTGGTCACAGGTAGGCTGCAATCCCTGGGAGAGGACCGAGACCTACCCCACCGGTAATGGGGATGGAAGTCTTCTCTATCCGAGCCGTGACGGCTTCAATCGTCCGGTCGCATCCATAAGACTGAAGATGCTTCGGGAGGGCTTGGAGGACCAAGAGCTGCTCAGGCTCCTCGGCATGAGGCTCAAAGAGGTGGCATCGCGAATCGGGGGCAGGGCGGCGGATTACCGACCACGGAACCGCCTTTTCGAGCATGCCTTCGCGCTCGTCACCGAGGAGGGTCGAAGTCAGGGGGGTGCCGAAGAAGCCCAGTACCTCAAATACCTAACCCGAGACCATCATGATATCGAAAAGCAAAGGGACCTGGTTATTCATGAGATAGAGGACGCCACGAATCAGCCCCTCCTCGTCTTCGACACGGTTCCCTGCGACAAAGGTTACACATCATCGAGCAGCGCCACGGTAACCGGTTACGCAGAGACCGGCTCGTTGATCACCGTGAACGGCGCTGAGGCACCGTTGACCCAGAACCGATTCGAGGTTGCGGTCGCGATTGCGCCCGGGGCAAACACAATCACGGTCAACGCGAGAGGCCAGGCAGGTCGGACAAAGACGATCAAACGAACCATCAACAGGAGATAGCCGGGTGCGGTGATGCCCGTAATGGCCGGACCAATGTCGGATGGATCGAGAACTACGACTGGTTTTTGGGGCCTGATGTGAGGGTCAAAGGCTTCTTTGGGATCTTGATATCGAGCCTGGTGCCGGTACCGTCCTTACTGTCGATAGAGAACTGGCCCCGCAAGGAAAAAACTCTCTCCTTGATACCGAGAAGACCAAAGGAGTCGGGTTTATTGTAGTCTTCAGGCCCTAGGCCCTTACCGTTATCCGCCACCGTTAACAGGAGTTCGTCATCCGTCTCAGACAAAGCGATCTCTATCCTGCTAGCCCGGGCATGTCTAACTACGTTGGTCTGGGCTTCCTGGAATATCCTGAACAGCGCGATCGCCCTGTCCTCATCGGCTTCGATCTCGTCAGGGTGTGAGAAAGAGACATCGAGGCTTGTCCGCTCCTGGAGCTCCTTGATTTGCCATTCCAGGGCAGCAATGAGGCCAAGGTTATCGAGAAGGGTCGGCCGTAGCTCCCCCTGAATCCTCTTTACGGTCCGTATCGTCTGCGTAACTAGTTCCGCCATCCGGTCTGTTTTTGAGCTAAGGGCCACACGGCTTTTTCTGAGCTTTCCTCCCAGCCACTTCAGGTCCATGTTAAGGGCCGTAAGGACCTGCCCCAGCTCATCGTGAAGCTCCCGAGCTATATGGGATTTCTCCTCCTCTCTCACGCTTATGAGGTGACTTGCAAGGGACTGCAGTCTCTGTCGAGACAGTTCGAGCTCGTTTTCGGCCAGCTTTCGGTCGGAGATATCCCGGACGATGGCCTGGACAATCGTCTCATCGCCCAGATGGACGGCAGTCAGGGTAACCTCCGTGGTAATAGGTATCCCATCCGGTTTCTGGTGCAGCCATTCAAAAACCGGGGGTCTATCCGTCAGCGCCCTTGAAATCATTTCAAGCGCCTTCTCCCGCGATCTGCTCCCGTCCTCCTGGAAGGGGGGTGAAAATTCCCATGGGAAAGCACCGATGATCCGCTCCCGGTTGTATCCGAAGAGTCGCTCAGCTTGCTCGTTGCAATCAAAGCATCTGCCGCCCTTCAGAAGAAGGATCGCGTCACCCGAAAAATCAAAGAGGGCTCGGTATTTCTCTTCACTCTGCTTGAGTCTCACCTCTGCCTTTTTTCGGTCCATCGCATTGGCAATGATCTCCCCCACCAGCCTCAGGACGGAAATAATATCCCCGGTCCACGTCTCTTTCTCCCTCACTGAATCGAACCCCACAAAACCGGCAAGGACATGTTGCAACACCATGGGCACGACGATAAGAGAACGTATCTTCTGGCGCTCAAATTCACGTTTCTCAGCCTGCGCGGCCCGCGGAAGTCGGGAAACATCCCGAATATGGACGACTTCGAAGTTCTGGATCTTTTTGTAAAGCCATGGCAACCTTTCGAGAGACATATCTTGTAGGCGTTCCCTCTGGGGCGTCACGCCTTCGGCACACCATTCGTGGGTATTGCTTACCTTTTGGCCGTCATCAGATACGAGGAACACGTAGCTCCGGTCAACCCTGGTAAAGAATCTCCCCAGGGTCTCCAGGGAGCTCTGTATCCCTGCGTCGATATCATCGAAGGGGAGATTGATAAGTCGCGTAGACAGGGTGGTTATGATGTTTCTCAGCTCAGTGGCATTTCTGGCAGCCTCATCCGCTCGCTTTGATTCCGTAACGTCGTAGACGACCCCGCAACAGCGAATGGGTTTTCCTTTGCTATCACAGGAAAATTCACCGGCCACCAATAGTGTCTTCAGCGTGCCATCCGAGAGGATAACCCTCAATTCCCTGGGGGGCAGTTGCTTTTCAGAGATCATCTTGTCTGTGTCACGAAGAAAAAGGGCCCGATCATCGGGATGAAGAAGCGACAAGGCCTCGTCCAGAGTAGAGATGGATTCAGTGCCTACCAGAGCATGGGCGTTAACCGAACACCGTAGGCTGTTGTCATCCAGATTCCAGACAAAACTACCCACGTGCATCCCGAACGGATCGATCTTGCCTTCAGTCAAATCTGAAACTGTCAGGAATTCTTCCGCTTCCTCACCATTCGCTGAGCACATACAATCGATGTCATTCTCGACTTTCACCAAATCATCCTCTCATTTACTGTCTCCTAATTTTACGAAAGAATCCCGCGCAAGTCCATGCCTTGGATCTTGAGCCACAGGGGGCACGGGACTGAACCGTGGTCCGATTGCTTATTGGGGCAAGAGCGTTTACACTACTTTCATAACCGATAACAATGGAGGTCTCTTACACGTGGAAATAACCAGTTTTCGTGACCTGGGTTTGTCAAAGGAGGTACAGAGGGCGATAGCCGATCTGGGCTTCGAGGAGCCAACACCCGTACAGGCAGGAACTATTCCGGTCATCCTTACCGGCAGGGATATCATTGGTCAGGCCCAAACAGGGACCGGCAAGACCGTGGCTTTCGGCATCCCCATCGTGGAGTCCATCAAGCCTCGAGCCAAAGGCGTTCAGGCAATCATCCTCTGTCCCACCAGGGAATTGGCCATTCAGGTCGCTGAGGATATCAAGCAAGTGGCCAAATACAGGCGTGACATAGGGATTCTCCCTGTATACGGCGGTCAGCCCATCGAGCGACAGCTTCGCGCCCTCTCTGCGGGTGTTCAGATCGTGATCGGCACGCCGGGGCGGACGATCGACCATATCAATCGAGGTACCCTGCGACTGAATAGCGTTCGCATGGTCGTCATGGATGAAGCCGACGAGATGTTGAATATGGGGTTCCTGGAAGATGTGGAGAAGATTCTCCAGGTCATCCCATCAGAACATCAAACCCTTCTTTTTTCTGCCACCATGCCGAAGCCAATACTCAGTCTGACAAGCAGGTACCTGAAAGAGCCCGAGCATGTCAGAATCGTCCATAAAGAGCTTACCGTTCCGGCTGTTCAGCAGCATTATTATGAGGTTCGGGAAACACAAAAGCCTGAGGTCTTGAGCAGGGCCATCGACATGCATGGCCTCAAGCTCTCCCTCGTTTTCTGCAACACCAAAAAAAAGGTCGACGCTGTGGTCATGGAGATGCAGGCCCGGGGCTACCTGGTGGAGGGGCTTCACGGAGACCTGACACAGTCCCAGCGCGATCGGGTGATGGATAAATTTCGCAAGGGAGCATTGGACATGCTGGTTGCCACAGATGTGGCAGCCCGAGGGCTGGATGTGGAAGGTATTGAGGCGGTCTTCAATTACGATGTGCCCCAGGACGAAGAGTACTATGTGCACCGGATTGGACGCACTGCCCGGGCAGGCAGGACTGGGCATGCCTTCAGCTTTGTCGTGGGCAGAGAGATCTACCAGCTACGTGAGATCGAACGTTTTGCCCACATCAAGATCTCCCGTAAGCCCGTGCCCTCATTGACAGAGGTCGAAGAAACTAGATCTGTGACCCTCCTCGAAAAGGTACGGGAGTCCATCGAAGAGGGCGACCTTGAAAGATACACAGGCCTCGTGGAAAGGCTCGTCAGAGAGGACTATTCGACCCTGGATGTGGCTGCAGCCCTCCTCAAGATGATGGTGGCGACCGATGCCAAGGGACCTTCCGCCGACATGGAAGAACCGCTCGAGGATGAGCGACGATTCATTCCCATGGCCAGGCTCTCGGTGAATGTAGGACGGAAGGACAAGGTGGCAGCAAAAGATGTCGTGGGGGCAATCGCCGGCGAGACAGGACTGCCCGGAAAACTGATAGGGAAAATAGAGATACGGGAAAGACTCAGCATTGTTGAGATCCCAGAGGAATATGCATACCAGGTGGTGGCCAGACTTCAGGGCAAATTTATCAAAGGCCACAAGATCAGGGTGGAACAGACCACCAAGTAGCGGGGGAGGCGACACCGAACCTCGACGGTAGCCCTGGTGTTGATGCCGACCAGGAAAAGCCTTGAGGCCCCTAATTGAGCGCCATGGGATGGACTCGTGGTTACAAAGATCGCATGAATAAATTCGTGCTGGTGCTGCTCATGGTGGCCTTCGTCCATCCCCTTTGGACCCAGGAGTTCTACGCCCATTCCGGTATCATTCATCTGACGGGTCCGGTTGTCAGCCTCACCAGGGCCTATCGCTTCGCTCCCCACTGGGGTCTGCGCGTGTCACGGAATCCCGTGACGACGGGGTTTCACCGCGATACAAACGTCTTCATGGGAGGTATCTCGTACCGGTTCTATCGATCCGTAGGGTCCTCGCTCTCTTGCGCCTCTCATCTATACACAGAGACAACGATTAAGGAGGGATCGTGGACACGATCGGGTACTTTGCGGCATTTGTGCTGACCGGCCTTGTGGGCGGCACCCTCAGCGGTCTATTCGGTATCGGCGGGGGCATCGTGATTATCCCCATCCTTGTGCTGCTCTTCGGCATGAACCAGCATCTGGCACAAGGTACAACTCTGGCCCTCTTTGTTCCTCCCATAGGACTGCTGGCCGCCTGGACCTACTATCGAGAAGGCTTCGTGGATCTGAAAGTCGCAGTGCTGATCTGCGTTGGCTTCTTTGTGGGCGGCCTCCTGGGGGCCAAGGTTGCGACTTTCCTGCCCGACATCGTCCTCAGAAGACTCTTTGGCTGTCTCATGCTTCTCATAGCTCTGAAAATGATCTTCGGGAAGTAGGCGCCGGGGAACGTTGAAGAGGTCCAACCCGTTGGCCCACGGTCTTGACAACACCTACGCGAACCCATAATATCTTGCGTCATGGCCGAACTGTTTGAATCAACCACCATCAAGTCGATGACCGTCGCGAACCGCTCCGTCCGTTCCGCCACATGGGAGGGACTTGCCGGCACAGCAGGAGAGGTCACTCCGGCTCTGATTGATTGCCAGGTTGCGCTTGCCAATGGGAGGGTAGGTCTGATCATCTCCGGCCATACCTATGTGAGCGACGAGGGCAAGGCGGGGTCGTGGCAGTTAGGCGCTTACGGCGATCATCTCATTCCAGGCCTCACAAAGATGACAGAGGCCGTTCACGACGCAGGAGGAAAGATCGCCATGCAGCTCGCCCATGCCGGTTGCAGGGCAGCCTCACACCTGTCGGGGAAGACACCCATCGGCCCTTCCCAGGTAGTACAAGATGGGAAACCCATCTGTCGCGAGATGACCGAGCAGGATCTCGACCATGTCCGCACGGCCTTCGCTCAGGCGGCGGCCCGCGCCAAAAGGGCGGGATTCGACGGTGTTCAGATCCATGGGGCCCACGGCTACCTCCTCACCCAGTTCCTCTGCCCTGTTTTTAATAAAAGAACCGATCAGTACGGTGGAAGCATCGAAAACCGGGGTCGGTTTGTCCTGGAAGTCTACCAGGCGATCAGAAAGACGGTAGGCGATGATTTTCCCGTCATGATCAAGATCAATTCCGAGGATTTCCTCGAAAACGGCGTGACCGTGGATGAGATGCTTTGTCTGTCCGGTATGCTGGAGAGGGCCGGCATCGACGCCATCGAACTGAGCGGGGGAACCTTCTACTCTGCCCCCTATCTCCCGTCACGGACGGGGAAGATCAAACACGAGACGGACGAGGTCTACTACAAAAACGCCGCCATCCGCTTCAAAGAGGCTATCGGTGTACCTCTGATGCTGGTCGGCGGAATCCGATCCTACGGCGTCTCGGAACAACTGATCCAGGATAGATCGACCGACTTCGTTGCCTTTTGCAGACCCCTTATACGGGAGCCGGACCTGATCAAACGCTGGAAGTCGGGCGATCATGAAAGGTCACATTGCCTCTCCGACAATGCCTGTTTCAGGCCTGCCTTCAAAGGCAGAGGAATTTACTGCGTTACGAAGGAAAGACAAGCAAAAAAAACCGCGTAAACGCCGTGATCCCAGGAAGGGAAACGATACGAGAGGCAATCTTCCCCTATCCACATATTCACCTCTCCGCCCCTTCCCTTGGCCCCGCACCTGGCCCCTTCACCTTGCCAGACACTTGACGATCTGACCCACGTACATCCTGTGATAATCCTTCTCCGGGTAGAACCTCTCGATCCCGGCATCCTGAAGATTGGATGGGATGATGTCCTGGAAGTAGATCCTTCTGCACTCCAGCACCAATCTGGCCTCTTTGAAGAAGACAGCGTCACCGTCGAACACAGGTGTCAGCCCGCTCTCCCGAACCTTGTCCACATCCCTCCCAGATTTGGTGCCGCACAGCGTGAGGGCATCTCGATATTTGGTTGAGAAGAAAGAAAGAGTATAGGTAGGATCCTTTTCGAGGAACTCATAGGTGTAGCGGGTCGGTCGGACGACGCTGAAACAGACCTTCTTGTCCCACAGCACCCCCATGCCGCCCCAGGACGCCGTCATGGTGTTGAACCCCGTTGGTGTCCCGGCGGTAATGAGCATCCAATCCTTTCCGATAAGCTTGAATACATTGTCCTGGATATCTTCCGGCTCAATCTGTTTCAGGGTGTTGGTCATCGCTCACCTCCGTCTCTATGCATCTTCGTGAGAAGTTCATACACCTTCTGCACAAAAGCCCGTCGACCGGCACTGTCCGCACACGAAGTCCCTTCGGTTTCTCCGAGCCCTTCTTTGAGGGCAGGCAGGCCGTTGACCCATTTCCAAAGTTTAGGAAAGTCTTCCTCTGTAGCAAAATCATTGTTCGCAACGACAAAATCGTGACACAAACCGCATATGAAACCTCCTCCCCTGCAGGTGCAAACGGGGCATCCCAATTCCAGGCTGTGCCAGCATTCCCCCATGGCAAGGGTCAGAAATCGATTTTTTTCATCGTCACTATCGCTGTAAACTCGGAGCCCTTTCTTCCAACGATCTCGCTCGTTCATACCCTACCCCTTCCCGGTCAGCAGGCTCTTGAGCCTGTGGACTAAAGACCGTTTGACATGGACGCAGAGGTAGAGATCGCCGCGGTGCCCAGAGGGGTCTTCTGCCCCCATGCCTTTCAGCCGCAGGACCTGTCCTTCCGTAACGCCTGCCGGCACACTGATTGTCACCTGCCGCATCGTGTCCGGGTCCGTGTAACGCACCTTGCCGCCCATCTCGGCCTGCTGAGGTAGGATGTCTATTGATCCCTTACGATCCGCCGATTGGGTTCCGCCCGAGGCGCCTAACATGCTTCGTATGAGATAGCGCACGGCTGAGCTGGCGAGCCTCCCCAACAGACCGGTTCCAATCGACCCCACGTCTTGGCCAACTTCCCCTTGCGTCCTGCCCGAGGTCTGGTGCTGCCCTGGCCTCATAATGATGAACTTGCCGAACACCCCCGGCCTACTGAATTGGTAGGTTCGGTAGGTACTCCCGTAAGAATCGCGAAAAACCTCGTCAAAGCTTCTGAAGCCGAAGGCTCGTGCCATCTCCTCGAATATCTGGTTGATGTCGGAACCCCTGAAGATATCTTGGTCGGAATACCCTTGACGGAACCGGTCATAGGCAGATGAACCAAATTCGCGCCGCAATGAGTCGTATCGCTGCCTTTTCATCGGGTCCGATAAAACGGCGTAGGCCTCGTTAATTTCCTTCATCCGCTCTACCGCCGTCGGGTCCCCGCTATTTCTGTCGGGGTGATACTCAAACGCCAGCTTGCGATAGGCATCTTTTATGGATGCCCCGGAGGCACTCCGTTCTAGACCCAGGACTTGGTAGTAATCTTTGTCGCCCATGAATACCTGATAGTTATCGCCCATACTGAGTCGGGTCAGACAATCCGGCCTCGGCAAACCCCTTCTTACGCAGCAGGCAGCTGTCGCACGAACCGCACGCCGACCCCGATTCGGTCGGATCATAGCAGCTATGGGTCAGACCGTAGTCGACACCCAGCTCGACGCCTCGTTGAATGATTTGGGCCTTCGTCATATGGATCAGCGGCGTGTGTATCCGTATCCGAAGGGTTCCCTCGACAGCGGCTTTGATGGCCAGATTGGACATATTCTCAAAGGCCTTGATATATTCCGGCCGGCAATCGGGGTAACCCGAATAGTCCACGGCAGTGACACCAATAAATAGGTCCGCCGCCTGAAGGACCTCAGCCCAGGCCAAGGCGTAGGAAAGAAAGATGGTGTTTCTCGCAGGGACATAGGTCACCGGGATCGATCCTTCAATGTCGTCCGCGGTCCGGTCCTTGGGGACATCGATGTCAGCGGTCAGCGCCGAGCCGCCGAGCCGACCCAATTCGATATTCAATATAAGGTGTTCCTTCGCCCCGTTTAGAGCCGCCACCCGCGCCGCCGCATCAAGCTCGATCTCGTGACGCTGACCGTATCGAAAACTCAAAGCAAAGATCTCATAACCTTCGTGTCTGGCGATGGCCATGGTGGTAGTAGAATCTATTCCACCGCTCGACAGAACAACCGCCTTTTTCATGATCTCATCCTCGCATGATGGGGCTAATCCGCAAAAAGGAGCGGATTGAACCGTGTATCCCGATCATAAACATCCACGCCCTCTCGCCGTTTGAGGGACCCAACGATCTTGTAGGTAAGGGGCGTGGCGGCCGCCTCATAGAGACACTTGACGAGCCACTGGGTACCCACAGCAGAAAGAAGGACGGGAAAAGGGATGGTGCCCGCAAAAGCGAGCGTCATGAAGACAAAGGAGTCGAGACCCTGGCCGACAAGTGTCGACCCTATGGTTCTGGTCCACAGCCACCTCCCCTTTGTGGCGACCTTCATCTTTGCAAGAACTATGGAATTGGCGAACTCGCCCACCAGATATGCGCTAAAAGACGCCCCGAGCAGCCGGGGAGTATATCCAAGGATCCGCTCGTAAGACGCCTGTCCGTCCCAGAAGGGGGCGGAAGGCAATATCTGCCCCAGCCAAACTGCGAGCACGACGATCATGTTGCAGAAGAAGCCGAGCCATATGACCTTGCGCGCCCGGCTGTACCCATACACCTCGGTAAGGACGTCACCGAACAGGTAGCTCAGTGGGAAGATGATCACACCGGCCGGCATTACAAGCCCGAAAATGGTGATGAGCTTAACGGCAATGATATTGGAGGTGATCAGGCACGTAATGAATAGTCCGGTGACGGCAACAAATATTTGGGAATACCCCTTCTCCCTATCGGGCTTCTTATCCTGTTTCATTTCAGCTCATTGGGGGGCCGCGTTTTTCCGTAGCCCACGGTCGGGGTCTCGTCACGTAACCCCTTCACGATCAAGACGGATACTATTCTAAGTCAGAATCAGGCTGTTCAGCAAGTCCGCCGAGTCTGTGGGATGGCGATGCGGAGGGTTGTGGCAATCCGGAGGGAGACCCTCCATTCTTCCTGTTTATTTTCTCCACTAAACGCTATAGACTAAACATCTGGCACTGCTCTCTCTATGAACCTTTACGATTACGCAGAAGAAAAACATATATCTCTTCGTCGTCTTCTCGATCTCACCCTCTGCACGAATCCGCTGGGGCCCTCCAATAAGGCGAGGACGGCCATGAGGAAGGTTGTCAGGGAGGTAGGGGTTTTCCCCGACGACAAGGAGCGGTACCTCCGCCGTTTCTTGAGTCGGAAGACAAGCATTTCTGAAGACTCATTTCTCTTCGGCCACGGCTCCTCCCACATCCTCTCTCTTTGTCTCCAGACTTTCAAACCGCAGTCCGTCAAGGTGTTGCGACCATTGAGCCTCTATCACGCTGCGCTTCTGGGAAGACTTGGGATCAGGTACGGAGAGCTGACTCTGGTTTACAGCAAAAACGGTTTTGCGGCAGATACGGAGGAACTCCTCTCCGAGGCCTCGACAGGGGCGACAATGCTTCTGATGAACCCCCATGATCCCTCTGGCGCGACCATCCCTCTTGAGGCGATGAATGAACTTATGGACGCCGCCGATCGATCTGGGGGGATGCTGATTGTCGATGAAGCATATATTGAGTACGCTGATCTTCAGTCGGCGGCCGATAGAGCCGCTCGTTCATCCTGCTGCTTGGTGCTCAGAAGCTTCTCCCTCTTTCACGCGCTGGCAGGCCTTCGAATCGGTTACGGCATTGGTCACCCTTCCCTTATCGCGCGACTGTCGGACATATCTGTGCCGGGATGCGTCAACAGCATGGCCCTCGCCGCCGCCCGTGCCTCCCTGGGTGACGCGGCATATTGTAGAAGAACCCGCGAATACATAGCCGCGGAGAAAACCTACGTCCTCGGCAAATTGAAAGGTTTGGCAGGCCTCGTGGTCCATGACACCCCGTGCAACTTTGTTCTCGTCGGTCTCGAAGACGGTAATCGGGATCTGGTCGGCATGCTCCTGAACAGCGGTATCGTGGTTGATCCTCTCCAGGAAGCAGAAGGTAAGCGGTGGATACGGGTTCCCATGCAAAGGCGGCCCCAGAACGCCCGGTTTGTAAAGACCCTCAGGTTCCTCCTTTCCCGTGGCTAACTACACCTTCGGGCGCCGGTTGGGTCACGCCTTGGCGGTCACTCCTTCAGGCTGGCTGCTTTTCTGACGTCTGCCCCCGCCCTCTCCCGATCCCCCTTTGCGGAGTAGGATCTTGCCCTGGCTTGGTAAGCCAGTGGATCGTCGGGTCTCATGACGATCGCCCTGGTAAAGTCTACGATGGCAAGGTCGTGCTCATTCTTCTTGGAAAAGATATTCCCCCGCGCCACGTAGAGCAAAGGATTCTCGGGGGCCACCCCGATAGCTTTGGTGTAGTCACCGATAGCTTCCTCATTAAGCCCTGATTGGGTGTAGGCGAATGCTCGGGCCACCATCATCCGTACGTCCGTAGGTGCCAGGTTGATCGCGGCTGAATAATCGGCTATCGCCTCTTTGTAGTGGCCCTTTTCAACCTGCATGAGACCGCGCTGATAGTAAGGACGGACATCTTTTGGGTCGATCTCAATGGCTTGTCCCAGATCGGTCATGGCGAGATCGTAGTCTTTCAAGCCCTTGTACGACAAGGCCCTTTGATAGTAGACCTCGGAGCTCCTGAGGCCCTTTATGATGGCAGCGGAAAAGTCGTCGACGGCGGGGAGGAACTTACCTTTTCGCTGATAGAGGAGGCCGCGCTGATAAAGGGCCTGACTATAGTATGGTCTCAACTCAATCGCCAGGCCGTAGTCCTGAATCGCCTGGTCAATTTCGTTCAGTTTTTCCCTCGCCATGCCCCGTTTGTAATAGAGTTCCGGCTGATCAGCCTTTAACTGCAACGCCTTGTCATAGTCTTTGATTCCCTCCCCCACTCGTTTCAGTTCCACAAGTGAGTCAGCCCTCACTCCGTAGGCTCCAGTATTGGCGGGCTCGATCTGGATGGCCTTGTCACAGTCGGCCTGGGCCTCGCTATAGCGTTTCTCGGCAAAGTATAGACGGGCCCGCAGGACGTAGGCGTTGGCCCCTGGGACATTGGCCTGTATCGCCGATGTCAGATCCTCCATAGCCTCTTTGTTGCGTCCGAGCTCGACTCTTGCGGCGCCCCTGCCGTAGTAGGCCCCACCGGACGTCCTATCCAGCTCAATGACCTTCGTAAAGTCTGAAACAGCGTCGACATGGCGCTTGAGCGCCGCATAGGCAAAGCCCCTCTCGAGGTACAGCTCGACCCGCCCTGGTGCAATCTCGCCGGATCGGGAGAGATCTGCGATAGCCCGCTCGTACTGCTCCTGCCGGCTAAACAGCACCCCCCGCATAAAAAAGGCATCAGAATGAAGAGGGTTCAGCTGGATGGATAGGCCCAAATCCTGGATCGCCTGACCGTACTGACCCAGCTTGGAGTAGGCCAAACCTCGGGCGTAGGGTGCATTTGCGTCAGAAGGGCTATTCTCCATGGCCTTCGTGTATGCCTGGACTGCCTCTTGGTACTGCCCGGCCCTGTAAAAGGTGTTTCCCTGTTCCATGGCGCTCGGAGCGACATTGGTAACCTGGTCCGGACGACTCGGTGACAACGCAGGAACTGCCTGGGCCATCGTCAAGGGAACACTATGCACCTGGACCGAAGGGTAAATAGACATTAGGAAAATCGCCGCCGCAAGAACACCTGCCCGCATAGTGTGCTCCTTATGTAGAAGACGTTACTGCCATCACAAGGCCATGACAATCGAGCCTAATCAGCCCTTGACAAGCTCTAGACGTCGAATTGGACCCACTGAGCCCTATTCTTCAATCTCTCAAGCGCTATGCTGTATTACACCCTGTGTCTCAGAGAAGAGTCAACCATTACCGTAGACGATCCTCACCAAACGTGTTGGGAGAGAAGCCGGAAGTTCATCCGTCCCCCGAGAACGATCAAAGAAGGGCTTCAAAACGCTCCTTCAGTTTTCGGCATGTCTCAATCAGATGCTCGGAGATGACTTTGGTCTCAGCCAAAACGGGCATAAAATTGGTATCGCCAAACCAGCGCGGCACCACATGAATATGAATGTGTTCTTCGAGACCTGCCCCCGCTGCCCGTCCCATGTTGACCCCCACATTTACGCCTGCAGCATCCACCGTCTCTTTGAGCACTCGCACCGAGAGCTTCAGAAGCTTCATCATGTCCATAAGCTCTTCGTCAGTCAAGTCTTCGAGATTGGCCACGTGCCGTTCCGGTACGATCATAACATGGGCGTTCGAGTAAGGATATTTGTTCATTACCACAAAGGCCTTCCCCTTCTTTGCCACAACGAGGGAGTCCGGGTCGCTCCTATTCCCGGCACACAAGAAACAGCCCTGTTCTTCCGTACATTTCGTACTGGCTATATACTCCATTCTCCATGGAGCCCATACTCTGTCCATGCTATCTTCCTTAGAATAAGTAGTCCCTCCAGATCTCAGGCAGCACCTTGACGTCGGAGCCGAGGCGCAATAGCTGATAGTCCGTGGGCCAATAAGGCTTTCGCCTCGGGAGCATCTCCCTCTCCTCGGGCAGCTTGTCCCCTTTTCGCAGATTGCAGCGGATGCAAGAAGTTACGATGTTCGTCCATTCTGTGAGGCCTCCCCTTGATCGGGGGATCAGATGATCGCAGGTAAGATGCTTCGCTTCGAATTTCTTGCCACAGTACTGGCAGGTAAAGTCATCCCTGATGAAGACGTTTCGCCTTGAAAACTTGACGCCCCTTTTGCCGTTCCTTACAAAGTGAAGGAGTCGGATAACGGCCGGCAGCCTCACACTGCGAGATATGCTCTTCACCTCGCGATCGTAGACGCCCAGCACTTCCACCTTCTGCAGAAACACCAGCGTAACCGCCTTCTTCCAGGAGACGACGGCAATGGGTTCGAATGTGGTGTTGAGAAGCAGTACCTGTTCCATTGGTGGGGCTCACGTCGCCCCCTCCACCGGCATGAGCCGGGTGGAGCCTCCCCTTCTTGCAGGTCTCCGCCTGCTAAATCATAGGGCTCACGTCGCCCCTTTTGAAAACGGTTCCAGCCGCTTGAAGGGTTTAAACGTCGTTTCAACGGTTGAAACGGCTCAAACGATTGAACCCCTTGAATCCATGTTCTGACTTCGCGGTCTCCGGGGCCACTCCTTCTTCAGGCTCACGGGCCGTCCCTGAAACGTACAGTTTTTCCTATTTGATTGTCAAGCTTTTTCAATTACTTAGAATGGTTTCGAGCTCCGTCGTTATGAGGATGTTTCTCGGGTCCTCTCGGAGCATGCCATTTTGGCGGTAATGGGCATGGTCAGGAACCGGGAAGGTCTTTCAAAGAGGGGATAACTCTGCTAAAATGTTTGCATGCCCAGGAAAACGACGGGAAAAAAGAAGGACGAGACTCGCACCAATATCTTCTTAGATTTAGGACCGAAGACCAAGAACAACAAGGACAACAAGACGAAAAGTTTTACGCTCTTCTATATCGCGGCAGCCTTTCTTGTGGTCATCATCATCCAGAGCTATCTATCAACCGGCGATACGAAGACCATTCCCTATAGCGAGTTCAGACAGGAGTTGGCGAAGGGTAAAATCTCTGAGGTCACGATTAATAGCGACACCATCCAGGGCACATTGAGTCAGGACGGGAAAGGGACAAGATTCGTCACAGCCCGGGTTGATGATCAAGACCTCGTTCCTGAGTTGCAGAAGTACAATGTCAAATTTACCGGCCAGAACGAAAATAAGTTCATGAGGGCCATCGTTTCCTGGATTCTTCCCTTTCTGATTATTATTCTTATCTGGAACCTCCTTATGAGGCGAATGGGTGGTGCACCATCGGGTGTTCTCAACTTCGGAAAGAGCAAGGGACGAATCTACGGCCAGGACGAGATGAAGGTCACCTTTGAAGACGTGGCCGGAGCCGAAGAAGCCAAAGAGGAGCTGGGGGAGATCATTGAGTTCCTCAGAACGCCGCAGAAATTCTTGAATTTGGGTGGTAAGATCCCAAAAGGCATTCTTCTTGTCGGAGCCCCTGGAACGGGCAAGACCCTGCTTGCGAAGGCCGTGGCTGGAGAAGCGAAGGTTCCCTTCTTCAGCATGAGCGGCTCTGACTTTGTTGAGATGTTTGTGGGGGTTGGAGCAGCCAGGGTCCGCGATCTCTTCGCGCAGGCCCAGGAAAAGGCACCGTGCATCATATTCATCGATGAGCTTGATGCTCTGGGCAAGGCAAGGGGTCTCAATCCCCTTGCTTCCCACGATGAACGGGAACAAACCTTGAACCAGCTTCTGGCTGAAATGGACGGATTCGACACAAAAAAGGGCGTTATTATTATGGCCGCCACCAATAGACCGGAGATCCTTGACCCGGCCCTGCTTAGGCCAGGCCGTTTCGACCGGCATGTCTTGGTTGATAGGCCCGATATCCACGGAAGAGAAGCAATACTGAAGGTCCATGCCCGGGGGGTAAAGGTTGCTAAAGAGGTTGACCTCTCAACGATTGCGGCCCGCACACCCGGTTTTGTAGGGGCGGACCTGGCCAATCTGGTGAATGAGGCGGCCCTTCTGGCAGCCAGAAAGGGCAAGGATTCGGTGACGGCGGAAGAGTTCGAGGAGGCCATAGACCGCATATTGGCCGGCCTTGAAAAGAAAAGAAAGGTCATGAGCAAGAAGGAGAAGGAGATCGTGGCGTATCATGAATCCGGACACGCCCTCATGGCTGAGCTGATGGAAACCACGGATCCTGTGCACAAAATATCGATTATTCCTCGGGGCATCGCCGCATTGGGCTACACCATGCAACGACCTACTGAGGACCGATATCTTATGACTAGGAAAGAGCTTCTTGATAGACTGTCGGTCCTGCTCGGGGGTCGTGTTGCCGAGGAGATTGTCTTCGGGGAGATCTCGACCGGCGGCCACGATGATCTTTCCAAAGCAACGGATATTGCCAAGTCCATGGTGAAGGAATTCGGAATGAGCGATCGACTGGGTCATGTGGTTTTCGAAAAAGAGAGAAGACCGATGTTCCTGGAGATTAGCCCGGGCAATTCGTCAAAAGATTATAGCGAAGCGACGGCTCGCGAGATTGACAATGAAATCAAAGAAATTGTTGAGAAATCATACGTATCGGTAAAGACCATGTTGAATGATAAAAGAGAACTGCTTGGAAAGGTTGCCCAGACGCTTCTCCAGAAAGAGGTACTGGAGGGCGAGGAGCTGCGGCGCCTGATCAAGGAAGATATGGAATCAAATGTCCAACCTTAATCTAGAAAAAAAACAGATAGACCTGGTGAGGGAATCACTCTCCGTCCACAAGATCTGTCACGACTGCATGAGCCTTTTCAAGAGCGGAGAACTGCGGTTCAACGTCATGGAAGAATTAGTCGATGACAGGGGAATGAGCTGCCTTTACCGTCTGAAGCAGATGTGCCATGAGCTGTTCAGGAATGCTGAAGAGGCATCGTACAAGGAAAAGCTTTATGATATGACCGTGGGCTACATCTTTCATGAGGCGATGAAACTTCGTGAGAACATCTATCAGTTGGAATACTATACACCGATGTACGACAGCCTCCGCAGCTCCAATCAGTTGACGCCTTCGGAGAAGAAGGTGATTCGCGAGTTTGACGTCCTGATCGGGAGGGCAAAAAAAAGACTCAATGAAGGGCTCAGGGAAGTAAGGATGCTCCTGAAACAGCTCGTGTCCCAGCTTAAGGACCTTCTTAAGCTCTACAAAGACAACTATCTTCTCCCCCGCTTCATCCTTGAGAATGAGAAGCCGTTCATCAGGATTTATGGGAAGAAAGGGTACCAGGATCTGCTCAACGAGATGTTCGAGAGAGGAAAAGTGACGCTCATCTTTAAGGCAGGCTTGAGCTATCTGGACAGCGAATACTACCACATGGCCCGCAAGCTTTTTCAAAAGGTGATGCAGATGAGCGGGCCTGATGGGACAGCCCAATTTCTTTTCCTCTACTCCTCAGCCTTCAATCTCTATTTTAGGAACAGGTTTGCAGCCTCCCATGCCCTCATAGAGGAAGCTTTGGCCCAGCAGGTCGGAAGGCCCGAACTGAGTGGGTACGCGGAGGCCCTGGGTAACCTAAAACAAGACCTGTGCCGCGAGATGGGACGAATGAAACGGAATGGAGAAGGAACTTCTACAAACCTGCCCTAACTCACGAGGGAAAAGCCGTTCAAAGGCGAAATAGTGAAGGGGGACGACAGAATTCAATTGTTCCCATTTGCCCGTTTGCGCTCTTGTCCTGAAGGGGGTGCCACCCATGAAGTCAAAAGGTAGTTTCAAGGGTTTCACTCGTTTGAGCCGGTTCAACCGTTGAAACGGCTCTTATACCCTTCGAACGGCTGAAACCGCTTCGAAAGGGGGCGACGTGAGCCCCGAAAGATGGACGACTCGAAGGAGGCAAGACATGCCTATTTATGAATATACGTGTGAGGAATGTGGAAACGAGTTCGAGCTTCTGGTATTCAGGAATGACGAGCCGGAATGTCCGAAGTGCGGCTCGAAGAAGCCGGTGAAGAAGATGTCTTCCTTTGGCTTTTCAATCAACCATCAGTTCAAGCCTGCCTCGACGGGAAGCGGCGGCTCCGGCTGTGTCGGCTGCACTTCGTCCGACTGCTCGTCGTGCTCGTCATGAAAGGGCTTTAGCCTGAGCTGTGAAAGGGGCCAAGGGGTATCCGTCACCACCATGTTGACCGTCCGCTATTCAGCACTCTCGCCTTTAATCTTGGTCTCTTACTCCTCGCCCCTCACGGTTCACGTTCTTGGCCTTCATGCCTGATCTCCCCACTCGAGTTCTCACTCTTATCCGCCACGCGAAGCTGATCCGGCCCCATGACTACGTTCTCGTCGGCGTTTCCGGAGGGGTCGATTCCATGGCCCTTCTGTCCGTGCTGCACACCCTCCAGGACACAATCCCCTTTGACGTGGCTGTGGCCCATGTGAACCATATGCTGAGGGGTCAAGAATCGGACGGGGACGAAGACTTTGTGAGAGCGGCTGCGGAAGGTTTTTCCCTTCCCGCCCATGTGAAACGGGTCGATATCCATGGTCTGGCCAAAAGCAGCGGAAAGTCGATCCAGCACGCGGCCAGGGATGTGCGCTACGATTATTTCTCGGAACTTGCCCGGACATACGGCTATCAGCGCATAGCCATTGCCCATAATCAAGACGATCAGGTGGAGACTTTCTTGTTGAGGGTCGTCAAAGGTACCGGTATCAGAGGATTGTCGTGCATCCCCGTATCACGAGGTCCCATTATCCGGCCCCTGCTCGATGTCACCCGCCGGGAGATCGAGCAGTACGTCACCGAAAA
This sequence comes from Deltaproteobacteria bacterium UBA2221, assembly GCA_002328485.1. Classification (GTDB taxonomy): domain Bacteria; phylum Desulfobacterota; class Syntrophorhabdia; order Syntrophorhabdales; family WCHB1-27; genus WCHB1-27. Next base: position 29,174 of record DCUF01000083.1, read on the forward strand.
AGGTATAAGGTACCGGGAGGACTCCTCCAACAGGAAGGATGCATACGAACGAAATTACGTGCGCCACCGGATTCTGCCCCCCATGGAAAGGCTCAATCCAACGGTCCGTTCGCGCATCATGAGTCTTCTTGGAGACCTGACTCGACTAAATGAAAGACTCGACAGGGAGGCACGATCCTTATTGACTACCTGGCTGCCCGGCGACGGAGAAATTACTCTCCCGGTCGGGCAACTGATAGCGTGCAGCGAGGAGACACGGTTTCGAATCTTGTCCGAAGTGCTTGGCAGGCTCGCCCCCGGTTTTATCGCATTGAGAGAACATATACGGCTCGTTGAAAAAGTCCTCCAGTCCTCGAGACCCAGCGCATCCGCCCTCCTTCCCTTTCGAATAATCGTGCTCAGGGAATACGACAAACTCGTCTTCACGGCGGCGACGGCCCCGCCCCAGGTCGTCGAGACGTTCCCACTCCGTCCCGGCCACACCGTCGTGGAGGCGCTCGGGATAAGCGTTGATATCGATCTGGTCGACCATCCTCCGTCCGAGTTTTCGTCGGACCGGTATTCCGCCTTTCTGGACCCAGGAAGCGTTTCCCGCCTGAGTGTTCGAACCTTTCGAGAAGGGGACCGCTTCGTCCCTCTCGGGATGGCGCATGCCGTAAAGCTGAAAGACTATTTCATTTCTAGGAAGCTTCCCAGGACCCACCGCAGGAGAATCCCGTTGCTCCTTATAGGGGATTGCATCGCATGGATTATCGGGGAGCGGATAGATGACCGATTTAAAATCACCGCTCAAACGACGAAAGTGGTTGGCGTTACGGTGCGAAAGCTGTCAACCATTTCCGAATAGCGATTGACAAGAAAGCAAAGATGGGTTAAAAAATACTACCATGGAGGATGCGACGTGCACTTTGAGAAGGCCGGCCGTGACAACACTCTACAAGCGCTCAAAATGGCCTTCGACTACGCACAGGTGCAGGGGATTCGTCATATCGTCGTAGCCTCCACCTACGGTTACACCGCTCAACTGCTCCTCGATCTTGTTGATCCTAGCATCAACGTTGTCGTTGTCACCCACAATACGGGTTTCAAGGAACCAGGGCTTCAGGAGTTCCCTGATGATATCAGGCAACAGGTCGCGGCACGAGGGGTCAGGGTCCTCACCGGGACCATGGTCTTGAGGAGCTTAGGGACGGCCATCCGGGATATGGGCGGTGGATATTCCGAACAGGAATTGGTTGCCAACGCCCTACGGATGTTCTGTCAGGGAATCAAGGTCTGCGCAGAGATCACAGCCATGGCTGCAGACGCAGGCCTCATTCCACCGGAGGATATCATTGCGGTTGCAGGAACGGGTAGAGGTGCGGACACGGTGTGTCTGATCAAAGCCGATTCTTCAAACCGCTTTTTCAAGATAAAGGTCAAGGAAATCATAACGAAACCGAAGGAGTTTTAGCCCATGTTATCTGCAAGAGCCGCTTCACTGAAACCGTCGGCAACACTGGCCATCACCGCAAAAGAGAAGACCCTAAGGGCCCAAGGCCTGGATATCGTAGGCTTCGGGGCCGGAGAACCCGATTTCGACACGCCCATGCACATAAAGAAAGCGGCCATCAACGCGATCCTTGACGGCTTCACCAAGTATACCCCGGTGGGGGGGATAGAGCCGCTCAAAGACGCCATCATAGATAAGTTCAAGAGGGATAGCGATCTTGAATTCAAGCGGGAAGAAGTGGTTGTGACGGTGGGTGGAAAACACGCCCTTTATAACCTGTTCCAGGCCATTTTTCAGCCCGGGGACGAGGTGATTGTCCCCAGCCCCTTCTGGGTATCCTACCCTCCTATGATCGAGTTGGCCGGGGCCAAACCGGTTATCGTGGAGACCTTTGAGGAAGAGGAGTATCAGTTGACCGGGGACATGCTGGAGAAGGTGATTACCCCGAAAACCAAAGGCATTATCCTCAATTACCCCTCCAACCCCGTGGGCTCGATCTTTTATCTCGAAAATCTCGAGAAGATCGGCAAGATCGCCGTTGAACGGGGCATCTACCTGATCTCGGACGAAATATACGACAAGATCACCTATGACGGGTACACCCACACCAGTATTGCCTCCCTGGGCCATCCTATCAGGGAGATGACCATCATTACCCACGCTGTCTCAAAAACCTATTCCATGACCGGCTGGAGGATCGGATATGCAGCCGGACCCAAGGAGATCATCCAGGCCCTCACCAATATCCAGAGCCAGAGCACCTCTAACCCAACGTCAATCGCTCAGGTTGCCGCAGAGGCCGCCCTTACCGGACCTCAGGATTTTGTCCAGACCATGGTTGCGGCCTTTTTGAAACGGAGGGACTATCTCGTATCCGGTCTTAAACAGATCGAGGGGGTAACCTGTTTCAACCCGAAAGGCGCCTTCTATGTCTTCCCCTGCTTCAAGAATGTGATCGGACGGAGCTACAAGGGTAGAAAGGTGAACAACATCACCGAGTTTACCGGGATCCTCCTGGAGGATTTTCACGTGGCGGTCGTGCCGGGCATCGAGTTTGGAAAAGAGGGATATCTCCGTCTCTCCTTTGCCACGTCCATGGAGAATATCGAGAAGGGGTTGGGCCGGATTCAGAAGGCGGTGGCTGCTCTCGACTGACCTTATCTGTCCAGTATCTCACGGATCTTCTGAAGGAGATCAGAGGCGGAGAGGGGTTTCGGGATGTAGTCGAAGGTGCCGTCCTGAACCCCTCTATCGAGGACCACGTCACCCGTGTACCCGCTCATGAAGAGGGCGCGAACGGAACCACCTATCTGCCGAATCTCTTCGTACGCCTCCCTCCCGTTCTTGACAGGCATGACGACATCCAGGATGAGCAGATCCACCTTGTTCTTGTTGTCCCCATACTTTCGTACGGCGTCCTCTCCGTTGTGGGCCTCTATTACCGTATAGCCTGATGCGCAGAGCATCTCTTTGACGGTTCTTCGCACATCAGGATTGTCCTCGGCGAGAAGAAGGGTCTCTGTTCCTCCTGCCCGAGGGATAACCGGCTGTCTTCTTTCAGTGATCTCGGCCTTGATTTCCGGCAGGTATATGTCGAACCGGGTCCCGCTTCCGGGCTTGCTCGAAACGGTTATGTAGCCCCCGTGCTGTTTGACAATCCCATAGACAATGGAGAGACCCAGACCGGTCCCCTTGCCCACGTCCTTTGTGGTGAAGAAAGGTTCGAATATCTTCTTCTGTATGGCTTCATCGATGCCGGCACCATTGTCGATAACAGAGATGCAACCGTATCTGCCAGGCTTTCCGAATCCATTCGCATGCTTGAATTCCTTGCCGAGTTGTACCACCCCCGTCTCGATTTGAAGCTTCCCCTCTTTCTGCATCGCGTCCCGGGCATTGGAGACCAGATTGATGAGGACCTGGTCGATCTGCGTCATATCGGCCATTATTGCAGCGTCTTCGTTGAGGGTAAAGGTAAGTTCCACATCTTCCGGCACAATCCTTCTAAGGAGTTTCTGAATATCCCTTATGATGGTGTTCATACTCTGGGGACTGAGCTCCATTGCCTGCTTCCTGCTAAAGGTAAGGAGACTTCGTGTCACATTGGCCGCCTTGCTTGTGCAACTGTTTATCTGCTGGACAAAGCTTCGAAAGGGGTGATCTTCGGGGAGCTTCGTCTCCATAAGACCTGCGTAACCCATGATGGTTGTAAGAATATTGTTGAAATCGTGCGCTATGCCTCCGGCGAGGGTACCGATAGCCTCCATTTTCTGGGACTGGAGAAGCTGGGCCTGAAGGTTCTTCCGCTCGGTCACATCGCGGGTGATGAGTATCATGCCTCGGGTCATGCCGTCTGACAATCGGATCGGGGCTGCATGCACCTCCGCATCGAAGAGCGTCCCGTCATCCTTCTTCAATATGAGCTCTCTGCTCGGAGCACCTTCGCCGGACAGGAGCTGCTCCATGGCTGCGAAAACCTCGATCCGATCCTCTGGTATCATCCACTCCAAAACGGAGCGCCCCACGGCCCGGGCTTCTGAAGAGACCCCGAACAGCTCAACTGCCTTTGAAGAGGCCAAGGTGACGCGGCCCGCCAGGTCGGTCACAATAATGGCGTCAGGGCAAGCGGCGATCAACGTCCGATACATCTCCTCACTCTGGCGGAGCGCCTCTTCTGCCCGCTTCCGTTCGGTGACGTCCCGGACAAAGACGAGATGAGAATCCACATTCTTGAACTTGATCCCCACGGCGGTAGTCTCCACCGATACCCGGGAACCATCGATCCGTATGTACTCACGATCGATGGGTGGAAACGCCCCTGTTTTCGATTGCGCGCTCATGCGGGCACGAACGGACTCGTGATGTTCCGGGGTCACCCAGGTGAATACCTCTTTCCCAAGGATTTCCTCAGGCTCTGTGGCGCCCAAAAGCTTGATCATCGCCGGGTTCGCATAGACGAGTACACCATCCGTCTGCACGAAGATGGCCTCAGGCGCCGGTTCGACTAAAATCCGGAACCGTTCCTCGCTTTCACGAAGCTCCTTCTCTGCTCTCCATATCTTTGTAATGTCCTTCCCGAATACAGAGATGCCAAAGACGCGACCCTTCCGCCGTATAAGATTAAAGCTGACTTCCAAAATACGGGTACCCGCATGGACGGTATATTCGGTAGTGAAAGGGCCCTCGGTCAAGACACGCCTGTAAAAACTGCGCCACATCTCGGCGGAGGGAGACCCGGCGGGGGCGAGATCTTCGGGACCCATGTCTGTCTCCACGACGATCTGGCGTTCCAGACGAAAATATTCATGGAAGGTGAGGTTCCAGGTAAGTAATCCAAAGGTTTCCGGGTCCACGCACCATACGAGGGCGTCGGTGCTATCGAGAATCGCACTCATCAGGGCCCGTGACGTATCGGCTACCTCTTCGGCCTTCTTGCGCTCAGTGATATCGACAGCGGTAAACGTCACCCCTTTCGATAGATCATGAGGATCAACCGGGGCAGAGCTGAGTAAAACATCTATGACCGTTCCATCTTTTCGCCGCCAGCGGGTCTCTACCGTTCCAATGCCGTGATCCGCTATCTGGGGATACCGCTCGCCGGCCAGATCGTAGTCCTCGTCCGTTGGGTAAAGCACCCGGCCGCTCTTTCCCACCAGCTCAGCCCTCGTGTATCCCGTCATATTGCAGACGACCTCGTTGACCCCTTCAATGATCCTGTGAACGGAGACGCCAATACCCGTCGGGGCTTTTCTAAGAATGCTTGCGTACCTTTCCGCACTGGCTGGCAAGGGTTCTCTCGTTTGCCGTTGTTCCTGGGCAAGACTCCCTTCTCTTTTCTCCAAGTCTTCGGGAATGCCAACGCTTTGTAAGGAACACCATGTAGCGTTGGTGCACCCAAGCGCTGTCTCCAGCTCTGCAATCCTATGGCGTGCTTTTGACAGTTCCTCGATCAGTCGATTCTTCGTCTTGTCGGCATCTCTCATGCTTACTCACCTTAGTTGAATCGCCACTTCGACCGAACATATTGAACCCGAAAAGATCGTGGTCTTCCATTCGGGCCTTCATGATTGACCGGCCCTCCGGCGGATATATTTCCCATTCACCCCATCAGAACTGCCGATCGTCCCATGGCTCGTGAAGCCGAAAGCGGGGGGTACCGATCTCAGGAGGGGTTTCAGGAATTGTTTCCGGCCCTCTTTATCACGCGACAGGTACTGTACACAAGCAAAATGGAGGCCACGGATTGCTCACGGCTGTTTTATCTGTGGCCGCTTGCCTGTGGCAGTGTATCGAAAGTAGTCGTCGAGGATTTGACGGTGATCAAAGACAATGGTTTCAGGAAGGTTCTGCTCGGTAAAAACCTTTGCCGCACGGGCATCATCGGCGCCTTTCAATTCGCCCGTACCGGTTCCGATAAAGACCATGGATACCGTGTGAAAGCGAGGGTCGCGCTTGGGGTCGGAATAGGCGTAGAACTGTTCTGCAAGCACTACGACGAGCGATGTTTCCTCCTTCGCCTCTCGAAGGGCCGCATGTTCTATCGATTCTCCTATGTCGACAAACCCTCCAGGCAAGGCCCACCCATGGGGTTCATTCTTTCTTTCAATAAGAACGATCCCGCCTTGATAACGGATGACGATGTCCACTGTCACGAAGGGGGTTTTGATCATTTACAAATCATACAACCATGTGGTAATGATTCCAAGGGAAACATGGAGTTAAGATGGAACGGCTCGGGTTTACGCACGCCAGGTTGCGGTGGCTGCCTGATATGGCAGTCTCCCCAGATCAGGCAGAAATCTCAGCAGCCTCTCCGGTCTTATTCCTCCGCATCTCTCTGTCTCAAGCGGAGCGGGTGGTGGAATCGGGCCTTCTCGGATTTCTGACAAAACCCAATGATGGACTATGTGAGGATAGATGCAATTCGAAACCATCGTCGATAGCCACTCCCATTGGGGGCCCTCCATAACCCTGCACACGAACGTCTCCACCCGGGAGATCATGCGGCAGCAGGAAGAGACGGGCGTCACACACGTCGTGTTGATCCCCTTTCCTTCAACGGCCATTATGAGCAACGAGATCAACATCGAGCTCTTGAATGAAACCAGAAAGATAAAGCATTTTGTACCTTACCACTACATAGGGGAGGATTTTAGCCCGATCCCCGATGAGTATCGGGGCGGAAAGTGGCACTGGATGAGGGGCATTCAGGACAGTTCCTCGAACTACAGGGTGCTCGATGACCCCGATCTGCCTCGCCTGATAGAACAGCTCCGGCAGGCCGATAAGCCCATAGTCTTTGAGGAGGAATTGGATTTCACGGAGCGGTTCGTGGCCATGGCCCCTGAACTGAAGCTCATCATACCTCACCTCGGTCTGCTGGGTGGCGATCCCATGGATTTCCTCGCCTCCTTCAAGAACAAGCCAAATATCTATTTCGATACTGCCCTTGCCGACCGGAGCAGTATCTTGCGGTTCGTGAAGACCATAGGACCGGAACGAGTCTTTTTCGGCTCCGACATCCCTTTCGGCAGCATGCGTGGCGAGCTTCAAAAGGTCATGGACCTCGACATCCCTGATGCAGACAAGGAGCTGATCCTTTCAGGCAATATTATCAGACTGGCCAGGTTGGCCATTGAATAGCGAGACGGTCTTTCCTGTTGACTGTAAAGCGCCTGGGTTTTAAAATCATAGAAAGTTTCGAAATCTTGGAGGACCGGCCCCATATGGAAGACGACCCTAACGGTCAGTGTCGTTTTGGTTGGAGTGAACCCGCTCCAGCTCAAGGTGTAGAGAAAATCCTCTGATCTTTTTCTCCTCTTGGGCCTGAGTGGTTCTTGAGGTGAAGTTTCCCCCTTCGTTTCCAACCGAATGAATTAGCAACATAAGGGCAAAAAGTGCGGTTGACATGAGCGGTTTGACCATAACCGCAGAGATCAGCCGCCTGCACGTGAGGACAGTGCGCTGGCCGTGATCACCTGTCGGAGGACAGGCCATCACGGCAACCTTGTCTTGGGTCCGGGCGGGAACGGGAGGCTGTCATATGGTCATGAAGATCGACATCTTTGCGAGTATGTCAGAAAAAAAGATCTCTGATCACCGTAACGGCAACGATCGGCGAGGCGGGAAGGAAGACGAACATTGCCTCATGGATCTGTGTGCCATGCCAGCATCTGAGGCCCTCGCAACCCTTGGGACGACGCCACGCGGTCTCGATGGAGAAGAAGCAGAGCATCGTCTCGACAAGTACGGCCCCAACGAGATGTCTGACACAAAACGGCTCGGTTTCTGGGCCGATATCGTCCATCGCTGCAGGAGCCCGCTTGTTATACAGTTGCTGTTGATCGCCATCGTCTCGGCGATTATCGGAGAAGCAATATCAGCGTTTATCGTCAGTGCCATGATCCTTTTGAGCGTTGGTCTCTCGTACATCCTCGACAGTCGATCCAGCCGTGCGGTCGAGACCCTCGGAAAACGGGTGCAGTCGCGCACTATCGCTGTGAGGAACGGAAAGGAGGAGGAAATCAGGATATCGGAGGTGGTGCCGGGTGATATCGTGCTCCTCCAGGCGGGGTCGCTCATCCCTGCAGACCTGCGGCTCCTGACAGCTAAGGACTTCTTTGTGAGCCAGTCCGCACTGACCGGGGAATCCCTGGCCGTTGAAAAAACGGCGGAGTCAGAGGGCAGTCCGGTTGGATCCCCTCTGGAGCTGCCGAATGCCTGCTTCCTTGGTACCTCGGTCACGAGCGGCTCTGCCCGGGGCCTGGTGATCAACACAGGATCGCACACCATTTTTGGGGGTATCTCAGAACGTCTGGCCGGCCTTAAGGAAGAGACGAGCTTTGACCACGGGGTAAGGTCTTTCACGTGGCTCATGATCCGTTTGATGGTCGTCATGGTCTGTACGGTCTTCTTCATCGTCGGCATGACCAAAGGAAACTGGATCGAAGCGCTGCTTTTCGGGCTTTCAATCGCCGTTGGTCTCACCCCGGAGATGCTGCCCATGATTGTTACCGTGAACCTGGCAAAGGGCGCCCTCACCATGGCCAAGAAGAAGGTTATCGTGAAGCGGCTCCCCTCTATTCAAAACTTCGGGGCCATCGACATCCTTTGCACAGACAAAACCGGGACTTTGACCCAGGACAAGGTAGTCTTGGAGCATAGTGTCGACATCATCGGCCACCCGAGCACCGATGTCCTGACCTATGCCTACCTCAATAGCTACTATCAGACAGGCCTGCGCAACCTAATCGACCGGGCAGTCCTCGACCACGTTGATCTGGATGTAGAGCGGGACTGTACTCTTGTCGATGAGCTTCCCTTCGATTTTCAGCGTCGCCGCATGTCGGTCATCGTTGACTATGAGGGTGACCATGTCCTGATTTGCAAAGGTGCGGTGGAGGAGATCTATGCATGCTGTACGCACTATCAGATCGGAGATGAGGTCTACCCGCTCATCCCTATGATCAGGGCAGACCTGTTCGAAGAGGTGGAAGGGCTCAACAGAGATGGCTTCCGCGTACTCGGCATAGCCTATCGGGAGTTTCCTCGCGACAAAGAGTCGTTTTCCGCAGCGGATGAATCCGGCCTTATCTTGCTGGGATATATCGCATTCTTCGACCCCCCCAAGACATCGACGGCGGACGCGCTTGGTTTGCTCAACGAGGCAGGCGTAAAGGTAAAGGTCCTGACCGGGGACAACCTCCTGGTGACGCAAAAGGTTTGTCGGGATGTTGGCATTTCAACGGATCATATCGTAACAGGTGCAGAACTTTCAGAGCTGTCGCCCGACAAATTCTCAAGAACCGTGCAGGACATGAACATCTTTGTCAAGCTCTCGCCTTCCCAGAAGGAAGAGATCGTGCGGAACCTGCGGTCCAACGGCCATGTGGTTGGTTTCATGGGGGACGGCATCAATGATGCGCCCGCCCTCAAGGCGGCCGACGTCGGCATATCCGTGGACTCCGCGGTTGACGTTGCCAAAGAAGCAGCCGATATCGTGCTTCTCGAGAAGAGTCTCCTCGTGCTTGAGGAAGGGATCATTGAAGGCAGAAGGGTCTTCGCAAACATTATCAAATATATCCGTATGGGAGCCAGTTCCAATTTTGGAAACATGTTCAGCGTCCTGGGAGCAAGCTATCTCCTTCCCTTCCTGCCCATGCAGCCGGTACAGATACTCCTGAACAATCTTCTCTACGATTTTTCCCAGACGGGCATCCCGACGGACACCGTGGACAACGAACAAATAGCCAAACCCCTCAAATGGAACATCGCCAATATCAGGCGTTTCATGGTCTCCATCGGACCGATAAGCTCGATCTTCGACTATGCAACCTTTGCCCTCCTGTGGTTCTTCTTCCAGTGCAGCGCCTTTGTCGATCCAGCCACGACCCCACAGCAAAAAGACGCGCTGGTAAGGCTGTTCCAGACGGGGTGGTTCGTAGAGTCCTTGCTAACCCAGACGCTCATCGTTCATATCATCAGAACCCGACGTATACCATTTTTGGGAAGCCGGGCGTCATTCCCCATGACCCTTGCCACCGTGACGATCATGGCGGTAGGGGTGTGGCTGCCCTATTCATCCTTCGCCCCGTCTCTCGGAATGGTGCCCCTCCCTCCTGTCTACTGGGCCTGGATCTCGGCCTTTCTCTTCTCGTACGCCTTCCTCACCCATAACGTGAAAACATGGTTTTTTAAGCGCTACGGAGGTGACTAATTATGGATACCCTTCTTGACGCCCTGCAAGAGGGCAGACTGATCGAGCTGCCGGATAATGACAAGAAGGATGCACTCCAGTTTCTCGCTCATATCCTGGAGGCGATCCCATCGATACCTGCGGGAACGGACGTCGAGGGCCTGGTAATGGCACGGGAAGCTTCAGTTAGCACGGCCATAGGCAAGGGCTGGGCATGCCCGCATGCCCGCGTGTCTTTCGACGAGGACCTTATGTGCGTTGTCGGATGGAGCCCGACGGGGATAGACTTTGGCGCCCCCGACGACATCCCGGTCTACATCATCGCCATGTACCTTGTGCCTACCAATCAGCGGAATCACTATCTGAGGGAGATTTCCATTCTCGCTAAAGCGCTTACCGCATACGGGGAACCTGAGAAGTGGCGCTCCGCCCGAGAACTGAACGAGATTCGAGACGATCTTCTCGACCTGATATGTTCCACAAAAGAAACGGTCGGGCCTGATACAAGGGCGAGAATGATACGGCTGCAGGCAAGACCAGCCGTCGAGGCCCTGCTATCGCCCGATCTGTCCAATCTTGTCATCGAGCCCGTGACCCTGGTGACCGCCCCTGGCGTGAGGTGCGTGGTGCTCGCCCAGGATCCCGGCCTCGTGGGGTTGCTCGATTCGACAGGCGATCTCATCGATGCAATAGCCGGAGACGGGGTCCTTGAGACCGGGGGGTGGCGCCTGATAAGGCGCGACACCGTGGTTTACCAGGCTGACCGCGTGGTCTACGATTGCCTCGCGATCCGCGTGTCTCCAACCCTTCCAGAAAAGGCCCGACGGTGACAGTCCGTTCCTGCGGACAGGAACTCAATTGATTTTCCTCCCTCGGGCAGGTATATTTAAGACGATGAAAGACGAAGCCTATATGGGCTTGTGCCTGGAGGAGGCGGTAGAGGCCTTTGAGTCGGATGAGGTCCCCGTGGGGGCAATCGTGGTGTCGCCGGAGGGCAGGATCCTTTCGAGGGCCCATAACGAGACCATCGGCCGCAACTCTCCCTTGGCCCATGCGGAGATATCGGCCATTGAAAGGGCCTGCAACGCCCTAGGCAACTACCGGCTCACCGGTTGCCGGCTCTTCGTCACGAAGGAGCCCTGCATCATGTGTGCAGGGGCCATTATAGCGGCAAGACTGAGCCAGGTCATTTTCGGCTGTCCCGACGACAAGCGGGGCGCCCTTGGCTCCGCGAGCGACGTTAACAGTCTTCCGTCAAATCACAAGGTGCTGGTGGTCGGCAATGTCATGGCAGACCAGGCACGTTCTTTGCTTCAGGAGTTTTTCAGGGCTCGGAGGGATACCGAAGTGGTCATAACGGGGCCGACTCGAAATCGGTTGTACGCCTGATAAGCGTACCGGGGGTTCGAATCCCTCTCCCTCCGCCATTTATTAACCCGAGACAATCCAGGTAAGTGCCGAAGCCCGCTATAATCAGCGGGTTGAGGTCGACTGAACGGCAGGAGGGCTCCAAAGATGGGTTGTAGCCCGAGCGGCGACGGCTCACGGGGGAGAAAGGCTTGATATCTCGCGCCTTCCGGTGTCAATGGACGGTATTGCAGAGATGGCTCGACACTTCGGATAATTGGTACAGCCCCAAAATGGTTCCCCGGTGTGTTTGCCACGTCGTGCGATGCGTTTTTTCATGTTCCCGCCACAGACAGGACACGTCGGAGGGATTTGAGTCAGTTCCATGTTCAACTGTATGTCTGTGACAACGGCCCTTTTCCTGGTCGCGTTTATCATCAGCCGGAGCTTGTGCCCATCCACCAGCTCCAGATTGAGGCCCTTCGCAAAGGCAGAAGCCTCCTTGGTATATACGCCGGAGGTTACGAAATACCCACCGTCTGCCCCTTGAGAGGCCATTACTCCATAGAACTCCCGGACTAATTGTACCGGTATTTTATAGGCTTTCCAGTGTTTGCACTGGACCAGGTACCTTTCCTTGCCCTTCCGAAGCACCAGATCTACACCTCCATCGGGTCCGTCGCCGCCCCCTCGATTGACAGCAAAGCCCTTTCGTCGATAGTATTCACCAATAAGCCTCTCGAAATCCTCCCATCCTATCTCTTCTATAGCGGCAACATCGCGACGGGATTCGATCCTTTCATATACTTTTTTCTGCCTGACGGTATCTATGGCCGATATCAGTGCCGCAACGCCAAAAGCCAGGGGGATCAGGAATTGCCCAAACGTCGCGAACATGGTCAGCATGCCATGTGTTGCAGCGGCACCCATCTGCCCAGGAGCGGTGACAACCGGGGCCGGGCGGGAAGCAATGCCATGGAGCACAAAATACGACACGATGGCCAGGAGGATGTCCAGCCACCAGGGGAGCTTGCTCGCCAGCGTAATGAAATCTTCATAGACACTGGTTTTTTGACGTGCCATAGAGAATTCTCCGAAATCGTGAATTGCGGAGTATGCGCACAAAAAAGCGAACACTACCTTCACTTTTTATCGACCAAAAGACGGCGTTAATAAATACGTCCAGGGCAATGCCCGGATCGCAAAACGCCTGGCGGACTGCGGGAGAGGCCAGGCTGGAAGGGGGGTCGGTTTCTTTGCCCTGACGTTTGCTGGATGGTTAACGTATCATCGCCGTTAACATCGCTCCAAGAGGCGATGTCGACAAACAATTGGACAGAGTGGACAGGGGCGTCACTCCGCAACCTATGAGACGATGAGCCCACGTTACCTTACGGTGCATAAGGGACATGGACGAGGTCGCGGCTGGCAAACCGAATGCAGACAGTCTGGCAGGACGAGATCTTTCCCACGAGATCTGCGGATAAACTGCGGCAAGGGAACGTTCAGGCTGGCTTTACGTGCCGGTGCCGTGTCTACATCGGCCAACGCGCATGCTCGTAGACAGCGACGGTCTCTGAAAGCTCCAAAAGTTCAATGCCCTCTTCGCTGTCACGTTCCGGACCGGCAGCCACAAGCTGCTGAATCCTCGCTAGTGCAATCTGATAGTCCTCGGTCGATTTTATCTCCATATTTCCTCTCCCATTCTTAACCGAATATTTGCCTTGCGGCTCGGTCCCCGCAGATTTTCCGAACGGGTCAGCTCTTGGCCGGCTCCTTTCCGCACTTATTGTTGGCAGAATGATCCTTGCCCAGAAAATAGTTGGCCCAGGATGATGATTGATTAAGCTGCCAGTTGCACGGCGGGACGTATGTCTCCTTCAAAGATTCCTCTTCTCCATAGATCTTAAGGCGTTCGTATGCTTTTACGTAAATACAACGGCGTTTTCCGGGGTATACTTCGCACCATCCTTCAGATGAGCCACCGCACGGGCCATTGAGGAGATGCTTCGGGCACTGGGAGTGCGGGCAGAGAAAGGCAATGTCGGAGAGGGCGCAGTCTCCACACTTACGGCACCGGGAGGTAATGATCTTTATGAAGTGCTCCAGAACGCCAAAATGCTCCTCAAACCTGGTGCCCTCCAGTGCCCTGTAAAAGGCGCGGGCGGCTCCGTAAAGAGGGGCTTCCAAGTCGAAGACGACCCGGTGAAAAAAACGCATCAATGCATACCCTGGTATTTTGCCCCCATGGTTCGTTCTTACGGAAGGAACATCAGAATTAAGACCTGTCTCGTCGTCTTTCTGAAAAAGATAGTACCCGTTCTCCTGGGGAAAACTGAATTCCTGAACGTATTCGCGCCAGCTTGGGGTCAACTCCTCCGAGGTCACGATGATCCGTTCAACATCTTCATATTTCAGGTTTGGTCCACCGATATGGGCGCCGCTGTAACCCAGGCCTCGCAAAACAGCGATAAGCTTTGCAGCCCTCACGAAACGGGCAGCCTTTCCCTTATCCGGCTGACGCGATTCACATTCCAACTGTTCTACAAGGGCCTTCGTCACAACGCACCCAGGGATAAGCTTCCTGTTCATAACTCTGGCGGTTCCCAGGCTGAGAACAAAAACGTTGCCGATAACAGGCACATCTATGTTGTAGGACCGCATCACGCGAAGTAATTCGTCGAATTTCCGAACGTCGTAGCCGACCTGGGTGATAGCGAAGTCGGCCCCTGCCCGCACTTTTTTGAGAAGCTTGAAATACTGTGCCATCGTCTCTGATTCGAGCTGCTTGAACGGAGAGACGGCACAGCCCTTGAAGAGCGCGGTGGGGGGGACTCTGGTGCCGGCACCGGGGACCTTTACGTCGTTTTCCAAGCCAGCGTTCATTTGAGTCGCGAACTGAAGCAGTTGCACCGAATCGAGGTCAAATACCGGTTTTGATTCCCCCTCCGGATAATCGCCTGTTATGGCAAGGATATTCCGCAAGCCAACCCTGTCGAGGCCGTAGAGGGCCGATTCAATTTGGTTCCTGCTCTTGTCCCTACAGGTAAAATGGATGATCGGGTCGATTCCGAAATGCAGAACCTCCAGTCCGATTGCCTCGGGGGCGAGGGCAGGACGGCCCCCCGGGTTATCGGTTATTGAGACAGCATGAACACGCCCCCCTGCAGCAGCCCTCTGGGCCATATCGAGGACCTGCTCGATGGTTTCACCGCGAGAACCCCTTCCGGGCACGAGCTCCAACGTGTAGACAAAGCCCCTCCGTTGGGTCAGAGCCTCTTTGAAACGGTTCCCGTGATCTTTCTTTTGTTCCTCTGTACCCCTGTTGCTGTCGGGTGTTTGCTTCGATTCCATTAATCCCTTTCTTTTACACTACAGGATGGGCCAAAACCGACATGGCTATGTCGGTGTCTCGCTGGCCCGCTCCCCGGTTGTTATTTACGGTGCTACCAACCTCGTAGCCGCATCCCGAACAAACATCATAGCACCTCTGGCACACTGCTTGAGGATCGAAGTATCATGTGTCATGTGACGCCTATCGGTGCTCTCATGCCGAGACATTACCCACATGGTGCGGATGAATCATTCACCGCAGCCGGCCTGCACCGATCATATTTTATTGATGATCGTTTCTTCTTTCAAGTTTCGTAAAAAGATCCCGGCGATGTCCTGTATCCATCACGATCTTTCCGATGGCTTCCATCAAGCGTACTCCCGCCGTCACTTACAAATGATCACCGGACCGCTCTTTGGAAAAATCGTGTCACTCGGAAGGCTTGATGACGACCCCGAGAAGAGGCCGCCTGTTTGTGTACACCAGTTATCGCGACGCCCTTGACTGCTATTTGTCACCGATCCGCGTTCGTGGTTCCACCGTCGGGCTGAGCGCCGCGATAACTTTGCTCCCCCGTTCTTTAGGGCCAACCAGGCTTCGGCTCATCTTCTAGAAGCCCCTCTTCCTTCAAAAGGTGCAGAGCCTCCATCACGGTTTCCAGCTTCCCTTTGAGCTCCGTCATCTGGGCTTCAAGGTCCTTGAGTCGGGCCTCGTACTTCTCGACGAGCAGATCAAGTCCTGTCATTTCATCTACCTCCTTGGGTTTGGTGACAACACCACCTTCAGACGCATCTGTCACCGCTTTTTTTATCTCAAACCATGCCTCTTCCCAGGTATTGTCCGGGAGATCGGCATCCACCTCGCCGAGTCTTCTTGCCCCTTTCGTCTCCAGGGAGGAAAATCGCGTATGGAGAACCTTCCTGAGAGAATTGAGCTTGACCAGTCTCTTCATCTCTTCCAACTCAAGGGAGGAAAAATGGCTCAGGTCAGGCTCCTTTGTAGCCTTGACCACGTACTCGCCATCCTGAAGAAGAATCGTAAAACAATCGTCTTTCCGCATTTCCTCCGTTGACCGAGGGTTCGTGAGCGTTCTCACTATCTTGCGAAAATGGCGTCCAAAAACGATGCTTCCCACTTTCTCCAGACTCACATGGTCAAGCAAGGTCACGTATTTATTGAGGGAACTGGCCGCGAGGGGCTTTTGCGTAAGTCTCTCGTGCTCTAACGCAAAGAAGGCGATGGCACTCCTGATTTTTTCTTCTCCATCAGGGACCGCGGTTGCCATCAACAAGTGTTTTATGAACTTTATCATGCGACGGTAATGCCCCCTTTCGCATGAAGGGCTGCTATAACGATACGCTGGGGTGTTGAACCTTTCAATTGACCGTAGGGTTAATTTTGCCGAACCTACCGGTATTAGGAGGTACGGCTTAGGCTTTCATCGAATTGGCCCTTTGGGGGGCAAGTTTCATCCAACCGCGGTTGCCAGAAGAGAGGCGCGCCGCTCAAGCCGGTCCGGGAAACACCAGCCCTGGAAGCTTTATGGATATACCGAGCCGAACCGGCGCTTTTAAGCCCTTCAAGGGGGTGCAAACATTGTCTCATAACCACGGTAGGAATTCGACATAAGCTTTGACAGAACCCCTTCGGAATACTATCCTTAGGTTGATATTCATCAAAAACGTGGAGGGATAGCTATGACACCAGAAGAGTACAGAAAGATTGTAATGGCGGCCATAGAAAGCGAGATCGAGGCATACGATTTCTACTCAGGTGTGGCGAATAAGGTACAGGATTCAAGCCTGAAGAGTATCTTTGTCGGGTTAGCGAGCGACGAAAGGGGTCACAGGGATTTTCTGGAAGGTGTTCTCACGAGTGTAAAACCGATCAGTATCGACGAGACGAAGGACTACAAGGTATCGGCCACCGTGGAAAAACCGCAGCTCAGTGTCACCATGAAGCCTTCCGATGCCATCGCCTTGGCGATGAAGAATGAAGAAGAGGCAATGAACACCTATGCCGAATTGGCCCGAGTCTGCAAGGACAGCGAGCAGAGGGGACTATTTGAATCCCTTGCCCGCATGGAGCGAGGGCACAAGGTCAGGCTTGAAGAGACGTTTACCAACATGGCCTTTCCTGAGGTATGGTAACGGCCTGATTTGAAAGGCACGTCAATGCGACTGCGGGATAGGTTATCTTTTCTACCCCGCAGGGGAGAGAAACGGTAGTTTGCCAAAAGGCGGAGAACCCCCCCGGCCCGAAAGGCAGCCCCTTCCTGCCATGGGTCATGGCGGTCATTATGGCACCGCCTTTTCCCGAACCCCTCCGTTTTGTGACCATATCGTCTGAGACCCGGCAGGCTGCGCACCCCCTCTTTTGCCCTACTTCAGTGCATCATCCAAGGCTTAAACCCTTACGATTACAACCTTATTTCTCTTGCAGCGGACCATCACGCCATGCTACAAAAAGGCACGAGATCGATTTTTGAGCCCCTTCTGAGATTGAAATTTCACGGTCTTGCTCTACGGGATGATCGGCAATCCGTTGGGCAAAAACATGGGCGCCAAAGATGGCGTCTAGGGGAGACCTTTTTCTGGCTTACTCGGCTCGCTGTCCACTTTTCGCACTAACCGCGGGAGAGATATGGGCCGAGATAAAAAACCCTGTTAGGATGTATCTGAGGTTAGCTTTTTCACTAAACCCAAGGAGGTAGGTAACATGTCAGGTCTTACTCTGCTCACGGAGAAGTATACGAATCAACTCACAGAACTTGAAAATAAGATGGCTGAACTGAAGCGCAAAATGGAGACAGTGGCCGAGGCTTCCCGTCTTCTCGAGGAAGAGGGGCTTTCGGAAGAAGAACAAACGCCTCGCTGGCCGTAAGAGGCCTGGAGCGTGAACGATCGTTCCCTGGGGAGGAACGTCGTTCGCCGCCGGATTCGAGGGCGAGCCGTAGAAGGCGTCTTTCAGGTGAAGATGCAGCCTTTGTTTCCCCGGGGAGGGGCGGCATTGTCCGTCTGCAGGCCGGAATAACGTGAACACGCCCTCCGCGATTGGGGGAGGGTTGGATGGTGCGGGGAAAAGGCTTTTCCGGAGCCGCCAAACGGTATGCCCCTGGGACGGTTGAGCCTGAATTATCGGTTCAACTGGTCCTTGACCTGATACATGAAGGCCTCGAGCCTTGTCGTGATGTTGGTTTCGCCCTGACCGTCATAGGCGATGTTTATGACCGGGATACCATGCCTTTTTTGCACCAGACGCAACAAGGCCGAGGCAATGGTTCCCGGCAGGCAGTTGAAGGGCGACACATTGATAATGCCGCATACGCCCTTGTCGATCAGGTCGATGGCCTTTCCGATGGTGAGTATGGCCTCGCCCTCGAAGCTCTCGTGCACATACGGGCTGGCCTTCTTGAGGACCTCCTTGGTCGACGGCTCCTCTCCGTGCCTCAAATATTTGAGGAAGATGCTTTCCAACCGGTGCTCTTCCTGTTTCTGAACGTGCTCCACAAGCAGAAGCTTCAGGAACTCCGTCAGGGTCAGTCTCGTTTCGCTCTGTCGATACCTGTTGAGGTAGTTCACGTAGGATATCCATTCCGAGACGGGAGCGAGCGATACCTCGCCGCCAAATTCCTCAATCCTCTGGATAATCCGGCTGTTGCTGAACCTGTTGTTCCGTACGTATATCTCACCCAGTATGGCCACCACCGGTTTCTGGGGTGCCTTTTGGTCCACCGCAAGGAATCTTTGCACGGCTTGGGTGAGCATATCGACTATTCCGTCATTGCCATTCTCTATCACGGCTGAAAGGCTACCGACGGCTTGCCGGTATACCTCCTCGCTCTCGCCCTTTCTCGCCTCGTAGGGACGAGTTTGATGAAGCATCTTGATGAGAAGGTCCGTAGCCACGACAGACCTCCAGGCGAGCCTCGAAAATCTCTCCCCCACTAAATGGAACTCCTCGTAGAACGTGCGATCCTGGTTCGGGGCATAGATGGGTACGTTGTGAAACCCTAGCTCGTCCAGGACCAGGCGGTGGAACCGGTTGTATTGCCCGAAACGGCAGGGGCCGCTGCCCGAGGGCATGAAAAACGCGGCCCTGTCCGGGTTGAAATCCTTATTCAGGACCGTCTTTACCATGTCTCCGGTCGTCAATATACAGGGGTAGCATTCCCTGCCGGTCGTATGTTTTCTTCCGTGGTGGATGGTCTCCTCGTCCGATTCGTCCATGACGGCGGCATTCACCCCGCAAGCCCTGAAAGCGGCGGCGATGCCGTAACTATGATCCGACATGTTCGGTATAAAGATGGTCCTTTGATGGGCATCCGTCCCGTACTTCCGGACGCGACTCTGTTTCGTGCTCCCCCGGCCTTTTGCATTCTTTATGCTGTCGAGGAACGCCTCGAGCCGGGTGATCATCCCGGCGTCCGCACTGTGTTCATCGATCTCCAATTGAAGAAACGGCTTGTCTCCCAGAGACTTCTTGAAGAAGTGAGTGATAAAGGAATCGGGTCCGCATCCGAAATTTGTCACATAGATGCCGTAAATGTTCCTATGCTCCCTGACGGCCTTGGCGGCCCTCAGGATCTTTTGCCCGTAGGCCCAGTACATGGCGTCGAGACTTTCGTCCGGCTCGACGCCATCGACATCCGGAAACATATCGAGAGGGATGGATGGGACACCCAGATCGGCCAGTTTCTTGTGAAGGGCGAGATTCGCCCCGGGGTCTGCGCTGTTGTATGGTCTCCCGATAACAACCATCGCTTTCTCCCCTGCCTTCAGGGCTGAAAACACGTCCTTGCCTGCTTGGGCGACACTTCTGCGAAACCTTTCCTGTGCCTCAAGAGCCGTCATGAAGGCATGACGCACCTGTTTCTTCGGCCGTCCTATCCTTCCCCCGAAAGCGGTGAGATTCTTCAACGTTGTCCCCTCTCCCCTCCCGAAAAAGACGATCGGCGTCTCGACCGTTGCGCCGAGGGCGGCAAAGTCTATGGAGGCCCCCACGGTATAAGGAATGGTCTGGGCGTAAGGACAGGCAAAGGTATTGAGGGGATTTCCCGATGGCCTCCTCAGATTGATAACACTGGGGATGAAAATTCTTTTCAGGCCTCTTTCGAGGAGATTCAGCACATGACCATGGGCCACCTTTACGGGGAAACAGGCCTCAGTGATGATGTTCTCAACGCCTTCCCGTATGGTCTTCTTATTGGTCGGCTCCGAAAAAATGGGTGAAAAGCCAAGCTCCGTCAAGAATGCCTTCCAGAAGGGCAAAGACTCCCACATATTGAATATCTTCGGTACCCCGATAGGTTCGCCCTGGGCGGATTCGTCGTAGGCTGAGTTCAAAAGCTGGTCCCTCAGGGCAAAGAGATCGGGCATGTCCGTCTTTTTTCCCCTTCTCACGACATCGTATTTCTCGCACCGGCTCCCATAAAAAAGGGGGCTCTCCTTTTCAACCGTAACCTTCCGTATCTCGCACAGATTCTCGCAGCCCCTGCATTCGAAGGTCTCAATCCCATAGGCTCGTTTGCTCAGGTCGAACCCCTTGAATCCACTCTTCTCCCAGCTCTTCTCCTTCATCGCAAGGATGGCGGCACCTATGGCGCCGGTAACGTCGTGGTGGGGCGGGACCCTTACCCGACCGCTGACGATTCTCTCAAAGGCGGCAACGACGCCCTGATTGAAAGCGGTCCCCCCTTGGAAAAATACGTTTTTGCCTATTTTTCTTTCACCCACCACCTTGTTCAGGTAATTCTCGACAATGGAGTAGGAGAGGCCCCCGACGATATCTTCGGTTTTTGCGCCCCTCTGTTGATGATGNNCCTTTTGCCCACCCGCCTGTCGACCACGACCTTGTTGAGATAATTCTGAACGATGGAATAGGCAAGACCGCTGACGATATCTTCCCTGTCGGCGCCGCGCTGCTGCTGATGGATGACGTCGGATTCTATGAAAACCGTACATCTCTCTCCCATCTTGACAGGTTTTTTCGACCTTAGCGCGAGGGAACCGAATTCTTCTTTTATCGAGATGTCGAGTCTCTCCGCCTGTTCTTCAAGGAAAGACCCCGTTCCGGCCGCACAGGCCTTATTCATCTCAAAATCAACAATAACCCCGTCATCGATGCTGATATACTTTGAATCCTGTCCCCCTATCTCAAATATGGTGTCAACGTGAGGGTCGATGCTTATTGCCGCCTCTGCCTGAGCAGTGATCTCGTTCCTCACGATATCGGCCCCGATGAAATCTGCCGTAAGGTAGCGACCAGATCCTGTGGTTCCCGCACCGATCACCTCAACGTGCTCCCCCACCTCCTCAGATATCTCTGCAAGACCCTGCCGTACAGCCTCAAGGGGTCGCCCTGCCGTCATCAGGTATCGCTTGGCGATTATGTTCTTCTCTTGGTCTATGAGGACCAGATTTGTGCTAATGGAACCCACATCCACGCCAAGATAGACCTCAGTCTTCTTTTCAGTCTTCTTCAGTGCATAGGGCACGTGTACGTTGTGGCGAGAGATGGCCAGCCTCTCGTGCGCTTCTTCTGGGCGCTCCCTGTCAAGGTGCCCTTCAAGCAGCCTGGTACCAAGGTACTCCCGCCGTAAGGCCGGATCGTCAATCACGGCATGGATGGCACCGATGGCACCGATAAAGGTGTGCTGTTCCGGCACAAAAAAATTGTCCTCGTGGAGATCGAATACATCTAAAAAGGCACGCCTCATCCCTGCGTTTGCCGCCACACCTCCGATAAAGGCCACCGGGGGTTTCAGGTCTTTGCCCTTGGCCACCGTGCTCTTGAAGCTTCGGGCCAGGGCATAGCAAAGCCCTGCGACGATCTCGTAGTCGGGCGTTGCGACCTGCTGGAGGTGGATCATATCGGACTTGGCAAAAACGGTGCATCGTCCGGCTATCCTGGGAGGACGAGAAGACCGGAGGGCAATTTGGCTGAACTCTTCGATGGTAAAGCCAAGCCTCGATGCCTGTTGATCAAGAAAGGCCCCGGTACCTGCGGCACAGAGGGCATTCATGGAAAAATCCTTCACCTTCAGACCTCCCTTGGAAGGGCCTTTTTCCAGAATAATGAGCTTTGAGTCTTCACCACCAATATCTATCACCGCTCCCGTCTGGGGATGGAGGCAGCTCATCCCCCTGGTCACGGCCACGATCTCATTGATGAAGCTGGCCCCCATGAGATGGGCGGGGACCTTCGCCCCCGTACCGGTAGCGGCAACGAAATCGATCTTAAATTCATCGGCCGTCTCCCCCAAAAGTCGGGCCGCAACCGCCAGGGGCCGCCCCTTGTGACGGAGGTATTGGCCTCTCACGATCTTTCCCTTCTCATCCATGACGACGACCTTAACACTCACCGACCCAATATCAATCCCTACGCTATACATGTGAGAAACCTCCCCAGAGGCATGATATTCAAGGAAGATGACGGCGGCATGGAGCAGTCGCGTTCGAACCGATCTCCCAGGGAATGATCAACCGTACCACCACTATGGCTGAATATTTGTCCATGAGATGTCCCATGGCAAGGAGAAATATGCTCAAAACCGCGACAAAAAAGAGTGAGGCTGCCTCTTCATCGTTCTCTGACTGTGGTACCGGCCCGCCATGTTCTCTCCTCCAATGGGTCACAACGATACGGTATCGATGGTTACGGGTGGGTGACAGAGAATGGTACAGAGATGACCATCGAGAATCGTACGAAAACAACCTTGAAGGGCACGGGCTCAGGCGGCCCTCAAGGAACAGTGAGCCTTTGGCGTCGAGAACCCGGCTCACGATGCGGTCCGAGGAGACAACCAGGGACTTCTCTGCGTCGGGCGCGCCTATTATTCGGCAAAGGTCTTCGGGTCGACGTTTTTTGCCTTGCATTCCCTCGTCAGCCGCGTTAAATGAAAAATAGATTGTGTCAAGAGACGCCGCGCTTCCCGACGCCTTTGGGAAACGGCCCGTAAAAGCCTCTTTTCGTGACCTGACCACGGCACAAAGCGTGTTCAGAACGACACCTAACCATAGCGTGACCAGGAGATTACCATGAGGCAGGACAAATCTCATCGAGATAGGATTCAGGGGGGGCTGTGGGGCGCGATCGTCGGCGATGCCCTCGGGGTCCCGGCAAAAACCTCGACCCGGGAAAAACGGGGGCAGGACCCCGTTATCGGCATGCGGGGATACGGGACCCACTATCAGCCACCAGGAACCTGGTCGCATAACAGCTCCCTTCTGCTGTCCACCCTGGAGAGCCTGGTCAACTACCGGCTGGATCTTCACGACATGGGGCAGCGCTTCGTTCTCTGGCATCGCAAAGGCTGCTGGACACCATGGGGGGAGGCGTTCGATGGAGGGGACACCACCCAAAAGGCCATTGAACGTCTTGAGAAGGGCGTCGAACCGGTCATGGCCGGCGATACCGACGTGAAGAGCAACGACAACGAATCCCTCATCCGTATTCTGCCCATTGCCCTGCGATTTGCCGATGCACCGCCCGACGACCTCCTCAACAACGCCTATCGGGTCTCCAGCCTAACCCACCGTCATCCGCGCTCCCTCATAGCCTGTGGGTTCTACTGTCTCATAGCATCGGCCCTGACGAAGG
This sequence comes from Deltaproteobacteria bacterium UBA2221, assembly GCA_002328485.1. Taxonomy (GTDB): domain Bacteria; phylum Desulfobacterota; class Syntrophorhabdia; order Syntrophorhabdales; family WCHB1-27; genus WCHB1-27. The sequence goes on from DCUF01000083.1 coordinate 52,643, forward strand.
GCTTTGACCCCCTTGACGCCTACAAAGGCGCCCTTGGGACTGCCTCAAAGGCCTATGTGAGGCCGCCATACTTGACCGAAATGACTGTTTTCAAAAGGTTCATATCGGGACAGATCCACGAATTACACGGGTCAGACATACAGGCAGGTAGTAACGTGGTCGACACCCTCGATGCCTCTGTCTGGTGCCTGCTCAATTCGTCCTCCTTCGAGGAAGCGGTGCTGAAGGCCGTGAACCTGGGAGGGGATACGGACACGACGGCATCCCTCACGGGAGGATTGGCGGGGATTCACCACGGGCTCTCAGGCATCCCCCCGAAATGGATAGGGGTTCTCGCTAAGAGGGACGACATAGGAAGGATGGTTGATAGGTTTATCGAGAAAGCCCCAAAATGATCCACAGCAACCAGGAGGCATTCATGTCCAGGCAGGTTATTATTGTATCGAGCAGCCCCCGAAAGAACGGGAACAGTGTCATTCTGGCCGAGCAAGCCGCCGCAGGGGCACGGGCAGCAGGGGCCAAGGTCGAGATCATTGATTTGGCAAACCTCACGCTTGCTCCGTGCAACGGCTGTGAGGCCTGCCAAAGCGCAACGTCGGTCGACTGTGTCATCGACGACGATTTGACCTCGTTGATGCCCCGGATCCGCCGGGCGGACGCCCTTCTCCTTGCCGGCCCGGTCTACTGGTTTACCTTTGCGGCGCAGACAAAAATGTTCATCGATCGGGTATTCTTCGCCCTTCATGGCCCCGAGGGCCATGCGCTCAAGGGACGGCCCCTCGGGCTCCTTATGACCTACGGGGATACCGACCCCTATACGTCGGGGGCCGTCAATGCCCTCCGTTCATTTCAGGATATGTGTCGCTTCATCGACGCACCGGTTGCCGGTTTTGTATACGGGAGCGGCACCGAGGCCGGCGATATCCAGAAGCAGCCGGCCCTGCTCAAGCAGGCCTATGAGCTGGGGGAGCGACTTGGCACCTGATAGGGCCGCTGAGCGGCCCACGGGGGGGAAAATCCTGCAAAGGTAAACGGGGATCCGACACGGAAGGGGCGCAGGTCTTTGGCCCGGATACGGGTGCCCGTGTGTTGGTCCGGATATAAACCGAAAGGCCAGACTATGCCGGAATGGATAGATTTTTCAATATCGTCGCGCTATCGCAACACCTACCCTGGGATTGCCTTTGGCCTGACGCTTATAACGGACTGCCATCCTTTGCAGGACCGTGGCGGGTTTGACCTGTACAAACGACAACTCCTCCGCAAGATGAGAAAGCGGGAGACCCTGGCTCAGATTTCTCACCGTATCGACACCTACGAAAAATTCTTTCAGGGTTTCGGATATGAATGCCCCCTGCCCCAGCATCTCAAGCGAACCGTCAACAGCGGATTCCCTCGCTACAACCTCATGGTGGATGCCCACTTTATGGCTGAGATGTGTGCTGGTATCCTTGTGGCAGTAACAGATTTCGATCTCATAGAGGGCGGTCTGCTGCTCGATGTGGCCCGGTCAGGGGAAACATGCGACGGCATGGGGATGCGCCGATTCACGACGAAGGTGGAAGAGATTGTGCTGAGGGACGGCAAAGGCATCATCTGCGTCCTGTGTCAGGGGGCCGATGAAAAGACAAAAGTGAAGGATGCCACGACCAACGTTCTTCTCTATGCCTTTGCGGTCCCGGGCATCGAGGGTCTATATCTTGAGGAGGGACTGGGTATTGCCGCCGAAACCATGGCCCAATTTGGCGGAGGAACAATCAAAGGGTTAGAGGTGTTGTAGACGAGGCATAGTCGCGCCTCCGCACCCTCTATATCTCGTACTCCTCCCCCTTTTTTGGAACGTAGGTGACAAAGCCAAACTGCTCCCTTACCGCTTTTTCGAAATCGAGAGCGGTATCTTCTTCACCATGGACAATAAAGACCTCGGGGCGGCTTTTGAAGGATCCAAGCCATTCGAGAAGCCCGGCCCTGTCGGCATGGGCTGAGAAACCACCTATCGTGTAGACCTTGGCCCTCAACGCTATGTCTTCTCCCAAAACCTTCACGCGGGTAGCACCGTCCACGATACGTCTTCCCAATGTTCCCCTGGCCTGAAAACCGGTGAAAATTATCGAACATTCGGGCCTCCACAGGTTGTGTTTGAAGTGGTGCACGATCCTTCCACCCTCGCACATACCGCTCCCCGCAATGATAACCACACCCGACTTGATCCGGTTTATCGCCTGGGACTCCTGAACCGACTCGGTGAAATGGAGTTTCACACCGCTGACCTTATCTAGCGAGAAAAGCTTGCTTGCCTCTCTGTCAAAGACCTCCGGATGAGAGAGGTATACCTTGGTCGCCTCGTTGGCGAGGGGGCTATCTATGTACACCTCGATCGGCCTCAGGCGGCCCTCACGTACGAGACCATTGAGTATGTAGAGCAGGTCCTGGGTTCTTCCCACGGCAAAGGCGGGCATGAGCACATTCCCACCCTTTTTAAAAGTCGTCTTTATTGCCTCCACCAATTCGTCGATGGTCTCCGGCATGCTCTTGTGCAGGCGGTTGCCATACGTCGATTCCATGACGACATAATCTGCGATCTCGGTGTGCTCGGGATCGTTAATAATGGGATTGTCCTTCTTCCCGATATCTCCCGAGAAGACGATCTTTTTCTCTTTCGCACCATCCTGGTACCACATTTCCACAGATCCGGAACCGAGGATGTGCCCTGCATCCCAAAACTTTAACGTTACGCCTTTGCCAAGGGACACTATCTCTCCGTACCTCTTTCCCTGGAGAAGCGGAACCGCCGCCTTCACGTCTTCTGATGTATAAAGGGGCTGAACAACCTCCTCTTTTCCGGCTCGAAATGCCTTCTTCGTGAGCCACTCGGCATCCTTTTCCTGTATGTGCGCTGAATCGTAAAGCATGATGGTAACCAGATCAGCGGTAGCCTGGCCTGTGATAATCGGACCCTTGAAACCTTCTTTCACCAGCTTGGGTATTAAGCCGGAATGATCGATGTGGGCATGAGTGAGGATGAGATAATCAATATCCGGCGGGGAGAAGAGAAACCTGCTCCTATTGCCCTCGGAACCGTGCTCCCCCTGCTGCATACCGCAGTCTATCAAGATCTGCGTGCCATTGATGGAAAGATGAAAGCACGTGCCGGTCACCTGTCGTGCAGCGCCCAGAAATCGAATCTTCATTGCCTGCCGCCCCCTGTCGTGATCTGATTTCGTTGAAGAAGCAAGTTCGTCTACGTGTGCCGCCTGATTATACCTTCACCAATCCTCAACAATCAACGAAAGCTTGATCGTGGGCCTACGCTCCTTTTCGGCCTCGCCCTGTGCCCTCCCCAAAACTTGATACCGATGAAGGCCGGATTGTATACTTTTGACGAGATTGATCTTAACCTTTTTGCCTTATTATGAGGAGAATCCGATGAAGCTGAAAGATAGAGTAGCACTCTTGACCGCTGCAGCAGGTGCCGGCATAGGCCAGGCAACTGCCCGTTTACTCGCGTCGGAAGGGGCAAGTGTTGTGGTTACCGACGCCCACGAGGGTCGGGCCCGGCAGGTCGCCGAATCTATAGCCGAGGAATACGGCGTAGACAGCATAGGCATGGCGTGTGACGTAACGAGGTTGGACCAGGTTGAAGACGTGGTGAATCAAACCTTAAACAGATTGGGTCGGATCGATATCCTGCTGAACAACGCGGGCACCAACCGACCGGCCCAGGTGGTCGATATCACCGACGAGATGTGGGATCTTGTGATGAATGTCTCCCTGAAGGGAACGTTCTACTGCTGCCGCGCCGTGCTTCCCTCCATGATCAAACAGCAGTTCGGCCGCATCATCAACATCGCCTCCACGGCAGCCTTTATGGGACTGAAGGCAGGTCACGCCCACTATGCCGCTGCAAAGGCAGGGGTCATGGCCTTCAGCCGCTGCCTGGCCATGGAGGTCGCCGAGCACTACATCACGGTCAATACCATTGCCCCCAGTTTTATCTACAACGAATTCATTCCCCATCTCTATCCCGAAGAAGAGATCAAGAGGATGGAGGAGGCCATCCCTTACGCCCGTAAGGGTACGCCCGACGACGTTGCCCAAACAGTCGTGTTTCTGGCCACGGGCGGCGAGTATATAACGGGCCAGACCATCTGCGTCACCGGCGGAAGCTGGATGAGATAGCCAGGGCCTTTTCCTCGAAGAGCCTTCGGTCTGATCGGGGTCTCGGCTATCACAATCTGAACCAGCCAGAAGGGCGCTCTCCCTCAGGACCAGCTTGACGATGGTTTAAGCCATACCGCCTAATCCCTGACGGTTCAGCAAAATCAGCCCCTCGGTCGATTGAAAGCTCCAAGCCCCGGGTGTATGGTTTAAATAGCCTCATGCGAAAGGGGCAATGCCCTGGCATGATAAAGTTTATAAGAAACCTATTTCTGGCGACTGCGGTCCCCAAAGGGGAGGAGAAACTAAAGAACGCCATCGCTTTTTTTGCGTCGGAGTACGAGAGGCTTATGCACGAGCCCCTTGCGGTGAGTTCCCTGCATAAGTACCTGGCCTTGCTCGACCACGCAAGCTCAGAAAGACTCGGACATCCTGCTCTGGGGCTCCTTCACCGCACCAGAGGAAAAGTACTGACCGATCCTTACGAAAGCCGCAAAACAGGGAAGCACGATTGCTTTATGGTTATTCAAAAGCAAGGCAGATACGCGGTCAAAGCCACAAAGGACCCCGAGTTGAGCTATTTTTCTTCTTTTGAGCTGAATGTAATGAAGCGGCTCGTTGAGGTCAATGCCGATCGCCTGGGAAAGGTGCTCCACAGTCGCTTTTCTTCCTTTGAGCAGAGCGAGATGAAGAAAGGCGGTGCTGATGACTTAGAGTGGGCCCGAAACCGGGACGACACCCGAGAAAGGGCGTGGGCCGAGATAAAAAGCGCCGTAATGGATGTGTCTGAGCGTAATTTTTTCACTCAACATAAGGAGGTAGATGAAATGACAGGTCTTAGATTGCTCATCGAGAAGTATGAAACCCGACTCAGTGAACTTGAAGCCGAGATGGCGGAAGTGAAACGCAAAATGGAGACAGTCAAAGAGGCTCTGCATCTTTTGAAGGAAGAAGGGCTTTTAGAAGACGAACCGAAGCCCCGTTGGCCCTAGGTAACCAGGTCACGGGATCATTCCTCCCTCCCGGCTCCGCATTGGCTACCACCCCGGTTCTTAGACCGGGACTCGCTGGGGGCGGGACGGGGCTGCCGTCCTTACACCACGGTTAATCGGATGGCTGTCAGGAATGATCTCCTAATGGTTTCTTCGTAGGCCGCCCTCCCCATGCTAAAATTGGGATTACGTGGGGCGTTCAGTGATTGAGATTGACGGGAGCCTCGGTGAAGGCGGCGGACAGATCCTGAGAACAGCCCTCAGCCTGTCGTGTCTGACCCAGGCCCCTTTTCGAATGCTGCGCATACGGAGAAATCGATCGAAGCCAGGGCTTCAGCCACAGCATCTGACTGCCGTAAGGGCCTTGAAAACGGTGTGCCAGGCTGATGTGGAGGGGGACAGAGCGGGGTCGCAAGACCTTGTCTTCAGGCCCAGACGGGTGGTTCCGGGCCGCTATGATTTTGATATAGGAACGGCAGGCTCCACAAGCCTCCTGCTGCAGGCGCTGTTGCCGCCCCTTCTTTTCGCCGATGCGCCTTCGACCCTGCAGTTGGTCGGAGGCACCCATGTGCGGATGAGCCCCCCCTTCGACTATCTGCAGTCCGTCTTTTTCCCGTTTCTCCATTCGATTGGTATCACTGCGTCAGTTTCAATGGAAAGGCACGGTTTTTATCCCCAGGGCGGGGGACGCATGGGCGCTACCGTCATGCCCGTTGACGGAGGAAGGAACATACCCCCTGTTCAGGTTCCGAGTCCCCCTTTTCTGAAAAAGATCCGGGGGGTTTCGGCGGTGGCGAACCTACCCATCGCCATCGCGGAAAGGCAGCGCGATGCCGCCATGAAGATCCTCCAGGGGAACGGGGTAGAGGCCGAAGTGGATGTGAGGTCGGTGTCGGCTTTCGGGAGGGGTACCTACATCTTCCTCGGAAGTATGGGGAAATGTGCTGCCGGGTTCTCGTCTGTGGGGGAGCGGGGCAAACGGGCCGAGGCGGTAGGGGCTGAAGCGGCCCAAGAACTTGTTTCGTATAAGCAGACAGAGGCGTGCCTTGACCCTCACCTTGCCGATCAGGTACTGATCTATCTCAGTCTCGCTGCCGGACGATCAACCTTTACCACCTCCATGATCACAGAGCACCTCATCACAAATCTGGCAACAATAGAGCGATTTCTTTCGATCGATGCAGAAATAAGAGGCCGACAGGGAGACAGAGGCGCTGTTACGGTTAAGGGCGTCGGCTTTAAAAGATGACAGGAGGGGGCGTTCCTCATCATTTCTTTGAGACAGTCCATAATGCTGCCAAGGTTGATCGCATGCTCAAAGATCTACTCAGCGTTCGCGGCCAATGAATCTGCCTTCTCGAGGACCGAATCACACGTTCTGGACCGTGTCCAGGAAGGGCCCAAAGATCAGTCTATCACCCGAGAAAATTGATCCGTAAGAAACAAGACGCCGGATACGGTCTAGACCGTATCCGGCGTCTTGTCATGCTTGAGGCTAGCGCCCTTCTCTCTTTGGCCGGGCTCTCTGCCCCGGTAAGGCGAATATTACTATTTCTTTTTTGCTGGTGCAGCTTTTTTGGCGGCCCCTTTGCCTTTCGCGCCCCTTGCTGCCTTCTTGGCACTCACATTCAGATCTGCCCGAATGGCGCCTGCGGCTGAAAACTTGACCGCTTTTCTGGCCGGTATCTTGATTTCGACGCCGGTCTTCGGGTTCCTACCCGTTCTCTCACTTCTCATCACGCAGGAGAAGGAGCCGAGACCAGGAAGAATAACCCTTTCGTTGTTTGTGAGAGACGATTTGATGGTGTCAACAAGGGCCGAAAGGATCTGTTCGGCCTGTTTCTTCTTGATGCCCCCCGTCTCTGCCAGCTTTGAAACCAGTTCTGTCTTTGTCATTCACCGCCCCCCTTTTTTCAAGGATTTTCAACGTTATACGAAATATTCCTACGGCTGGCAAGGGAAAAATGCACAGAAATTGTGAAAATCGTCAAAAAAATCGCTATTTTTTGTTTTTAGCGCTAAAAACAGTGCAGCGGTTGGATACGGGGCGGCAAGGGAGGGGTTTTGGTCGCTATCCAAGACGAAACGAGACGAGAGAACATCCAAAAAAAATGGTCCCGAGGAGGGCGGTCACCTTTCGTGGGATACGCTTGGTTGGCTCATACATCTCATACATCAATGACAAGCTCGTTATGGGTTCTGAAGCCCTTGACCTTTTTTCCCCTGGCCATGGCGAAGAACAAATGAACCAGGTCCAAGTCCTGGGGCTCATCCATCATGCCGCCGCAGACGGTGTCATACCAAACAAATCTCTTCTGTGACAAAAGGGCGCGCAGCACTTCTGCTTCGACCGCCTCCCGGCCAGGAGCATTTTCGATCCAGGCACTTATCCGGCAGGATAGCTCCTGCCGGTCAAGAAGGCCCTTGATGTAATTGACAAACCTGACCAGCTTCATCAGAGTAAACGTTGTCCTTCGCTGAAACAGGGGGTTGACGGGCAGCATGGCGCTCGATCGCAGGGACTTGAGCAAGGGCCGCCATTCCTCGCCTATGGTCCTCTTGAAGATGGGGCTACCGGGGGCCAGATAGAAAATACTCGGCCCAAGAAGGAGGCGCTTGTCCATGAGAAAAAGGATGGTCTCCAGTACCTGGGCAGGCGTCTGGGACGGCAGGCCAACGATGAAGTGAACCTCGACAAGAAACGGAGAGGTTTCCAGATAGGGGAGCAGGCGCACGAAGGGAGCGATTCCGGCCCGATTTTGACTGGACAGAAGCGATTCCGATGCATCTACCAATGAAAAATTGAGCCTCCGGAACCCCGCCTCGTACATCAGATCGAGCGTGTCCTCGTCTATCCCCTTGGTGTATATGCCGTTCATAGCCGACAAGGTGAGCCCACGGCCGGCGAAAAGGCCAAGGAGATCCCGAAAAAACGGAATATCACCCGTGAGCATGTCATCCTGAAAGTCGATTGCCTGGATTCCATAATCGAGACAATCGATTATCTCCGCCTCTATTCGGGGGAGGGGTCTTCTTCGGTAGGGAATCGCCGGTTTCCCGCAGAAGCTGCAATGGTTGGGACATCCCCGGGAGGTAATCATGGTGCCGTACTTTCTTCTGCCGATTCTATACTTCTCTGGGCGCAGCAAGGATCGATCAGGGAGCATGTCCATCTCTGTTTCGAGGTTTATTGGGCCTATACGCATCGTCTCATCGTCTTTATAACAGACCCCGGCAATCCTTCCGTCTTCTCCCTCTACCAGCCGTTTTACGAGATTCCGGAAGGGCGTCTCCCCCTCTCCACGGATGACGAAGTCCACCGAGGGATGGGAAAGTACATCTCGGGGGAAAAGGGTGGGATGAATGCCTCCGATTACGGTGATTATCCGTGGGTCGACAACCTTGGCGATCCGTGCAACCTCGATGGCCTCCACAGAAAAGGTTGCGAAGAGAGAGGAAATTGCCACCATGTCAGGTTTCTCTCCGGCGATCTTGTATGCCAGCGCCTCCCTGGTCATGCCGAAATACCGATATTTCTGGAAAAGGGAAAAAGGGGTGATTCTATCGGCACGATAATAGTCCTCCAGGCCGGCCGGCGGTTCGCCCTTCGAGGGTCTTCCTTTGAACCCCGTCCGGGCATCGACGAGGACAACATCGGACAGATCCCTAACCGCTGCCCCCAGATAGAGTAGGCCGAGGGGATAGGTACGTATGGATGTATCGTAGAAATCCTCAAGTGGCGGTTGAATGAGAAGGATTTTCATCGAATAGTCATCGTGAAGAAAAGAGGCAGTCTCTATAGCATAGGCAGCATGGGACAGTTCTTGAGTGGTGAGCCCGCCCGCAGTTCATACCGTAGCTCTTGAAAACGACCCGCTCCAATAGACCTCATCGGGTTACCGGTTGTCAACAGCCTGATGCCCCCGGCTTTGCCCCTCTGATATTCAGAAGACCGGCCTTGACGGCAGACGGATACACGGATTAACACCCCCGAAGCAAGCCGCGATCACTCGGTTGTATCGTCTCTTATACTCCCAGGAAATGGGATAGGCGCAAACCCCTGTAGCGCGTCAATCACACACTATGGCGTCGAGCAGATCAAGAAATAGGCCACCTGAAGGATGCGGTCCGCATTCGACCCTGATCTTGCGCGTTATCATCCTATCTGACTATAAAAGCCTCCTAATACGCTGTTCTATCTCCATCTTCGGCAGGGCACCGACTGCCTGGTCCACGATCGCCCCATTTCTATAGAAGAACAGCGCTGGGACCCCCCTTACGCCATGTTGAGATGCCGTTCGTGGGCAGTTATCCACATTGACTCTGACAAATTTGACCTGTCCCTTGAAGGTTTGGGCCAGTCCATCCAGAACCGGTTCAAGACTGCGGCAGTGTCCTCACCAGGGTGCCGTGAAATCGACCACCACGGGGCCCTTGAAGTCTACCACCTCCCGCTGGAAGACAGGGTCCGTAACGTCTATTGTTTTTCCCGGATAGAGGTCTCGAAGATCAAGAGCCTCTTTGCATCTTCCGCATTTCAATCGGTCGGCCCATCGACTTCGGGGAACACGGTTCTTCGCACCACACCTCGGGCAGATGGCAATGATCGATTCATCGTTCATGGGCTTTCTCCTTATTGATGCTTTTAATACCCTCAGGGCCGTATTTCAATGTGTTTTTTGCACCCTTTCCGGGCGCTATCCGCGTTGTTCCGAGACAGGGGGAACGGTAGGTGATTGATAAACCTCGCTACCCTCTGGCCGGAATGGCGTATACTTCTGTAAAAGTCAGGGCACCGCTTTTGTGGGGCCCTGGACGTGCCTCAAGATTTTGAATCTGATGCAGGGGGATGAAGAGATGAGAAAAGGGGTTCTTGTGTTGATCGTGTCGTTGATAGTGCTGATTTTTCAGGCTGAGGCTGCGGCATCGGACAAGCCCGTATTCTATCAGCTCACCTATCAGACGGAGAATGCCGCAGGCCAGATCCTCATCAACGGCTTTGTGGTCACTGAGGTGCAACCGCGGAGCGGCAACGGCACCGCTGCCCTCAATCCCTGGCTAACCGGGGAAAATGAACTAAGGGTGGAGCTGAAGAAGGCGGATTCCTCGAAGCCTACCCAGTTCACCTGTGGCCTGTCTGAGACGAGGTGGGGCGAGGTGGTGTCTACGATGGATAAGGGGAAACTCTTCTCTCTCGAGCTCACGGACAAGGATTTTGCCGGCACCGGAAAGGTACAGGCAGCCAAACGATTCGCGTCCACCCTCAATTTCAGGCGTCATCTGAGCGAAGCAGAGCAGGCCAAAGAGAGCGACGTCCTTGCCTATGCTCAACAGTTTTTTTCTCTTTTCATCAAGAAGGACGCCGAAGGGATACTCCGCGAATCAGAGATCAAGATCATCGATTATTCCCAGGCTTTTGGCGGTGCGGATATGAAGAGCGAGCTGCGGACCTATTTGACCGAGGAGCTCTTCAAAAGCAGACTGAACAAATTGAACCCCAAGGCGTTGCGCGCTCTCCCTGTGGGTCCAAGCAAGACCATATGGCATGTCTTCAACGGACGGCATGAACTGATCAAGGCCCAATCGCCGGATGGTTCGACCCTGGAGCTGCCGGTCTATGTCGGTCAGTTCCAGGGGAAACTGCGGGTTGTCAGGTAGGACCCTGGCAGACCACACGAACGACGGCCTCACCACATTTGTTCCGCTTCTTTTCGGGTGTGCGATAGAGGGATCACCTCTTCCCCCTTCTTGTCTATGTACCCCCACGTGCCTCCCGCCAGGGGCGTGTGGCCCTCTTCGTCGGGCGGTTCGTCTTTGCAGCCAATGCAGACAAGGGCTCTCCCTTCGGCAAAGGGAGCCGCCCAATCATATCGTGGCAGGATGATCTGTTTAAAACCTCTGTCGTAAAAGGCGATCTTGCCTTCCACAGCAGAACGCACCAATCCCTCGGAATAATCGTCCGCCCATTTATCGTAAGCGACTACGGGCAGCATGGATCCGTTACGCTTCACATAATAATGCTGTCCCTGAACGAAAACCGTGGCGAGTCCATCGTTATCGTAGTGGAGCCGTCCGAGATACTGTCTCGACAGGGTTACCCTGCCTCCCACACAGATACCGCAGTTCTTGTACTCCCTGACAGGGCCGGACCGGTCGGCTTTGCCATTTTTTGCCCTATAGACGCAGTCGACCGATTGGGCCGGCCAGGCGAATCCTGCTACCATGACAATAAGAAGGACTGTCAATCCTTTCACGTAGCTCATCTGTATCATCCATTGCCGGCGCCCCGTTCGCCGGAAATCGAGCGCCGCTGTCTCAGTGACCGGTGCGTGGATGTGTCTGATCGTTTTGCCACACCGATCGTGGATACGAACATGTATCTTGGAACCTTGAATGGTTCTGAGGGATCATCAAACTCAACCGTGAGAAGGTATTCCACGCACGCCCACGGGCAAACAAGAGAGCCACAAGGCCCAGCAGCAAAACAATGGCTCTGTCGCATTCCATCCATGATGCTCAGGTTATTCCGGTTGTGGCTCCTTTGCAGTAGCCGTGCTTCGCCCCAGGCCGGGCCGTCCAATATCAGATAGGCAACGCCTGCGATCTCCCTCCCCTGTTTCATCTGACGCATCCCCGTTGAACAAACCCGCACCTCGACAATTTGACGGAGTCCAAAAATAAGCTTATAGTATGGCCCAAGCAACGAAGTGCTGACAATCCAAAGGCCGTGTAAGAGAGCCTTTAGAAGTTCCTCTTAACGCTCGCGCAATACCATATGTCGGTCATATTTTACTTCAGCTAATAATCATTTTCAGAAGGAAGGTCCTCTTGAGTTTTGGTTCGTTCAAATTTCACCCTCAGATCTCAGCAAGCGTCGCGTCCCTCGGCTACATAACCCCGACCCCCATACAGAAACAGGCAATTCCGCCGGTCCTTTCCGGCAAGGACGTGATGGGTCTCGCCCAGACCGGGACAGGCAAAACAGCGGCTTTCGTACTGCCGATCCTGGAGCGTCTCCTCCCCGGGCCACGGGGCAGGGTCCGAAGCCTCATCATTGCGCCCACGCGAGAACTGGCGGAACAGATTCACGTGTCTATAGGAGAACTGGCCCGCAACACCCAGATTACCAGTTGCGCCATCTACGGCGGGGTGGGGGTAAACCCGCAGATCCAGAAACTGCGGAGCGGCGTTGACGTTGTCGTGGCGTGTCCCGGCCGTTTACTCGACCATCTTGGTCAGAAAACGATCGATCTTTCACATCTGGAAGTCCTCGTTCTTGACGAGGCGGATCGGATGATGGACATGGGCTTTCTGCCCGATGTCCGGCGAATCATCAAGCAATTGCCCCTGAAGCGCCAGACCCTAATGTTTTCGGCCACCATGCCCGAGGATATACGAAGGCTCACCGGCGAAGTGCTCCGCGACCCGGTTACGGTAAAAGTGGATCATGCTGCACCTGCAAACACCGTGTCCCATGCCCTTTATCCTGTTGCGCAGCATCTCAAGACCGCCCTTCTCATGGAACTGTTGAGACAGACCGATACGGAATCGATCTTGATCTTCACGCGGACCAAATACAGGGCCAAGCGTATCGGCCAGCAGCTTGAGAAGGCAGGGTATAAAGCCGCTTCGCTTCAAGGAAATCTCTCCCAAAACAGGCGTCAGGACGCCCTTGACGGTTTCCGAAACGGTTCCTACCAGATCCTGGTGGCCACCGATATCGCGGCCCGCGGTATAGACGTCCTGAGCATATCCCATGTCATCAACTACGATATGCCGGACACGACCGACGCCTACACACATCGCATCGGGCGGACCGGCCGTGCCGCAAAGACCGGCGACGCCTTCACCTTCGTCACCAGGGAGGATGAGCCTTTGGTCAGAAGCATCGAGCAGGTGCTCGGCTCTACCATCGAACGGCGGACACTGCAGAATTTCGATTACGAAAAGGCGCCACCCGCACGGGATACCGAATTTGCACGTCCACCTCGCGAGCCTCAGCGCAGCCGGCCGGCCAAAAAGCCTGTGCAACCCGAAGCGCGCATGGATAAGGGTGCCGTGCCAAAGTCGAATCAACGCCCCGTACAGCCGCCCCAGAGTCGCACCGGCAAGGCAGGGGTCAAGACCTTTTCGCCCTCAGCAAAGCGACGGAGCCGATAAACTGCACCGCCCTGGCCGCCGAGATAGGCGTCTCGCCCGGCATTGTAGCCGGTCGCTACTGTTTGAGAGAACATACAGATTGGTATGCGTCGGCCTTAAGCCGACGAGTTCCTTGCCCCCTCATTGAAGGTCACAAAGTTATAATCGAATGGCCCGCCGGGTCCGCCCAGATTGAGGGGGGCCAACGACCAACCGGAAGCCCTGGAAATGGCTTTGAATGAGGTCTATCATCGGTGAGATGAACTGGGAACATTGGCCTGCTCTCAGTTGAGCACCGGGAAGAGGTAACCTCGCACTCGGCTTCCCTCATGGTTATCGGCCATGAATTGTGTGTTACCTCCCCCGGTCGAATGTGATATGGTTATATCCATCCCGCGGCGGCAGTGGCGACCGTTGGAAAATCCCGCAGAAGCAGGAGGTCTCGTGAATCACAACGTCTATTTCGAAGGGAAGGTCCAAAGTTTGTCACTTGAGACTGCAGCAGGAAAAGCCACGGTGGGGGTCATTACGCCGGGCACCTACGCCTTCTCTACGTCGACAGAAGAGCGCATGGTCATTACCTCTGGAACCCTTGGGGTGAAGCTGCCCGGGGGAGATTGGCAACAGATGGCCGAGGGGAAACAGTTCATTGTGGCGGCCAACCAGACATTTGAGGTTGAAGCAAAACAGGACGTTTCCTACATCTGTTACTACAAATAGGCTTTATCCTGGTTTCCTGGATCGATCTCTTTCAAAGGACACCTCTGTGACGAACATATATGTCGATGCTGACTCAAGTCCTGTGAAGAACGAGACGATCCGGGTAGCCAAACGGTACGGCCTCAAGGTCTATCTCGTCTGTAACCGCCAAATCCGTCTGCTGGACGAGCCATCCGTTGAAGTGATAGTGGTGAATGACGATTTAGATGCAGCGGACAACTGGATTGCGGAACACATAACCGAGAACGATGTGGCAGTCTCAGCCGATGTTCCCCTTGCCGCCAGGTGCATCAAAAAAGGTGCCAGAGTCCTGGACCCCAAGGGGCGTATCTTTACGGAGGATTCAATCGGAGAGGCCCTGGCGAACAGGGACATCATGACTTTCCTGCGGGACAACGGAGCTATGACCGGCGGGCCGCCACCCTACCAGAAGCGTGACCGCTCCCGCTTCCTGCAGCGTCTTGATGATCTCATCCAGGCGCTGCGCAGAGCAAAGAGCTGACAAGACCTCATGGTCGATCGCACTTCAAAGGGGTTGCGGCATGGCCACCCGCAGTGAGCAAGCTCGGATAGCAGTAATAGCGGGCACCGTGCGTCCACAGCACGGTCGCAACCGGCAATTATGGGTACTATCCACAGCCAGCAATTCTCATCTTTGGCCTGTTATTCCTCCTAATCCCCGCGTACCAAGAGAAAGCTTGTTAAAACTGCTAGAAACGGTGCCGCCGGAGAGTTCACGCTCTCCGATTTAGAACGCTTTTGCCCAGGCGTGACCCAAAAATGATCCGAGAAATCTTGCGAAGTCTTCAAACGGCTGGTGAGGTCGCGGGTATCGGTCGTGGTCCAGGCGCTCTGTGGAAGAAAAGAGGTAGTAGCTCTAAAAAAGGGTGATAAAGAGGGTAATGAAGCCTGAGACCAGACCATTCCCTGAAATAAAAAACCGGCGGGCGTTTTCTGAAGCCACGGTCGCGAATGAAGGAAGAACTAAAGAACCTCCCCCCGGATGTGCAAGCTGAATCGGAAAGTTCGGGCTACTCAGCACCCAGATCCCTTAACCTGGGTTTGACCTCAAGTCGCTGGAACAAAAAACGGGGGGACTTCACAGTCCCCCCGTTCGGTTATTGTCCTATGTTTGGCCGGCCGGTTAGTACATACCGCCCATGCCGCCCATACCGCCCATGCCACCCATTCCTCCCATACCGCCTCCCGGAGGCATACCCATAGGGGCTTTATCGGCCGGTTTCTCGGCGATCATGCACTCGGTCGTCAGAAGGAGGGCTGCGACGGAAGCGGCGTTCTGCAGGGCTGTCCGGGCCACCTTCGTCGGATCGATGATGCCGGCATCCTGCATGTCGTCGACGAAGACTTCCTTTCCCGCGTCGAACCCGAAATTACCCGTACCGTTCTTCACCTTTTCAATGATGATAGAGCCGTCGTGGCCGGCATTGAGCGCAATCCAGCGCATGGGCTCTTCTATGGCCTTCTTCACGATCTGCACGCCAAACCGCTGTTCCCCTTCGAGGTTCAGCGCATTCAACTTCTCGATGGCCCTGATAAAGGCAACGCCGCCGCCCGGGATGATACCTTCCTCGACCGCCGCCTTTGTTGCATTGAGGGCATCCTCTACGCGCGCCTTTTTCTCCTTCATTTCCGATTCGGTCGCTGCACCAACATTGATCACGGCTACGCCGCCAACCAGTTTTGCCAACCTCTCCTGGAGCTTCTCGCGATCATAATCGGATGTGGTCTCTTCGATCTGGGCCCTAATCTGTTTGACCCGGGCCTCAACAGCCGTCTTCTCGCCCGCGCCATCCACGATGGTTGTATTGTCCTTATCGATAACGACTCTTTTTGCAGAGCCCAGGTCCTGAAGGCTCATGGACTCCATTTTGATGCCCAATTCCTCGGATACCATCTGGCCGCCGGTGAGGATTGCGATATCCTCCAGCATTGCCTTTCTTCTGTCACCAAACCCCGGGGCCTTAACAGCGGCGATCTTCAAGGTGCCCCTCAGCTTGTTGACTACCAGGGTTGCCAAAGCTTCCCCTTCCACGTCTTCCGAAATGATCAGGAGAGTTCTTCCCATCTTGGCAACCTGCTCCAGAATAGGCAGCATATCTTTCATGTTACTGATCTTTTTCTCGTTGATGAGAATGACCGGCTCTTCGAGAACTACTTCCATCTTCTCGGGATTGGTCACGAAATAGGGAGAAAGGTAGCCTTTATCGAATTGCATGCCCTCGACGATGTCAAGGAAGGTCTCCGTACTCTTCGCCTCTTCTACCGTGATGACCCCTTCTTTTCCAACTTTGCCCATGGCCTCGGCAATAATATTGCCGATTGTCTCGTCGTTGTTGGCTGAAATGGTTCCCACCTGGGCAATCTCTTTCTGATCCTTGGTGGGTTTGGAGATGCTTTTCAGTTCGGCAATGACAACCTCGACCGCTTTCTCGATGCCTCGCTTCAGCTCCATGGGGCTATTTCCGGCAGCCACCAACTTGGCCCCTTCCCTATAAATAGCCTGGGCAAGCACCGTGGCCGTGGTGGTGCCGTCGCCGGCGATATCAGAGGTTTTGCTTGCCACCTCTTTGACCATCTGGGCGCCCATGTTTTCGAACTTGTCGTCCAGCTCGATCTCCTTGGCTACGGTCACACCATCTTTGGTGATGGCCGGAGATCCGAACATCTTATCTATTATGACGTTTCTCCCTTTTGGTCCCAAGGTAACCTTTACCGCATCAGCAAGGGTGTTTACGCCCTTCAAGAGAGCCTCCCTTGCCTTCTGATCGTACTTGATATCTTTTGCCATGGTATCTTCTCCCTTTTTCTTAGTCTTCGATTATTGCCAGAATGTCATCTTCCCTGAGGAGGATGTGCTCCTCGCCGTCAATTTTGATCTCCTGTCCAGCGTATTTGCCGAAAAGGATTTTGTCGCCTACTTTCACTTCGAGCGCCACGATCTCTCCGTTATCGGTTACCCTGCCACTACCCACCGCAATCACACGGCCTTCCTGGGGTTTCTCTTTTGCGGCATCCGGAATGATGATGCCCCCCTTCGTCTTATCCTCTCCTTCGAGCCTTTTCACAACAATTCTGTCTTTGAGTGGTTTAACCTTCATTGCTCCGCGCTCCTTTCATTAGTTTTGGCTTCTGCAATTATAACCCCAATTGCGCTGGCTTCTACACTTCCACCTGATAACCCAATTCAGTCAAAGCCTTATGAACCCCTTGAATGTTCTCGGCATTGTTTTCATCCGCATCTTTGAGTTCTTTCCCTATCTCCGACATTGATATCCTTCTTGTCGCCCGTTTATCGGCGACCGCAACCAATTCCTCAACCACTTCCCAAATATCGAACATCTTCTCCTCCACTTGGTGTTCGCACCGTCGATGCCCTGTGCCTGACGCAGGCCCTTCACAAAAAGGACGGGCCATGATGTCTATATCGATTCAGCCTAGAGCCCACCTGCTTCTTCGTGCTTACCTGTAAGCGCGCTTTCTACCGTGCGGGCAAGATCGGTTATCGACAACGGTTTGAGACCGAACCACTGAATACCGGACCCTCGCGCGACGGACTGCGCTTGTCCCTCTGCACTGGCGAGAAGAATGATGGGCAGGTTTGGGCGCACCTTGAAAAGTCTTTCTATCAAGAGAAATCCCGACATATCGGGCATGCCTAACTCGGTGATAACGAGGTCGAATTCTGTTGCGTCTCTGTAGAAGATAGCGAGAGCCGCATCGCCGCTCGTTTCCATCCGCACCTGATGCCCCATACCCTCAAGCATCCCCTTCACCGTCTCTGCTACCGCTATGTCACCATCCACAAGGAGAACCCGTTTACCCATGGTCCACCTCTGTCTTTCTTTCCCCTGGCGATTCTTTGCGCGCAACACGGTTGGTCTTTTTCCAGGAGGACTGGTAGAAATCGATCGAGCTTGCCTCTCCTGTTTTTGTCCTGTAGATCTCGCATCGTCCGCGAGATATTGCGTCCAAAGGTATCGCACAATAGATGGAGACGTAAATTCCCGGCGTTTTGGCCGCTACCTCTGCAACGTCTGGTTCAGTCAGGTCAGGGAGGAACGCTCCCCCACCGACAGTCAAGTGCATGGCTTTCAGGGCTTGCATCTTTCTCCCGATCATAGGCCTTCCTTAAATCCGGACGATTTCCGTTTCGTAAGGACGTTCGAACGCCTCCGAATACAGTATTCCGTACAATAATTCCTACTCAAGGGAGGCGCGACAGTGGAATTCTGAAGCACAATTCGGCGTCCTCCGGAGCTACCGACGAAATCCGGTTAGCTCAAAACCGTTCACTAGGAGAATTCTGATGAGAGTTAAGAAAACCAACAAAAAAAGCCACAAAGCTTAAGAGTCTTTGCGGCCTTTATTACGGCAAAAACGTAAACTTATACTATATAATGCTCAGAACCCATCGATAAAGTCAATCGATGGGTTCGATTCCCGGCAGCGTATCATATGTTGTGTCACAGAGAGAAGATCGGGTACCTTCCCATAAAAGAACGACCAAATTCTTGTTAAAGGAGGTACCCATGGAGAAACAAGCTGTTACCAGGACTCTACCAGAAGCAGTGAGGGTGATCAAGGAAATGAATCTGGGATCGGCAGAGGAATGGACCGGTGATTACCGGGAGACAGCGAGGACCACCGTTGCGAATGTGTTAAAGGAGCAGATGGAGAAACGTGTTGCGAGCCATCTTTCCCGGGTCTTTCAAAAAGGGATTCCAGACAGGAGAAACGGAAGCCACATCCGTCACGTCCTGACAGAGCTGGGCACGATTATCCTTTCCATACCCCGAACCCGGCTCTTCAGCCCCAAGGGCATCATTGCCGCCTACACCAGGCGTATCCGCGAAATCGATCACCTTATCATCGCCTGTTTTCTTCTGGGCCTATCAACAAGAAAGGTCGGCGTTGCCCTCTGTGGCCTTTTGGGAGAACAGATCAGCCCACAGACCGTAAGCAGGGTCCTCCCTCAGTGATAGGGACCTCCTACGAGGTGTACTACGGGCTTACAGGCCCTCAACCATCACGACAGACGGAGCAGGATATCCACCTTAAGCCGGCCTCATAATGGTCTTGACTATGGGGGTAGGGTCAGAATCAAGGCAGGAAGGGGAAACGCATAGCGTGTCATCGTACCACCTCGTCCCTCGACGGTGATCGTGAAAAGACCGCCATCGAGAGATTCAGAGCCCGACCAGACCGGCTCAACGGGAGGGTGGTGTCGGCATCGGTTCAGGCATTGCACCCTTCTGGGTTGGGTAAGGAAGAGGCTGAGGGACAGGAGAAATACTCGGTGGTGTCGGGATCGGTTTAGGGGATATGCCACGCTGAGTTGGTTGAGGGACAGGTTGAGGTACAGGAGAACTACTCGGTGGTGTCGGGATCGGTTCAGGCATTGCACCCACCTGGCTTTGGAAACCGCCACGTTCTGGACCTCCCTGAGCAGCGAACTGCATACCTGCCTGGGAACCGGGAGCTAGATCTTGGGCATACACCCCCACCGCGGCGGTAAAGACACCAAAACAGACCACCACAATGGAAAACATCAACAGCATAGTTTTTTTCATGTCTCGTTCCTCCCTTTCATCTTTGATGTGTCTTAGAAACAGATATTTCCTTGGTTATCCCAAAAGTGCACTCTTCCAGCCCATAGGACCCCCGATCTGCTGCACCTTGTTGCGTGTACGGACCGATCCCTTCTATGCAACAACCTCCTTGTTCAATCTTAGTGTAAGACAGGGATCCCCGTGGGTCAACGGCCCATAATGCATGGCGCAGACCAGACCAAATCCTGGTCCGAAGAGAAGGACTGCCGCCGCGTCTTCCCTGTCCTCGATTATCACGACAGGGAAGTCATGGGCCATAGATGCCATAAAGACGGCACAGCTCCAGCAAGCCCTTTTTTCCGGGCGGGCGAGAGTAACGGTAAATAGACACCAGATGTGGTATCATAGTTCACACTTCCACCTTTACTCTTCATTTGTGCCGTTTTCACTTTGGATGGTTGTCTCAGGGAGTCAAAATAGATCGGGCGGCTTGTATTGCCCAAGGAGGATTTATGCTTATTGGCAAGATTAATGACAAAGCCAGGCAGAAGATACTGGTCACGCTCAAGATGATAAAGCGTACAGAAATGATCGATCTCAGAATTCACTCTATCAACGATAACGGCCAGTTCGTTGAGACGAAAAGCGGCATTTCGTTTACCCTCGATCAGGCGAAACAGGCCGCCGAGCTCTTGCTTGCAGGCTGCGAAAAACTGCTGTCTTCCAGAGGTATACCGGCATGACGGCGCCCTGGCTGGTTTTGGGCGGCAGTGACCACCGGATTCCCTCGCGATCTCGGCTATGGCTGGACTTTGCATTTCTCCTTGCACCTCCCGTTTTTGATAATCACGTCGCGGGTGCTTTGAAACCAGCGAAGGAAATGGGGGAGGGATCTGGTAATACCACGAACGTGAGGGAACCGAAAAAGGACGACGGACGGAAACCGACCGGGACGCGCAGGGCGAAAAAAGAGCAACCCATCAAACAGGTCAAAGCCAGGTCGAGATCAAGGGCCCGTAAGGCCGATGGGACGTCTCAAATAATCGGTAAGGTCATAACTTTTACGCTTGAAGCCCCCGGTGCAAGCGAGGTCTTCCTCGCAGGATCTTTTAATGGATGGGACCGTCGAGCCACGCCACTCAAGCAGAATCAGCAGGGGGCCTGGGCCTGTGTGGTCAGCGTTGAGCCGGGAGAGCACCAGTACCGATTTGTGGTTGACGGAGAGTGGCGCGGCGACCCTCTCAATCCACACACATGCCGCAATGGGTTAGGGACGGAGAACTGTGTGTTGATAGTTGAGTAGTAACGTTCGTTCGATGCCTCACCCGAGACGCCACCCTTTTCTGTGAAGGATGATCACGAAAGAGGCACGACGCAGATCTGGGTGCTATTTCGACAGAACTGATCTGATGGTGAGGTGTGCCCGCACGTTTCGCTTTCGAAAACACTTCTGACTCGGTATTCTGTAGGTATTCATGAGGGAAAGCAAACGCTGTCACTTCTCGATCACAGGTACTTGAGCGTCAGCCCTACGCGAACGTCATGCCTGCCTATCCCATCGCCCATATCCTTCCAGAGCTGACAGCGGCAGTCTCCAGCCGACCGGCGATCGTGCTTCAGGCCCCGCCTGGCTCAGGCAAAACAACCCGCGTCCCCCTGGCCCTCTTAAAGGCCATGTCCTCAACGCAGGGGCGGATCATCATGCTTGAACCACGGCGGATCGCGGCGGTGGCAGCGGCCCGCTGGATGGCTCACCTTCTCGGAGAACCGGTGGGCAAGACCATCGGCTACGCTATCCGCTTCGATCGCAGAATTTCAAGGGACACCCGTCTCGAAGTAGTCACCGAAGGCATCCTCACCCGGCGCCTTATCGACGACCCTGCGTTGGATGGGGTGGCCATGATCATCTTCGACGAGTTCCACGAACGGAGTTTGCAAGCCGACTTGGCCCTGGCCCTGAGCCTCGATATCCAGCGGGGCCTCAGGGAGGACCTCAAGATCCTGGTCATGTCGGCGACGATTGATACGGCAGCCATAGCCGGCATCCTGGGCGGCGCTCCCGTCGTCGCGACGGACGGTGAGGGTTTTCCCGTGGCCGAGCATTTTCTCTCCCATGAGGAACGGCTGAGAGATAAAGACCGACCTTTCGAAGATCTCCTCTTCTCTACGGTACGCCGCGCCTTAAGGGATACAACGGGAGACATCCTCGTCTTCCTGCCAGGGGCGGCAGAGATTAACCGGGCCGAGGCAGCCCTCCAGGACATGGCCGCCGGATGGGACAAACCCTTCTCTCTCCACCCCCTTTATGGCGATCTGCCTTTTGAGGAGCAGGAACGGGCCATCATGCCGGGGGCGGCACGCAAGATCGTCCTGGCGACGAATATTGCCGAAACAAGTCTCACCATTGAGGGCGTTCGGGTCGTGATCGACAGCGGCCAAGTCCGAAGGCTTGTCCACGACCCGGCAACAGGCATGAACCGCCTTGTGACGACGACGACATCCAGGGCCTCTGCCATACAACGCCAGGGCCGGGCAGGCCGTCTCGGGCCGGGTACCTGCTATCGCTTGTACGGCCGCCACACGTACGACTCCATGATCCCCTTCGACCCTCCCGAGATCACCGCCTCTGATCTTTCCTCTCTGGTGCTGGATCTCGCGACCTGGGGGGTAACGGACCCCTCGACCTTGGCCTGGCTCGATCCGCCGCCGCAAGGATCCTGGGAAAGGGCCCGGGGCCTCCTTCAGGATCTGGATGCCCTTGAGCCTGACGGCAGGGCTACCCTCATAGGCCGCGCCACGGCCCATCTTCCCCTTCACCCGCGTCTCGGGCGGATGCTTCTGCGGGCAGCAGATTTGGGGCACCTTCCCCTGGGCGCAGACCTCGCCGCCCTCCTTTCCGAACGGGACATCATCCTCCGCAACTATAGGGGGGACATTCCTCGAAGCGGTGTGTCACCCTTCCGGGCTTGCCAGGACATTCCTGGGAGGGGAGCGGATATCAGTGAACGTCTCTCGATACTTCAGCGCTGGCGCAAGGAGAAGCAGGCTCCGACGGGTACGGATCCTTGGGCCCTGCGATCCGCGGAACGAGTGGCGGAGCAGCTTAAGAAACTTGCAGTATCTGAGGCAGGGCGGGTGGTGAGCAGAGATAAAGGTGACACCCTCTCCTCCCTTCTCCTCCACGCCTATCCGGACAGGATCGCCCACAGACGAGGAGGGGGAGAAGGCCGGTACCTGCTGTCCCAGGGGAAAGGGGTGCGCCTTCCCCCTGGAAGCCCTCTCGGGGCGCATCCCTTCCTTGTAGCCGTCCATCTGGACAGCGGCGGAAATACGGAAGGAAGGATCCATGTGGCTGAGCCTGTCGCCGAGGAAACCGTCAGGAAGGAGATGGAGACCCATATACAGACCATACGACGGGTGGAATGGGACCGGCAGGAGGGACGGATTGTCTCCTTTATAACCGAGAAACTGGGGGCGCTGACCCTATCGGCAGCACCTTTCGTTGCCCCCGATGAAGAGGTCACCCCGATCCTCTGTCAAGCCATCCGCTCGAGAGTCGCCTCCTTGACCTTCAGGGAAGATGTCAGGCAGTTTCAGGGCAGGGTCGCTTTCATAAAGAGAGTCTTCCCTGCAGAGGACTGGCCTGATATGAGCGAAGAAGCCCTGGTGTTGTCCCCTGAAGGCTGGCTTTCCCCCTGGCTTCGGGGCATCAGAACAGGAGAGCAGCTTGGCGGGCTCTCGCTTCTTCCGGCCCTCAGGGCACTCCTTTCCCCGAAACACGCTTACCGTCTTGACAAAGACGCCCCGGCAACGATGGTGGTCCCCAGCGGTCGCACCATTGCTCTGAACTATGCTGCCGGGGAATTGCCCATTCTGGCGGTCAAGCTCCAGGAACTCTTCGGCCTTGCCACAACACCCGCCGTGGCAGGCGGACAGGTTGCTGTCGTCGTTCATCTTCTGTCTCCCGCGGGGCGTCCGGTTCAGATCACCCGGGACCTAAAGGGGTTCTGGGAAAACGGCTACCCTCAGGTGAAAAAGGAATTGCAGGGACGCTATCCGAAACACCCCTGGCCGGACAATCCACGGAACGCCGTGCCTACCCACAAAACATCTCGAAAAATAGAATGAGAGAAGCGCTGCCGGTTACCACGCTCACAATTCGTGGGAGAAGGAAACTAATTGCGAATGAAAGCGTTTCCATTACCTGTTGAACCTCGTTATATAGAATGGTATATAACGCACATGAAGGGAAGCCTACCCGGGAGGTAGCGTTGATGAGTCGTGCTTTGCGTATACTCCTTTGCTGTTTGGGAATGTCACTTTTCGGTTGCCCGAGTTTCAGCTTTGGGCAGGAACTTTTTATTTTCGCCGGCGCCGCAAGCAAGCCCCCAACAGAGGAAGCAGCCAAGGCCTTTGAGAAAAAGACGGGCGCGAAGGTTAATGTTACCTTCGGAGGATCGGGCTTTGTTCTCTCCCAAATGAGCCTCGCGAAGAAGGGGGATATCTATTTTCCCGGCTCCTCCGATTACATGGAAATCGCCAAAAAAAAGGGTCTTGTCTTTCCAGAAACAGAGAAGTACGTCGTGTACCTTGTTCCAGCAATAAACGTGTGGAGAGGAAACCCGAAAGGAGTCAAAACATTGCGCGACCTTACCAACCCCGGGCTTCGCGTAGCCATCGCCAATCCCGAAGGGGTCTGCGTCGGTCTCTACGCGGTGGAGATCGTAGAGAAGAACTTTACTCCAGAAGAAAGGGCCGCCTTCAGAAAAAACCTCGTCAATTATACGGAGAGCTGCGAGAAAACGGCCACCGCTATTTCACTCAAGGCCGCTGACGCGGTCATAGGATGGGAAGTCTTCCAGCATTGGGACCCTGAACGTATAGAGACAGTCCCTCTTAAAAAACATGAAGTAGCGCGTATCGGTTACATCCCTATAGCGGTGGCGAAGTTCACCACAAACCGCCCTCTGGCCCAGAAGTTCATCCAGTTCCTCCTTTCCGATGAAGGCAAGGCCTTCTTCAGGAAGTACCATTACTTTCTCAACCCCGAAGAAGCGTCAGCATGGATCGGCGAAAAGAAACCGGTGGGTGGAGAGTACACGGTTCCAGGAGAGTGGGCAGCCAAATGAGTTTTAAGAGGCTGGCCATCGCGTTCAGCGTTTCCGTCTTTGTCGTCTATGCGGGGCTCATCCTTTCTCTCTTCTACTTCTACCAGGGTACCCTCTTTGTGACGACACTCTTTTCCGAGAGAACACTTTTTTCCCTACGCCTAAGTCTCACCGCCGCAACCATTGCCACGGCTATCTCGGTCTTCTTTGCCGTTCCTTCTGCCTATGCCCTTTCGCGCTATCAGTTCTTTGGCAGGCAGGTTATCGACACCCTCCTGGAACTCCCCATGATCGTCTCGCCCGTAGCCTTGGGGGCCATGATTCTCATCTTCTTCAATACGCCTCCCGGACAATTACTCCAGGATCGGGGGATACCGTTTGTCTTTTCCATATACGGAATCATCCTCGCCCAGTTTGTTACGACGGTGGGGATAGCTATACGACTCATAAAAGCCTCTATGGACGAAATACCGAGGCGTTACGAAGAGGTGGCCAAGACCCTCGGCGCCTCGCCCCCGAAGGCCTTTTTAACCGTTGTTCTTCCCTTGAGCAGACGGGGAATCATTACGTCGGCAGTTCTGACCTGGGCAAAGGC
This sequence comes from Deltaproteobacteria bacterium UBA2221, assembly GCA_002328485.1. Classification (GTDB taxonomy): domain Bacteria; phylum Desulfobacterota; class Syntrophorhabdia; order Syntrophorhabdales; family WCHB1-27; genus WCHB1-27. The sequence goes on from DCUF01000083.1 coordinate 77,925, forward strand.
CGTGGGAGAGTTCGGAGCGACAATCACGGTCGCCGGATCAATGGCCATGAAGACGGAGACCCTTCCCATCGCCATATTCATGAGGCTGGCCAGCGCGGACATAGAGGGAACAGCCGTGCTGGTCCTTATCCTGATCGGCATCGGCCTGGGAATCCTGTACGGGGTAAGGCTTCTCGCGCGCACGAGATCGTACGTATAGAATCGAAAGAGAAGGTGGTATCTCATGCCGCTCATAGAACTCAAGAGGGTGTCCAAATATGTTCTTCGCGATGTAGACCTCACCATCAAAGACAAGGAGATTCTCGTTCTTGTGGGACCAAACGGGGCGGGGAAGTCCACGGTACTCAATGTCATTGCAGGGCTGGTTGATTATGAGGGGGAGACTTACTTTGATGGAAAGAACATGGACCGTATACCAACCCATAAGCGAGGCGTGGGGTACCTATTTCAAGACCTGGCACTCTTTCCTCACCTTACGGTAGAGGACAACATCGCCTACGGCCTGAAGGTGCAGGGGTATAAGGATGCTGTTATAAAAAGGAGGGTTGCGGAGCTCTTGAATGCCCTCCATATCGGCAAGCTGAAGGGGCGATACCCCGCAAATCTGAGCGGCGGCGAAAAACAGAGGGTTGCCCTCGCTCGTGCAATCGCTTCCTTTCAAAAAATCCTTCTTCTTGATGAACCCACGGCCAGTCTCGACGCCCAGACCGCGAAGTATCTGAGAACGGAACTCTGCGGTCTGCTAAGGCAACTGGAAATAACCGCGATATTCGTGACCCACGACCTACTCGGCGCAGAAGAGGTTGCCGACAGGATCGCCATCATCCACAAGGGACAGATTGAACAGGTCTCATCACCCCAGGATATTCTCTTCCAGCCCAAGACGGACACCGTTTACGAATTTATAGGTATGCCCAATATTCTGAACTGCGATGGATGCCATGTCCTTTCTTCGGGATTGGTCGAAGTCACGTCCGGCGATATGCGGATGGTTCTCCCTTATGAAGGAGATGTCATACGTAAGATCGCAATCGCGCCCCATGACATCTATCTTTCCGACACCAAACCGCCGGGGCCGGCCTTAAACCGGTATACGGGAAGGGTTAGCGAGATTATTTCGCTGCGCACCGTGGTCAGGGTCAGGGTTCAGATTGGACGAAACAGCTTGATGGCTGAAATGCCAAAGGAGGCATTCGACGAGATGAATCTTGGAGTTGGAGACGAGGCCTTTGTTATCGTGAAATTGAGAAGGTTGAGATACTTTCAGACATGACCCGTCGTAGGAAAGCGTCGGCTATAGGGAGCACACGTATCGTCCCAAGAATCGTTCTGCAGTTCACCGCCCAACATCCCTAGAGGCAGTACCTTTCTGAAACCTGCTGACGATTACGGTCGCGCCCTAAACGAGTTACAGAGCGATCTCTTGCCCGGTGCGGTTGTCAAAGGTGTGGAATTTGTCGTCGATCCGGTCCTGCAGATATACAAAATGGTATTCAGCCTTGCCTTTCATGTCGTTATAGCTGTTTCGAGCCTCATCCGCGCAGACCGGGCAGCAGGCGCGGGGCAAGGAGATGCAAAGGACCCTATAGGTTCGGCCACTGGCCTGTCGGGCCGACGATGCTGTGGTCCGAAAGCCGCCGCAGTCCTGGCAGATTCTCACGCGGACAAGCTGCTCCTCTCTGAGGTAGTCTGTGTCGTAGAAGATGGAGCGAGGGAAGGTCTCAAAGTCACGGCCTTTCTTTCGGTTTGCCTCGACAATCTGTTCCCTGGTGCGGAAGTTGGCCAGTTGTTTGTCTACGAGGGCCTTGATGTAATCCATGTTTTCCCCGGACTCTTTGAATCGATCAGGCCTGTAATCGGGCTCGCGGAGGTTTGAGAAGTCGATGCCTGCCATGGCCATGATGATGCCCATATTGATGTAAGGGAGGGCGGTCTCCACGGAATATCCGCCCTCGAGAACCGCAATGTCGGGCCGAAGCTTTTGGTTGAGGATTGCGTAGCCCCGGGCGGTAAAGCTCATGTCGGATAAAGGGTCGCTGTAGTGATTGTCCTGGCCGGCCGAGTTGATCACGATCTCGGGTTTGAATTCGCTCAGGATGGGTAGAACCAGGTTATCCAGAATGTAGTGTATCCCCGTGTCGGTCGTCCGGGGGGCCATGGGTATGTTGATGGTGGTGCCGTAGGCCAGGGGGCCGCCCAGTTCGTTCATGAAACCGGTGCCTGGATAGAGGGTCCGTCCATCCTGATGGAACGAGATAAAGAGTACATCCGGGTCGTGCCAGTACATCTCCTGGGTCCCATCACCGTGATGGACGTCCGTATCGACGATGGCCAAGCGCTTGACACCATAGGTGGAGCGGAGGTATTCCACCATGATCGCTTCATTATTGATGTCGCAGAAACCCCGGTTGCCGTGGGTCACGGTCATGGCGTGGTGGCCTGGCGGCCTGATAATGGCAAAAGCGTTCTTGACCTCTCCCTGCATGAAGGCATCGGCCATCACCAGGGCAGAGCCGGCGGAGACCAGGTGCGCCTCGGTTGTCCGGCTTTCCACATCAGGCACGCAGAAGTGAGCACGGGATATCTCCTTGCCTGTCGCCATTCGGGGGTGATACTCCCTGATTTCGGGCATGTCCATAATCCCTTCTTCAAAGAGCTGATCCCGGGTGTAAAGCAGTCTTTCCTCCCGTTCCGGGTGGTTCGGCGTAATGGCCCAGTCAAAGGCTGGGAAAAACAGGATGCCTGTTGGTTTCACTCGGCCACCCCCTCGTATCCATGGACGAGCCCCGGGGCAATCTGTATCCCCACGTCAAAGATCTTGCCCACCAATTTTGGACCCCGTATGACGTTAAACTGCTCTTCGAGGTAGAACTGAGCCTCGCTGGAATACTCTCCCAGGCCCCGTTCAAGGCCGATTTCCTTCAGGAGGGAACGGGCCAATTCCCGAATATTCGGCATCTGAGACACCCTGTCGTCGATGGTTCGGCTTAAGCCTCCCGGCGAGATGGTGCAGGTCTGTTTTTGGGTGTCCACGTGGACCGCCACGGCCAGAGTGGGACGGGCCACCGCAGCCCCCAGGGCGTTGGCAACCGGCGAGTAACGATGGAGAAAACAATTGACCCCCATATCTCGGGCCAGGGCCGGAACAATCATTGGCGCGGCGGCACCTATGCCAATGATCTGCTGGAGTACAAACTTTCGCTGATGCACCACTTCCCATACCCTGTATGCGGGCTCGTTTTCCCATTGATGAAACAAGTGAGTGATACGCTCCTTGAGGGCTCCCACGACGTGATCCTGGACACTCCGGCAAAGCTCTTCCAAGGATTGACCGGAGCGCTCGGCAAGGGAGGTCAGTTTCGCGTTGGATGCCTGAGCATTACCGATACTCAGGTTCATAAGGACGTTAAAGGCATCGGTCACGGTTGGTATTTCACCCCCGAAACAAGCGGCCGCACCGAGCCGTCTTGTTCCCACCATCACCCTTCCCGACTCCTCGGTTACCGGGCTATCTCCGCCGATGGCAATGGAATCAACGGCAAAGGAATGGATGTGTGTCAACCGCCCACCCACGCAGGCACCCTTGGACGCATAGAGGGGTTGTCCCGCGATAAGGAGAGATATGTCGGAGGTCGTTCCACCGATATCTACAACGACCGAATTGAGGGGCTCCCTGCACAAAGCCAGGGCTCCCACTGTGCTGCCTGCAGGCCCGGAAAACATGGTTTCACAGGGCCTTTTCCGACTGTCCTCCAGGGTGGTCGTGCCGCCGTCCGCCTTCAGGATATGGAGCTCGCAACCAGGCAGCCGTGCTTCTATGGCCGCCCCTATGCCATCGGCAAAATGATTCCACTCTCTTGTGGTCATGGCTGTGTAATAGCAGGTCACGGCGCGGCGAGGGAAGTTGAGTTGTCCTGAAATGGCGTTGCTCG
>DCUF01000053.1 GCA_002328485.1 Deltaproteobacteria bacterium UBA2221
CAAATCCAGTCGCCCCGACCATTTTCTCTCTTCCAAATTCAGGAACCTTCCTTCAGAGAATGACTCTTTCTTTCGGATAACGGGCTCACGGTGCTCAAGAAACCTCAAAGGGCGGTTTTCTGCCGCCCTTTGATTCAACAACGGGTATGAGCGGCCCCCCGCTCGTGTGTTGGCTACTTCTCCGCCTTCAAGACCAGAAACATCGTGCCATCGCCTCTTTGGATGAGTAAAAGAAGGGAATTCTTGTCTACCTTCTTGATCCTTTCCTGCATCTCTTCAGCAGTCTTAACAGGCTGCCGGTTTACCTCAAGGACCAGGTCCCCCTTTTGGAGGGACGCATCCTCGGCAGGGCTTCCCTGACGGACCCCCACGATAACCACGCCTTTGTCGCGTTTCAGCCCGAGGCGCTGGGCGAACTCAGGGGTGAGATCGCGAACCTCAATACCCCACTTGCCTTCAGGTTGAACACCCGCCATTTTCTTCTCATCGGCCTTCATCTCTCCCATGGCCAGGTCCCCGGTTCTGACGTTTGCCGTCATCTCTTTCCCATCCCTGATAAATTTCACCGGAACCGTCTTCCCGATCGGCGTGGCCGCAACAACCGCCGCCAGTTCGTGGCTATCCTTTATGTCCTTGCGGTCATACGCTATTATGACATCCCCCTGCCTGATCCCGGCCCTCTCCGCGGGGCTGTCTTGCCTTACCTGGCTGACAAGGGCTCCCCTTGTATTTTTGAGCCCCAGGGAAGAGGCCAGCTCCTGGGTGACGTTCTGAATGTTTACCCCGAGGTATCCCCTACTAACCTTGCCTTTGGAAACCAGCTCGGGGAGCACGTTCTTCGCGGTGTTTATCGGTATGGCAAAGCCTATCCCCTGTCCATTCGGTACGATCGCGGTATTGATGCCGATGACCTCCCCCCTCATATTGAACAGGGGGCCGCCGGAGTTACCCGGATTGATGGGTGCATCGGTCTGTATAAAATCGTCATAGGGCCCTGCACCGATGATTCTGCCTTTGGCACTCACGATCCCAGAGGTTACCGTATTGCTCAGGCCAAAGGGGTTTCCTACGGCAAGCACCCATTCTCCGACCCGCAGGGCCTCCGAGTCACCAAGCCTCGCCGCATGGAAGCGGGCCTTGGCGTCGACCTTGATGACGGCCAGATCCGTCTTCTGATCGCGCCCCACCACGTGGGCCTTGTACTCCTGTTTATCGTTCAATGTGATCATTATTTCGCTGGCGCCCTCCACCACATGGCTATTGGTGAGGATCGTCCCGTCCGCGTTGACGATGACCCCCGACCCGGCCCCGCGACTCTTGTATTGACGGGGGAACCTGCGGGCCATGTCGCCGAAGAACTCCTTGAACATATCACCGAAGGGTCCGCTGTCAAAGTCGTTTATGCTGGGAAGGTCCGTCCTCTGAATCTTGGTTACCCTGATATTTACGACCGATGGCCCCACGGCTTCGGCGAGGTCCACAAAAGACGGTACGGTGGTGTTGATTGCCGGAACCGGCCCTGCCTGGGCCGTCTTCGTCGAGCCTGTCGACGAGGCGATGAGCATACCTGCCAGAAGGAACACTCCCGCAACAAAGACAAGGGTCGGATACCCAACCTTTCTTGCCCTCCCATGGGATTGCAGCTTATCCATACGCAACGCTCCTCCTTATGTTGTGTTTTATCTCTTGCGAAGGCAGAGGCCTCTGCTCGTGATAGTTTGCCTACCGTCAAGCAATAGTCTTGCCAAAGCGTCAGCGCCCATGACGACACCATTTTTTACCATAAGGGTAAAGAGAGTCTGTACAGGAATGTCGAAAATGACTGCGGTCGCAGACAAAGATGTCGAAGAAGCTCCCACGAAATTGCAAGCCGAGTGTCTTGTTTCCTTATCCCTCTTCCCTTGGCCACGTTCACTGCGACCATGTTCAAGCGAGGCTTACGATATTGCTGACTCATCTGTCAACGATTCAAAGGGGTTGAATTATAGCCCCCGTAAGGAAATGTAGACCTTTATAAAACTGTTCATGTCGTTGCTGCCTGCTACTTGTTCTCCTTCTTTTTCATCTTGATGAGGGCCTTGAACGCTTTCTTTTCTGCCTTGTCCGGCAGACGTGGCCCCTCTGGAATCAGGGGGGTAGAGGGGGCAGCATCCTTCGGCCCTTTGGGAGCTTCAGCCTCAGTTATGACGTCAGGTCGATCGTCGGCCTTTGCGCCCCTCGCCCTTTTTATGAGATAGGTGGCCAAAGATCTTCCGAACTGGCCTATGAACCCTGCCACCAAAACGATAAGAATCCATTTAATGACCTGGAGGTAGTCAATATCCATCATGTGACCTCATCTCCTCTAAAACCCGTTTTCCTCATAAGGCAGGGTATCCCCATTGTCGCCTCAGGTCTAGTCCAGCCATAGCCTCCTTGGACACCCGTGCTGGGACAAGGCGGACAGAAGCTGCCTGAAAAAGCTGGGGATATTTTACTGACCTGACCGGCCTTTTGTAAAGCGGGTCTTGGAGAACTGCAAGGTTTGACTCTTGAGAAAGGTCCTTGGAGTGGGTGAAGATCGGCAACCGTTCAAGCACTTCTCAAAGGATGGCGAGCCGTGACCTCCCATCTGATTCGCCGACGCCGTTCCTCGTTTCCATAGGGTGCCTCATCTCTTTTCGTTGATCGCAATCTCGGCTTCAAGAAGCACACCGGAAGGGAAGGCTCGAAGGGCTGCCCCTCCGGGGTTAGCCCTCGTCTAGGTGAGGGCCTCTTTGATCTTCGTCAGCTCATCTCTGGCGTAATAGCTGCATGCCCCTTTCTTGGCTTTTGGTTGGATTGCCAGTTCGTTGATGGCCTTCTTGACTTTGGCATCGGAGACCCCCAACTCTTTGGCAATACCTCCCGCCGTCAAAAGATCTTCTTTGATATCAGCCTTCATTCTCTGCCTCCCTATGACTGATGTATTGTGGTTGGAACCGATACTGAAGAGCTCGGCTGTCTTCCTCGTGGAGGAGTCGGCATGAGAGCCCAACCGGTCACTTGTTCGGCCACCGTGTTGAGAAACGTAACCGTGCTCTCCCTGTCGGTGGCGATGACCGCATCCTCGATGCTCTGAAGGCTGCGCTACGTCGATGAAGTCGGGAAATCTGTATTTCATGCGGTCCTACTCACAAGCGCGGTATTCGCTGAAGTATTCTATCAGAGGTTACCCAGGAATAAAACCTCCCGTCGGCGTGGCCTCTTTACCGAGACGCCTGCCTCAGAGACAGCGTGAGGATAGGAAGTTAGGACGCGTTTCCCATAATTCCTTTTTTTCTGTAGATACCGGAAATAATTATGGTGTACATTGGCTGTTGGATCATCGTGAAGGGAGTCGGAGGGTTTGAACAGGAATAAGGCGTTTCAGAGGATTTCACGATTTATGTCTTTGCGGTTGCAGATCTTTTCCCTGTTGACGCCCGCACGGACCTTTGTTACCAGTTTTGCGGCCCTCATTCTGTTTGGCACTATGCTTCTCATGTTTCCATCGTCCTCTGCCCGGGGCCTCTCGCTGGTTGACGCACTCTTTACTGCTACGTCTGCCGTCTGCGTTACGGGCCTTTCCGTGCTTGACCTCAGCAAAGATCTTTCCACGGTCGGCCAAATTGTGACCCTGTTCCTCTTCCAGATCGGGGGCCTTGGAATCATCACCTTCTCGACGATCATTTTTGCGCTTATGGGCAGAGGCATATCCTTCAAAGGTAGAGAGATCGTTCAGGACACGTTTCTCCACACCCCACGGAGACACATCTTCTTTGTCGTAAAAACGATCCTCATCTACACGGCGGCCTTCGAGTTGCTGGGAACTGCATGCCTTTTTATCGCCTTCTCCTCGGACTACCCGGCCGGCCGCGCCCTTTACCTTGCCCTCTATCACGCGGTGTCTGCCTACGTGAACTGTGGGTTCTCCCTCTTCTCCGACAGCCTTATGGGCTACCAGGACAATTGGCTTGTCAACCTTACCGTGATAAGTTTGCTCGTCATCGGCGGCATAGGTTTTGTCGTTCAACATGAGATCTACAGTAAGTTCCAGGGGAGCCGGACACGGTGGTCGATCCACACGCGGCTCGCGCTGATCACGACGGGGATCCTGATCGTCGGCGGCACAGCCCTTTTCTACCTTTGTGAATATAGAGGGATACTCCATACCATGTCGCCGGGAAGGCAGTTTCTGGTGTCCCTCTTTCAGTCGGTCACCCCCAGAACATGCGGATTCAATACGGTCGATTACGGCTTACTGTCCAACGAAACCATCCTCCTCACCATGATTCTCATGTTTATAGGCGCCTCTCCTGGTTCTACGGCAGGGGGGATCAAGACGACAAGCGCCGCAGTACTTTTCCTGATGATGTGGAATCGTCTGAGGGGCAACGACAGGGTGAATGTTTTTAACCGGACCATACCCGAGGATCTGATCTCCAGGACGATATCAATTGTCTTTGCGGCGGCTTTTTCCGTGTGTGTTGTGGCCTCATTTCTTCTGCTAAGTCATGGAGCCGGGGCGCCCAGCCAGAGTCGCCATCTTTTTGTGGAGTATGTTTTTGAGACCGTCTCCGCATTCGGTACCGTCGGGCTATCCATGGGGGTCACACCCAAACTGAAAGACCCGCAAAAGATTGCCATCGTTTTGATGATGTTTGCGGGGAGAGTCGGCCCTTTGACCTTGGCGTATACATGGGTTCGAAGACGCCTTGGCAAGCGGAGTCTCGTCTATGCCGAGGAAACTCTGTTGGTAGGGTAAGGAGAGCACATGAGACAAGCGGTTGTGATAGGCCTTGGGATATTCGGATCGAACATCGCAAAAACCCTCTTTGAGAATGGGTTTGACGTTGTTGCCATTGACAAGAAAAAAGAGATGGTCCAGAGGATGGCCAACCTGTCGACGCGGGCCATTGTGGCCGATGCGACGGACAAGTCGATTCTGGAAACGATTGGCATTCAGCCGGATGATATCGTCATCGTCTCCTTCGGAGAAGATCTTGCTGCCAGCACCCTGTTGACGCTCCATCTCAAGGAGTTGGGGGTGAAGACGATCATCGTCAAGGCGCCCCACGAGGATCACAAGCGTATCCTGGAGATGGTGGGGGCTACCGAGGTCATCATACCGGAACAGGAGATGGCTAAGAGGGTGGCCAAATCCCTTATCGCACCTAATGTCCTCGATTTTCTTTCCCTTTCTGACGGGTATGTCATCTCGGAGGTTGCTCCGCCTGAAAGCTTTATTGGAAAGACCTTCAGCGATCTCCACCTGCGCTCTCGATTCCAGGTGACCGTCCTTGCCATTAGAGATGCCCTGACCGACCAGGTTCGCATGGTCCCTTCTGCATCGTTCATCATCAAAGACAGCGATGTGCTCATCGTCATAGGAAGGGAAGAGGATGTCCGGAAGCTGAAATGATCCGGCCGGATGTCTCAGGGGATTGATGTCTTGAAAAACCCCGTGGTCAAGACAAGAAGGTGCCCCTGAACCCCTCCCCATGGAAATCAGGTGTTATTCTCTTGTAGTTCGAATGGGCGCCCTGCAGGTGCGGGCCGACATCGATCCCGTCGCGCTATTTTTGCCATTTCCCTCTTTTTTTGGGGGGGGGTCTACGGGGTCTCCGTGACCATCAGCAAGCCAGTCGGGTTCGACCGAATGGCCTTGATGATTTCCGAGATATGATAGGCTACGAGAATACCTGAGTTTTCTTGCACAAAACGGTTCGATTTCTTTTCGGTCGCTCCGTAACGAGCATCCGTTCTCTCGGTGATCGTCTCTCGGCTTAACTGAACTCGATAGGCGGAAAGGACACCTACGATCTGCAGCGACTGTTTCTCGCCATACCCTCGCGAGACAACCGGGCCACCTGAAAAACCAGGGTTGTTATGTCCGTCCAGGTAGAGTACGTTCCCCGATCCAAACCGGGAGTCGACTGCCGACAAAAAGGCATGGTTAATAAAGGGAATGAGCTGCGGCGATGGCTCATCAGTTTGAGTGGAGAGCCCGAAGGGGAAGCCCAAAAAATACAATTCCTGCCCGATAGGGATCGCAGCCCCTGAGGCAGAGATCTCCATTCTCGGGGCCACGTTGCGCTTGCTGACCAGGGCAACGATATCCGTTTTTGGATTGCGAGGAAAGATGGTTTTTACTCTGACCTCCTGCCATCTTTGATCCAAAAACATTAGAACGGAATCACGGTCCCTGATTCCCTCGACCAGATGTCGGGCCGTAATGATATATTGCCTTTTGTCGACCTCGATGGCGAAGCATGTGCCTGTCCGGGTTCCATACTTGAAGCGGAAGACGCCATCCAGCATTTCTTGAGGCACTCCCCGCTGGAATCTAATCTCCTGGGCAGCGGCAATAGGTGCAGAGAGAAATATCATGGCCAAGACGATGAGGGAGTATATTCCGATGTTGGTATGCCCTGCTTCCGGGAGCGGTCTGCCCATAATATTCACCATAGCACGTTCTTCATCCCCCGTCATGCCTAACGAGGATGTCCCACTTGTGCCTCGCCATTAGAGCCTGACGGGAAATTCTGTGTAACAGTCACGCCAGGTCGTGAGAAGCGGGTTCGTCCGTTCGAGGTATGGGGAAAGATTTGTGAAAAGAACTCGGGAAGCAAGCCATTGTGACACCGATATTTTCCAGGCATTCCTCGACGAAGCGGCAGAGTCTATCACTCCCACCAGAAGACGGAACATCCTTAATTCTCGACCATGCCTCCTGGCATAAACGAAAGGGCCTCACCCGGCATTTCTTTGAGCCGATGCATCTACCCACCTTATTCACGAGACGTCAATGCCGTCAAGGGGATATGGCTGATCATGAAAGCCGAACACTGCACCAACATTCACAGAAGCGACAAGGCTGCGCTGATCGAGAGGGCCGACCTTGTCCGGTATGATCTTATGGATAATCCGAAGAGAGTGGCTTCCGCGGCAGGGTCAATCAGGAATGAATTATGAGAGGCGCTCTGCATTGTCTCTTTGCTTTGTTAGCAATGGTCTTACCATGGCGGTGGGCGGTTTCAGTATGCTCTGAGGTCATATTGCGCTATCATGCCCAGCATCACACGCGCAAATCCCAATCCTTCCTTCCCCTTATCAAGGGCACCCCTCTTGCATGAACTGACCTTCATGAATACCGCATCTTGGAGAGACGATCTGTGGAACACGGCTACCTCGACCAAGATCCTCCCCGTTTTTGACGGCATCATCATGGAATCCCTCAGGCTTATAAATGATCAGACCTCATCATTTGCCTCCATCGAGAATGTCATACGGCACGACCAATCGATCACGGCAAAACTGATAAGTATGGCCAACTCGGCCTTCTACGGCCGCGGGGTTCCCATAGCCACCTTGCGGCGTGCGATGATAGCCGTTGGCCTGGAGCAGACCAAACAGATCATAACCTGTATCATTCTGATAGACGGCATCTTTAAAAGGATGAGACTGTCCCGGGATGCGAGTCAGCATCTCACCAGGCACGCACTGTTGTTGAGCTATACAGCACAGAGGCTGGCAGAAAAGACGCTTTTAGTCCAGCCGGACAAGGCCTTTATCGCGGGTCTCATCCATGATATTGGAAAAGGCATCTTTTGCCTTCGTGATCACTCCTATCCTTACCTGGCCGATCAGGTTGCAGAGACGGGTGGGGACTTGTGCGGGTTCGAGAGGGAGATCTACGGTATAGACCATGAGGAGACGGGCTATTGCCTTTCCATAAAATGGAGGTTCCCTGAAGAATTAGTGAACGTCGTGAGTCACCACCACGGGCTCGAAGGGCAAACAGATCCCTTGGTGGAGATCGTCCGTATTGCCCAGAGCCTTTGGACGTGTGCGGAACAAGATGTGCCCCCTGAGGCGGCCATACTCTTGCCCGAGAGGCAGCGCATAGAACAACAGGTGGACCGTATAGCCGGCGAGCTGTGAGGGATCAGGGGATCCCTGAGACCTGAAGGGCCGCGGAATCTTTTCGTCCGGAACTGTTTGCCCTCACACCTCCCCATCTTGTCCTGTCTCACATTCGCTGATCATCAGCCCCGAGCAGATTGCCTGGACCGCCTTCACAAGCCGTAGGGATGCCTATGCCGGCCACCTGTTTTCAGCCAAATATCTGTCCTTCATAGGAGAAGCTGATTGACAAAGGACGTTTTTCCAATAGAATGGAGGCAGGAGCCCACCGGCAGGGGAAATGACCGGGTAGCTCAGAAAGGGATGTTTAAAGCCGGGGCTACAACATGTAACGAAAGGGGAACAACTCCATGACAAAACAAGCCATGAGAATCATGACAACTCTGTCGGTTATTCTTTTCCTCCAGTCCGGCTGTACCACCCTTTGGACTGGTCCGGAGAGGGGGCAAGCGACCCCGGTCGTCAAGGAAGAACTCGTTAAGACAACCCAAAGCTGGGATGGGAAGGCTTTGCCTGCCTACAGGCAAGGTCAGCCTGAGGTCACGGTTCTGCGGATTACCATTCCGGCCGGAGCCCGCCTCGAAGCCCACCACCATCCGGTGATCAATGCCGGGGTGCTGACGCGGGGGCAACTTACGGTTGTCACGACGGAAGGAAAAACGCTTTACCTCAAGGCGGGGGATCCGATCGTTGAAGTCGTGAACACGGGACACTATGGCATTAATCACGGAAGCGTTCCTGCGGAGATCATCGTTTTTTATGCAGGGATCAGTGGTAGTCCGATAACAGTCATCGAAAAGCGATGATCTCCATGTCTACCCTGCCACGAGCGTGAGATACGGTCCGGCATTTTTCGAAAACAGCAGATTAGGCTCAACAGGGCAGGCAGAAAACGGTATGGCTGCTAGTTCGATGGCTACCAGGAGGTAATCCGACGCAATGCGATTCTCATCACTTAGGCCAATGACATATGAGGTTGTGGCGCGACATGGACTAGACAAAAACCATACAATCCAGGCAGAATCGGAAGTAGGGCTGACGGGCAGAGGGTTCACAGAAATGGTGGAGCTGCGCCAACGCCTTTGTGTGCTATCGTTATCTTAGGCCGTACACAGTACCCGGGCGATCCACCGCCCAGAGATATGACCCAATCACAAGGGAGGAATTAAGCCATGGAAGAGACAAGCCCAACAACAAGGGTAAAACATCCTATGCTTGACCCCATACGGGCTATCCATTTGAAAAAGGGCAAGATCGTTACAGCCCAGGAGGCTGTCGAGCTCATCCGGGACAATGATACCATTGTGACCGCAGGGTTTGTAGGGGCAGGCTTCGCGGAGGACCTGGCGATTCATCTCAAGGAACGGTTCTTAAATACCGGCAGGCCAAGAAACCTCACGTTCACTTATCCGGCCGGCCAGGGAGACGGCAAAACAAAGGGGCTAAACCACCTTGCCATTGAAGGGCTTGTGGGGAAGATCATCTGCGGGCATACCGGACTTACACCGGGTCTCGGAGATCTGGTCAATCGAAACAAGATCTTTGGTTACAATGTACCCATGGGGGCTTTGGTTCAACTCTACAGGGATATCGCCGCCGGTAAGCCGGGCAACCTCACACACGTCGGTCTCGGTACTTTTGTGGACCCGAGAGTGGATGGCGGTAAACTCAACGAGCTGACCAAATCGCAGGGAGAAGATATCGTGACGTTGATGCATATCGATGGGAAGGAGTATCTCTTCTACAAGACATTTCCTATCAATGTTGCCCTTCTCAGGGGGACGACCGCTGATCCGGATGGCAACGTCACCATGGAAAAAGAGGCCCTCACCCTTGATGCACTTGTCATGGCTATGGCGGCCAGAAATTGCGGCGGCATCGTGATTGCGCAGGTTGAAAGGGTGGCTGAACGGGGAACGCTCAACCCCCGATATGTAAAAATCCCTGGAATCATGGTCGACTGCGTCGTTGTAGCCAGCCCTGAAAATCACTGGCAGACATTCGGTGAACCTTACAGCCCGGCCTACAGTTGTGAGATCAAGGTGCCCATGCAGATGATCGCGCCCATGGAAATGAGTCCGCGCAAAATCATCTGCAGACGCGCAGCCTTTGAATTGAAGCCGAACAGTATCGTAAACCTTGGTATTGGAATGCCAGAAGGGGTTTCTCAGGTAGCCCACGAAGAGAGGATACTCGAATACTGTACCCTGACCGCTGAATCAGGACTGATCGGAGGGCTTCCGATGGGCGGCCTGAACTTCGGCGCCGGTGTCAACTGCGATGCCCTCATCGATGAGAACAACCAGTTTGACTTCTACGATGGAGGCGGGCTCGACATCGCCTTCCTAGGCATGGCGGAGACGGACGGGGAAGGGAATGTGAACGTCAGCAAGTTCGGCCCCCGCTTTACCGGCCCCGGAGGCTTCATTGATATAAGTCAAAACGCCAAGAAGGTCTGTTTTCTCGGCATGTTTACGGCTGGAGCAAGGATGTCTTTGGAAGAAGGCATGTTGAGGATCAACCAGGAAGGCCGGGACAGGAAGTTCGTCAGACAGGTTGAACACAAGACCTTCAGTGGTAGACACGCTGCAAGCAAGGGGCAGTCCGTGCTGTACATCACATCGCGATGCGTCTTCTCGCTGTGCGAGGAGGGCCTTGAGCTGATTGAAATTGCCCCCGGCATAGACCTCGAAACCCAGGTCCTGGCTGCCATGGATTTCCAACCCATCATACGGAACACACCCAAACTCATGGACCCGAGAATATTCGGCCTTCCCCCCATGGGCATCAAAGACGATCTTTTGACGATTCCTCTCGATGAGCGTTTCACTTACCATGCTGCAGACAACGTTTTCTTCATTAATCTTGAAAACTACTACGTGAAAAGCAGTGAAGACATCCAGAAAATGAAGGAAATAGTAGGGAGAATGCTGGGTCCTCTCGGCAGAAAGGTCCATACCATTGCGAACTACGACAATTTCAATGTGGCTCCGTACCTGATTGATGAATACGTGGAAATGGTGAAGTATGCTGCTGACTTCTACCAAAGTGTAACACGATACACAACAAGTACGTTCTTGAGGATGAAGCTGGGCGATGAGCTCCAGAAACGGGGTGTCTCACCCCACATTTATGAAAGCAGAGAAGAAGCCAGGAAGGCGCTCTATGGCAGTTGAGCCGCTATTGTCAGGCTGCCCCGATCGGCAGTAGACACAGCTTGGGAAGGTAGATTACTCCTTGTTCCTGGCCGATTCATATTCTATCTCCCTTTTCTCATACACGAGATCGCATGGCAATCTCGGTATTGCCGGTGTCTCGCGACCAAGCAGGACCGTAGTTTTCCTGATCTCGACGCCCGAAGCCTGACGGGAGATGGTATCCTTTCCTTGAGAAATAAAAAACTTGATGAAAGGTAGCGAATATGCAATCAAACTAGGTATCAATCATCTCGTCCAAGGAGGAGTTATGAAGAAAGTCTTTGTTTTTGTCTTGGCTTGTGCTTTTGTCGCGTCGCTTTCTATGCCTTGTGTCTTGTATGCCAAGAAAAAGGGGCAGCCGGCGGATCAGGCCAGTGAGGTGGCTAAAGAACAAGCTTCGGAGAAAACCGCGGAGGCCAAAGGGGATGACAAGGTAAAGGGAGCGAAGGAAAAAGCGAAGGCTTTAGAAACCAAGGAAAAAGGGAAGAAAAAGACAGGGAAGGAAGGCGCAACTCCTGCCACACCAGCCACTCCTACTCCCGGCACTCCGGGCGCTACACCGGCAACTCCTGCGACACCTCCCGACAAGAAGTAGACACGATTTACGTCAATGTCAAAAGGCAGAGTTCATACACTCTGCCTTTTTCCTCTGATTATTTCAACTGGTAATCGGGCGTCTTAGAAGCCATGGCACGCCATTGACTTGGTGTCTTCGTTAGTCAACCAGCCTGTGTAAACCTTCCCGAAATCGACAACGCCCGACATTAATAAGGGGGCGAACATTACGAACGGCAAGTGTGCTCGACATAGGGTATGGACTTCGGAAACCCGCTACTTTATAGTAATTCTCATGGCTGGCTGTTGTTGTGATGATGAGACCTGTGCTTTAGATCAACTGCGCAACCGTCAAAGGGGAACATTAAGGGTTGTGCTCGGGGTGAACGCGGTAATGTTCATCGTAATCGTAGCGGCCGCATTCTACGGCCGATCTTCTGCGTTACTCTCCGACAGTCTTGACAATTTAGGCGATGCAATGACATATGGACTGAGCCTTTATGCGGTTTCGAGGTCTGATACTACAAAGGCCAAGGTGGCTTTGTTCAAAGGGATACTCATTTTCCTTGCAGCATGTGGCGTCGCCGCTCAAATTATCTCCAAACTGGTTCATCCAACCGTCCCGATCTTCGAAGTCATGGGGGCTTTCAGCCTTATCAGCCTCGGTGCCAACTCCTTTTGTCTTTTTCTTCTATGGCGTCACCGGGAAGAGGACGTAAACATGAGTTCAGTATGGGAATGCTCACGAAACGATATTGCTACAAATCTGTCTGTTTTCGCCGCTGCAGGAGGGGTATGGGTTACGGGTTCGGGCTGGCCTGATATCGCTGTTGCGTCTTGTCTCGTCCTGCTTCTGATGCGTTCCGCTACCCGCGTCCTCGCTTCAGCAAAGGCTGTCCTGTACACTTGACGAGGTCTTTTTCCCTTTCGATGGCAATGGCCACTTCAAATGCCGCTCGCCACGTACGTATCTTGATCAACCTCCCAAACGGCTTCCTGAAAGTCGCATTCCAAGATTACGAAAAACCTTGTCAGCTATGAATGACAATTGGGATTCAGATGATCATCCAAAGACGCCTCGACAGGATTTGTTGTCGCGATCAAACAGAGGTGGCTGTGGATGCAATAGGGGTTGGTTTTTCCCGTATACGGCGGGTGATAGATACCCGAGAGCCGTTTTTGCCTTCGCTTACGGTTGTGAAAGACCTCCCTGTACTCGGTGATCACCCTGATCGCTTCCGCTCTGGTTGCATATGGCGCTGATGATGAACAAAAGCTTATTCTTAGAAGCTCTCCATGGGGGCATTATCATAACAGTTGCCCTTCCTGCTCATCGAGGGCTCCATGTCGAGTTGATCGAGCTGCTTCTCCGATAGACAATTACAGAATACGATGATAAAATCATTCCTTGCTAAAAAGCGAGTTCTTAGCAGATTCTTATCAGAACCGACCGTGTGCCAGCCTATACATCTATCGTCGTCTGACGACGCGACAGGGTGCGCTGCGCACGAGATCATGGAGGACTCTTGGAACGTCTTGAGGGTGTTAAGGTACTTGTGGCCGAGCTGATGCTCGAGGAAGTCATCGAGCTGTTGGCGGCGGCCTGTGACGTTGACGTGAAATACGGGATGAGCCGCGAGGAGATCCTCGCCATCATCCCCCAGTACAATGGCCTGATCGTGCGCAGCGAGACGATCGTCGACAAGGAACTGCTCGACGCCGCGGTCAACCTCCGTGTCGTCGGGCGGGCGGGCTCCGGCCTCGACAACATCGACAGCGCTTACGCCACCCAGAAGGGCGTCATCGTCTGCAACACGCCGGAGAGCAACATCGTCTCGGCGGCCGAGCACACCATGGGTCTGCTCCTTTCGAGCAGCCGCAACATCGTGTGGGCCGACCGTTTTATCAAGAGCGGCAAGTGGGGGCGCAAGCAGTTCGAGGGCAGTGAGCTGTACGGCAAGACCCTGGGCATCATCGGTCTGGGAAGGATCGGCGGGCTGGTGTCGCAGCGGGCGCGGGGATTCGCCATGCACGTCATCGCCTACGACCCCTACATCCCCGATTCCCGCTTCTCGAATCTGAACGTGGAGAAGAAGAACACGCTCGAAGAATTGCTGCGTGAGGCCGATTTCATCACCATCCATACGCCCCGCACCAAAGAGACCATGAACATGATCAGCGACGAACAGATAGCGCTCATGAAGCCGGGCGTGCGTCTGGTCAACTGTGCCCGCGGGGGCCTCTACAACGAGGATGCGCTGTACCGTGGGCTGAAATCCGGCCACATAGCCTCCGTGGGCATCGACACCTGGATGCATGAGCCTCAGGACTCCCATCCCCTCTACGAGTTCGACACCGTGGTGGGCACCCCGCACCTGGGCGCCTCCACGTTCGAGGCGTCGAAGCGGGTGGGCGAAGAAGTCGCGGCCGAAGTGATCGCCGGCCTGCAGGGGCGGATCGTCAAGAACGCCGTCAACATTCCCGCCCTGTCGGACGAGACCTACACCAAGCTGCAGACCTTCATCCGCCTCGCAGAACAGATGGGTATCCTGTACCGGCAGATACGCCGGGAAAGCGTGAAACAGATAGAGATCGTCTTCGCCGGCAGGGAGATCAATGAGCCTGCCGACGCCAAGATCCTGTCGCTGGCTGCCCTCAAGGGGGTCCTCGAGGGAAGCATGGCTTTCGGCAACGTCAACTTCGTCAACGCCGGATTGCTGGCCGAGCAGATCGGCGTGGAGGTCAAGGAGACGATCTCTCTGGAAAGTGGAGACTACCGCAATCTTATCCGCATGATCGTCACCGAAGGCGACGGCACCGAGTTCTCCATCGCCGGTACGGTGCTCGAGCGTAAGCACCCCCGCATAGTCCAGATAGGGGGATTCCTCATCACCTTCGAACCGGCGGGCAAGCTGGCCTACGTGCCGCACAAGAACGTGCCCGGCGTTATCGGCAGAGTGGGCACCATCATGGGTGACTACAACGTGAACATATCGCGCATGGTCACGTCCAGCGGCCAGGAGAACGTCTCCAGCGACTCGATCATGATCCTGGGGGTGGACAACGACGTTCCGCAGGAGGCCATCGATCGCTGCCTGCAGATGGACGATATCCGCGAGATGAAGATCCTCGATCTTTAGATTCTGCATCCGCAGAGGGGACTCCGGGAATTCCTTTGGTCCCCTCCGGGGAAACTCTTAAGATGTTGAGATTTGAGGGAACATCGTCTGCTGAGGTCGAGTCACAATAACCTGATGTACTCTGAAGCACGTCCGGAGCCGGCGACAGCTTCCTGCCCGGAGGATGACCGTGAACACGGTGGAAGCGGGGCGGTCAAAGCGCGCATGCAATCTCTGAAAAGTTCTCGCGAAAAGATAGAAACAGGTTCCAAGCGCATTCGGGTGGCCGAAGTGCCCCGGGGGAATCCGAAGATATTTACGGATATTGCAAAAGGCTTTATGGAAGACATTAGACTCCTGGGGCCTTTGCTTGCAAAGGAGTAAAAGGTGATTCTGAGCGTTCCTTACGGCAAAGACAAACAGCTTGAGGCGGACATTGATGAACAATGCGTGGCCGGCATCATCTCTCCTAACGAGGTTGAAATCGGCGACGAAACCGAAGTGATCCGACAGGCACTGGGGAATCCGGTCGGTTCCAAGAGCCTCAAGGGTTTCTTAAAGGATGCCAGGGATGTCTTGTTCCTCGTCAACGACGCTACACGTCCCACTCCAACAGCCCGCGTGTTGGATATCATTGAAAAAGATACCGAAGGACATCAGGTAAGTTTTCTGATTGCTACAGGCATGCACCGTGCCCCCACCGAAGAGGAATACCTGCAAATATTTTCTGAAAAACACTACTCCAGATATAAAGATTGCATCTTTGCCCACAATGCCCGAAAGAGCGAGGACATGGTTTTGTTGGGCAAGTCAAAAAACGGCACGGAAATGCGTATCAACCGCAGGGGTGTAGAGGCCCATAAAATAGTGATTATCAGTTCGGTTGAACCGCACTATTTTGCCGGTTACACGGGTGGGCGAAAGTCGTTCCTGCCGGGCATTGCGGCGTTTGAAACTATAGAACAGAACCACAAGCTGGCTTTAAAACCAGAGGCCTGCGCCCTGAAGCTGGACGGCAACCCTGTGCACGAGGACATGATCGACGCGCTTAAGACGGTAAAAAAGGAGATCTTTTGTATCAATACCGTTCTTGACAAAAATCACCGCATCTATGCGGCTGTGGCTGGCGACATCTATCAGTCAATGGAGCAGGCGGTCGACAGGGCCCAGGAGGTCTTCGTGGCCAGGATTCCTGAGAAAGCGGATATCGTCGTTTCAGTAGTAAAATTCCCCGCTGACATCGACCTTTACCAGGCCCAGAAGGGGATCGACAACGCCAAGCTTGCCCTCAAGGAAGGCGGCATACTGATACTGATTGCCAAATGCCGCATGGGCATAGGTGAAGAGTCATTCGTTAATCTGTTGAGTTCGGCCCGCTCGCCAAAAGACGCGTTGGATCGTATCGAACAGAAATATGTCCTTGGCTATCACAAGGCGGCAAAAATGGCGGAAGTGTGCATGTGGGCTCAAACCTGCGCTGTAACGGATCTCGAACCCGAACTGCTCGAAAAGATATTTATCCGCCCCTTTTCCTCTCTGCAGGCAGCGTTGGATACGGCTCGAAAAGAAAAAGGCAAAGACGCGAAGGTGCTTGTGCTGATGGACGGCAGCATGACCATTCCGTATGTAGCATAGCCGCTTGACGCTTCCTTGAATTACTTCTTCGGTACCTGCCTGAGACATCTGAGAACGTCAGGCACCCATGGTATTCTCTTTATCGGCATTTCCATCTAGGCATAACCCTGGTTATGATGTTCTCGAAGGAGGATGGAGGTTGAGTTGAAATATCTTGAAGACTTTGCGTTGGGTGAAGTTGAGAAGATTGGAGAGCATCTGCTCACTCAAGAAGATATCATTGAATATGCTAAGAAATGGGTTCCACATTTCTTTCACACAGACCCAGAGGCTGCTGATAAATCCGTTTTTGCAGGTCTCACTGCAGCTACAACTCATCTTATGGCAATTACCGTTCTTTATCTTGTCACGCACCAGCCTAGTGTTTCTGTTCTTGCTACATTGGGTTGGGATGAAGTACGTTTTCTTGGTCCGGCACGTCCTGGAGATCTGTTGACTCTTTTCCGTGAGTGTCTTGAAATTCGCCCTTCAACATCCAAGCCCGATCGTGGAGTCGTGAAGAGTCGTATTACACTTAGGAATCAACAAGGTCAGTCATTGTTAACGTATATAGATACAACCTTGGTTGCAAAGCGGCCATTGGATTTGTAAGTCATATGCTCGGAGAGAGGCCCAAGCAGGGCGTCCAGCGGACATCGTAACAGTCGCCCGTGATGTCCATGCATTACATAGGCGCATCGAGCGAAAGAGAGCAGGAAGGAATAAAGCGGTTAGGTTGGATAATGGACACCTATACGGACACCAAGAAAAGAAAGGCTTTCGAAAACGGAGTGTAAGTGCTTGAAAAAATGGTGGAGCTGGTCGGGATCGAACCGGCGACCTCTTGAATGCCATTCAAGCGCTCTCCCAGCTGAGCTACAGCCCCACGGAAGTCATTTTTATACAACGATTATCGCGTCCTGTCAATGGTCTAAACGATTGTTATGCCCCTTCTCTGAGTATTGGGGTTATTGATTGTTGAAATTGCTCACAGGGCGCGGCCCGTCATGGCTATGCTAATCGTTCCGGCAAACCCTGTCAGCCGTGATCGGCGTTTCGCTTAAAGCGCCGATGATTTCCGGCAGGGAGCGGATATCAGCGGAAATATAGTCTGCACCTGCCCGTTCGAGATCCTCTCTTTTTGTGGTACCGGTCAATACCCCGACCGTCCTGACGGAAAAAGCCTTCCCTGCCATTATGTCGGTGGGGTGGTCGCCCACCATCAACGCCTTGTGGGGCTCCACCTGAAGTCGTTCCAGGGCCTTTTCAATCTGCCCGGGATGCGGTTTGAGCAGTGTGGAATGGTCTCGGGTTACTACCACCTCCACATAGTCGGACAGATCTTTGAAGGTCAGCTCCAATGCCTCCATACAATTTCGTGTGGTAATGGCGACCCTAATACCCCTTTCCTTGAGCCACCCGAGGATATCCCTGGTGAAGGGAAAAACATCTCTGCCCTGAGCTGCTTCACACTCCAACTCGACCAGGCGGTGAAAACCATCGTGCACGATAGCCCTTGTGGTCTCAGGGTCGCAGCCTTCGGCCAGGGCGTGGATCATCTCTATGATATAGAGGGACTTTTTGCCATTCAGCCTGTCATCCGGTAGGTGCCGGCTCAAGGTCTTCAAGATCTCGTCGCGCACACGCTCGAAGTCGAGCCTCAGCTCTGTGAGGGTCCCGTCGAAATCAAATACGACCCCCTCTATCATTCACTTGCCTCGATATGCCGTTCTTCTGCAACGTCAAAAAGGCCGTTCACAGTGAGGCGAAGGTCCGGGATAACGGGTAGTGACAGGAATGACAATCGAAACATAGGGTTGTCCTGATACGTGCCCATCTTGTTTATGGATTCGCGAAGGCTCGTCTCGCGCCGCAGGAACTCAGGGCCCGACAGATCGCTGATAATACCGTAATATGGCATCGGTATGAAGGCTTCTATCCGGCCTTCGCGGGACGCTGCCATGCCACCCCCTTCTCGTTTCAAGCACTGCAGGACCTCAAAAACATCGACCGCATTGTCACCCACAATCAGCATGTTGTGACTATCGTGGGTGTAGGTGGTCCCTATGGCGCCGCTGTGGATCGAGAAGCCCCGCACAAAGCCAAAGCCAAAACGGCGGTCCGCCCCGTATCGATCGAAGGCATAGGCGAAACAGAGACCATCATCAGGGTCGCAGGCAAGGATGCCGTCCTTGACCCGGGCACTCTCGACAAGGTGACCCGTTGCGAGCGTCCCTTCCTCTGAAGCGATGACATGTATTTTGTCCCCTTTGGCAGGTTGGGCCAGATCGGATAATGCAAAATCGGCTATGCGGCTTTCCGTGGAGGGCGCCTTTGCGCAGGCGGTCGGCTCAGCAGGCCAAAGGCTATCCCCCTCACGATAGGCGATCCGACCGTTCTTGATCACCATCTTGATCTGCATCTTCTTCGGTCCGTCGAAGATGGTAAGGTCCGCCTTCTTTCCCAACCCCAAATGGGCTCTGTCAACCAAACAGAAATAGGAGGACGCGTTTACGGTCGCCATCTTCATAGCGTCCAGGATCGATACGCCCCGATCCACGAGATACCGTATAACCGAGTCCATATGGCCGTGGTTGGCCAGGTCGGCTGTGGAAAGGTCATCAGTACAAAGGGACAGCAATGGCAAGACGTGGGGTCCGATCAGCGGTGTGAGCCGCTTCAGATCCTTTGAGGCCGAGCCCATCCTCAAAAAGAGGTGCATGCCTGCCGTCAGCTTTTCTTCGGCCTCTTCGAGATCAGTGGTCTCGTGGTCGGAGCAGATGCCTGCCGACATGTATTGATGAAGATGGGGCCCGCGCAACTGTGGGGCGTGGCCGTCGATGGGTTTCCCCGAGAAAAGCCCGATCTTTCTCATTAAGGACCTATCTCGTTTCTGAACGCCGGAAACGTCCATAACCTCCCCAAGGCCTATCACGCGGGGCATGTCCCGCAGGCGTCTCAGTTCCCTGAGCCCGAGTACCCCACCACCCCGTTCAAAAGGGCAGGAAGGCACACATGAAGGAGCCATGATGAAGACGTCCACGGGGAGTTGCTCGAGGAGATCCATATACCAGATCATGCCTTCGAGTCCCCCGGCATTTGCTATTTCATGGAGATCGGTAACGATCGTGGTGGTTCCGTGGGTCAGGAAGGCGCCTGCATATGCCTGGGGAAGAAGGTGGAGCCCTTCGAGATGCAGATGGCTGTCGATGAAGCCCGGTGCTACGTATAATCCGGAGAGATCTATTACCTGAGCTGCAGGCATGGAGCGAAAGGAAAAGATCTTGCCGTCCTTGACGGCAAGATCTTTTTTCCCGATGGTCTCTCCAAAGGGGTCGACTATCGTTCCATTTTTGAGCAGAATATCGGCGATGTCCGGGTAGATAAAAAACTGCCTTTCTTGCTGTAATGTTCTACATATCCTTCAGCACTTCCATGGCAGCCGCCACACCTTTGCCCACCACAAACTGATAGCCTAAATCCCTCAGCGCAAATTCGAGGGCCGCGATGGCGGTGAGAACATCGTATTTTTCCGCATACCCCAATGTCGCGATCCGAAAGGCTTTTCCCTTCAGTTGGCCCTGGCCCCCTGCGCCGGTGACGTTATATTTCTTCCACAGGGTCTTGTATATATCCTGACCATCGATGCCCTCGGGGGCGCAGATGGCGGTCACCGCTGGGCTCGGGTTTTTTCCGAACACCTTAAGCCCAAGGGCCTTGGCTCCCTCCCGCGTGGCCTTCGCCAGGAGTTCGTTCCGTCTATACACATTTTCGAGGCCTTCCTCCCTGAGTATCTTGAGGGATGCATTGAGCCCGATGATCAGGGAGATGGCAGGGGTAAAGTTGGTCTGGTTCTTCTGAAGATTTTTCAGCTCCTTTGCCCAGCTGAAATAGAATTTTGGGCATTTGGACGTCTTATTCAGCTCCCAGGCCTTGTCACTCACACCGGCAAAAGCGAGTCCCGGTGGCAGCATCAAGGCCTTCTGAGAACCACTGATGAGAATGTCTATGCCCCACGCATCCATGGGGAGATCGAAGACGCCGACGCCGGTGATGCCGTCAACGACCATAATGGCCGGATAATCCCTGACGATCGCCGCGATCTCCCTGGTGGGGAATCTCATGCCCGTCGAGGTCTCCGTTGCCTGGGTGTAGACCGCTTTTACATCCGGGTTGGCCTTGAGTGCCCTTTCAACGTCGGCGGGATCCAGCTCTTCGCCCCATTCGACATCGATATTGATGGCCTCTATGCCATAGGCCTGGCAGATCTCGGCCCATCGTTCGCCGAATTTCCCGCTTCTCACGCAGATGGCCTTGTCGCCGGGCGAAAGCATATTCGTCACCGCCCCCTCCATTGCCCCGGTCCCCGATGAGGCAAAGAGAAGGACCTCATTCTTGGTGCCGAACAACCACTTGAGGCCATCTCGTACCTCAGCCACCACTGTCTCAAAAATGGGGTTCCTGTGATGGATGATGGGCTCAGCCATCTTGAGGAGCACTTCCGGCGGAATAGCCGTGGGGCCGGGTGCGAGCAGATATCTTTTAACCATGATTCCTCCTTCACTCTTGGCCGAGACTCTGAACCTGATATTCTAAATGAATAGTCATCCCCCGGTCAACCAGACATTTTCAATAATCTTGTACGTCTCTGCTTCTGATGGGGGCTATGGGTTGACGAGCATTTCGTGAATTGTTTGGACGATCAGGATGAGGTTGAGAGCGATCAGGACGAAGGTTCCCAGATAGGCCGCTATGTTAGTAAATCTGTTGTTTTTGTATTTGCCCATAAGATCTGCCCTGTTGATAAGCTGGAGCATAAAGATGAGCACGACGGGCAGCAAGAGGCTGTTGATGATCTGAGAAAACCACATCACCTTTATGAGAGGAAGGTCCGGAATCAGCACGATGGAAGCCCCCAGGATGATCATGATCGTGTAAAGGACGACAAACTCAGGGGCCTCTCGGAAGCTCTTGCCGGTTCCTGACTCCCATCCCATGGCCTCACATATATAATAGGTAGTGACCAGCGGCAGGATGCAGCCGGAAAAAAGGGAGGCGTTGGCCAGTCCGAGGGCGAACAAGGTGGAAGCATACTTTCCCGCGAGGGGTTTCAGCGAAAGGGCCGCATCTTCGGCGCTCTCAACCTGAATCCCCGCAGGATGGAGGGTCGCCCCGCACGCCACGATAATGAAGTAGGCAACAAGCCCCATCATGATGGAACCCACAATGACATCGAACTTGACCGCCCACCAGTCCCGCTTTGTGAGCCCCTTCTCCACCACGCCTGATTGCAGATAGAACTGCTGCCACGGCGTGATGGACGTTCCGATGAGGCTGACGATCATAATAAGATAGGGAGCCGAGAACTCAACGCTCGGTGTTACCGTTTTTCTGGCCACCTCTGCCCAGTCCGGTTTCGCGAGGAGGGCTGATACGACGTATGTCAGATAGACCACGCAGATACTGAGGAATATCTTCTCGAATATGCTGTACTGCCATTTCAGGACAAGGAACCAGACAAACACCGCCCCGATAGGCACGGAGATGTACTTGCTCACCTGGAAAAGCTCCATACTTGCCGCCCAGCCGGAGAACTCCGCCATGGTATTGCCGAGATTGGTGAAGAAGAAAGAGAGCATGACCCAGAAGGTGATTCTTATTCCGTAATTCTCCCTGATAAGGTCGGCAAGGCCCTTGCCCGTAACGATCCCCAGCCTTCCTGACATCTCTTGCGCAATGATAAGAAGAAAGATAATCGGGATCAGCGTCCAGAGCAGGTTGTAGCCGTAGCGGGCGCCCGCTATGGAGTAGATTGCGATACCCCCGGCATCGTTATCCAGGTTGGATGTGATGATGGCCGGGCCGATGAGACTGAGCAGCACAAGGAGCTTTTTCAACATCCTCACTCTATAGCACAGGCGCCCCTCCCTTTCAACGAGAAAGCCCAAAAAAGCCTTGACAAGGCTGACGTTACCCGATATAGTTGGCGATAAGTGGGAAGAAGTGTAAAATTGTGGGATAGGATCACGTGTTTTCGGGCAAATACGAGTACACAATAGATGATAAAGGTAGATTAAGCATCCCCTCACGGTACAGGGAGATCCTGTTTGCCAACCATGAGTCGAGGCTCTTTGTCACGAACCTCCTCGACGGTTTTTTGGCTGTCTATCCTGAAAAAGAATGGGGTCGCGTGCAGGAGAAACTCGCCTCCCACCCCGGCAAGGAGGTTCGCGATTTCCAACGCCTCTTTTTTTCGAGTGTTTGCGAATGCACCTTTGACAGGCTCGGAAGGATACTGATACCGCAATCACTCAGGAATGACGCCGGTATCAAGAAGAATGTGGTCATTGTCGGTATGGATAAGAAGCTGGAGATATGGGCTGAGGAGGCCTGGGCGGAGGTTATCCAACGGGTCAGGGGCGAGAAGAAGAAGATGGAACAGATAGTGGCCGACCTCGACCTTTGATGCAGCTCACCCATACCTCTGTACTTCTCGAAGCAGTACTGAACAATCTGATTCGTATTGAAGATCGAGTATTTGTGGACGCCACCCTGGGGGGTGGAGGGCACGCATACGGCATCCTTGATCAGTGCCGGGAGTTGGTGTTGATCGGGATCGACGCGGACGAGGATGCACTCCAGCGAGCGGAGCAGCGTCTATCACCTTTCAGGGAACGGATTCGGCTCCGAAAGGGCAATTTTCGTGACTTGAAAAAGATCTTGACCGCAGAAGGCATTGGCGCGGTTGACGGCATTCTTTTTGATCTTGGGATCTCTATGTTTCAGATGATGGGTGGGCGCGGATTCAGCTTTAACGATGAAGACTCGCTGGATATGAGGATCGACCCTGATACGCCAATCACGGCCTTCGACGTGGTGAATCACTACAGCTATGTAAACCTAAAACGCATTATCGAGGAATATGGGGAGGAATGGGAAGCGCCCCGCATTGCCCGGGCGCTCATTGAGGCAAGAAAGAAGCGCCCTTTGGAGAGCGCAAAAGAGGTCGCAGCGGTCATAGAGAAGGTCAAGAGGAGGAGGGGAAAGATCCACCCTGCCACACAGACATTCCAGGCGCTGCGCATAGAAGTCAATCAAGAGCTGGAGAACCTGAAGATGGGACTCTCAGAGGCGACGGACGTCCTGTCCCCTGGCGGCAGGGTAGGGGTGATTACCTTTCATTCTATAGAGGACCGTGTGGTCAAAAACGTGTTAAGGACGTCGTCCGAGCTACGGGTTTTGACCAAGAAAGCCTTGAAGCCCGACCGGGCCGAGACGCGACAGAACCCCAGGGCAAGGAGTGCAAAGCTCAGAATAGCTGAAAAGCTTGGTGGCAGAGGCATGATATGACCGGCAAGACGGCCTATATCACGGTCAAAAGGACGAAAACCGAGAGGCTCCCACTGCCGGGAAAGGGGGCTCTGTTTGTCTGCCTTGGCGTGATCATCCTTTTTCTCATTTGCTCGTCCTTCAGAAATGCCTGTGAGCTGACGAGGGATGACTTCATTGAAAAACTGGAAAACAACAAGAAGATTACAGAGACAAACAAGGCGCTCAAAGTGGAGCTTCTAGCCATAACCCAGAAGAACTACGTTGCGTTTGCGGCCGAAGAGAGACTGGGGCTGAAGAAGCCGACCGAAGAAGAGGTTGTCATACTGAAATGAATAAGACGTCCAAGAAAAGGGCCTTCTTCGTTGTCCTCGCCATATGCCTGGCCTACATCTCCGTGGCATTTC
The DNA here is from genome assembly GCA_002328485.1 of Deltaproteobacteria bacterium UBA2221. Classification (GTDB taxonomy): domain Bacteria; phylum Desulfobacterota; class Syntrophorhabdia; order Syntrophorhabdales; family WCHB1-27; genus WCHB1-27. Next base: position 24,148 of record DCUF01000053.1, read on the forward strand.
AGGCAACCGATCTTTTCAGCATGAAGCGTGCCTTGCCGGACCATGTTAGCCAGACAAGTCCGATGAATATATACGCCGGTAACCTTCAGAGAGCCGAAACGCGTGGAAATGAAGCCCAAAAGACGGCTGAAGAAGTGGACCGGACCCCTGAAACTGTATCCTCCTCCGTCAAGACCGAGGAGACCCCGCCGACCTACACGCCCGTACTGTCCGATCAGCCCACCGGGGCATTGGCAAAGGAGGCTCCGAAGTCGGCAGACGATAAGAGCCGTCACGGGGTGACCACGCCCCATGCCGTGAAAGATCGGCTTTCGATAGAGCCATCAGTTCTTATTGCCCTGCCTGTCGTCTGCCAAGCACTGAAGGAAGGACGTATCGACAAGGAAGGTTTGATTTTCTGGAAAAAGGATGGCTACAATAGTGGCAGCTGGAAAAAACCTGCCGACATCCTTAAGGACCATGACGAAGAGGGCATAAAGGTCCTTCTTCGAAGCGTTGGAAAAGACTTTTTCCTTGAAATCCTGAGGAAGGAAGGCATACAGACAAGGCCGGACCTGAGTCCTGAAGAACTCATGACCGGCAAGGGTTACACCGTTGAAAAGAAGAAGCTCCTCTCCCTGTACCACCGCCATGTAGCCGACGGCTACAACGAGCTTTTCCCCTTCATGCTACCGACCATTGGTGTAATCAAGACGAAAGCGGGCTTTGAGCTTGTCGAGTCGGCTCGTTCCCTTAAACCCGCAAGAAAAGCAGAAGAGGAATGGCTTATGCCCAATCTCGCGAATCTTCCCCTGCGCCTGGCGATTGAGAGGCTTGCAGTCCACACCTCGCACATAAAGGTGTATGGCTCCGGGGTTGTCGTCGAACAGTCCCCACGCCCCTTCGAGAGGCTGCGAGGGGAATCGGAGGTCTCCTTGCAGGGGAGGTTGTATAGTCAATGAGGCTCTCCGATCTGCTCGCCGACATGCCGATCCTGGAGGTAAGAGGGCCTCTCCCTGACGAAGTTTCGGGCATCACCAAGGACTCACGTGATGTGGAGAAAGATAGTCTGTTTTTTGCCACAGGATCCAGCAAGGCCTTCATTCATGAGGCCGTGCAGAGAGGCGCGTCCGCTGTTGTTTCTGATGCAGCGAGCCCTGACGCCCCATGCTGCATAGTCGTATCTGATCCGAGGATGGTCCTCGGAAGGATGGCGGCCAAGTATTATGGCTTCCCTTCTAAAAAGCTCCATGTTACCGGTGTCACGGGGACGAATGGAAAGACGACCACAACCTATTTGGTGGAGTCCATGCTCCGCGCATGGGGAAAGAAGGCCGGGGTTATCGGCACGATTTCCTACCGGTTTGGTGATAACGAGCTGAGAAGACCGAATACGACCCCTGAATCGACGGAGATCCAGAAACTCCTCTTCGACATGATTCAGGGGGGAGTCGAGTATGCCATCATGGAGGTCTCCTCTCATGCCCTGGACCAGCACCGGGTGGAGGGGATCGATTTCGATATCGGGATATTCACCAATCTGACCCACGACCATCTGGACTATCACGGAACACTGGAGCGCTACAGAGAGGCCAAAAGGCTCCTTTTTGAGCACTATCTCGCCAGGAGTTCTAAAGCGAAACGCTATTCCATCCTCAACCTGGATGATCCCCTGGTGGGCCTGTTCGCCACCAAAGGCAAGGCCACGACCTTGACATACGGTATCGAACACCAGGGAGACGCCTTCCCGACCTGGCTCGACGAGACGGTTGCCGGGCTCAGTCTGGGGCTTTCTGTTCTCGGCCGGGAATTGGAGGTCTCCTCGCCTATGGTTGGCACCTTCAACGTCTCCAACATCTTGGCGGCGGTACTGTACGGATACGCGATCGGCATGCCTTTTGAGATCATCAGCAAAGGTATCTGCGATCTTTCGGGGGTTCCGGGCCGGCTCGAGCGGGTGGCCAACACCAAGGGCTTTCACGTTTTTGTCGATTACGCCCACACGCCCGATGCCCTCATGAAAACGCTCAAGACGGTGAATAGCTTCAAAACCACCCGGTTGCTCCTCCTGTTCGGGTGTGGAGGCGACAGGGACAAGGCGAAGCGGCCGGTCATGGGCGGCATCGCATCGGAGATGGCCGACTTTACGGTTGTTACCTCCGACAACCCCAGAACGGAGGACCCCAGGGCAATCATCGATGACATCGTACCGGGGCTGAAGGGGAATAATTTCAAGATTGTTGAGGACAGAAAGGAGGCCATTCACGAGATCATCCGAATGGCCCGTCCGGAAGACATCATCGTGGTGGCAGGAAAAGGGCATGAAGACTATCAGATCATCGGCCAAACGAAATACCATTTCAGCGATAGAGAAGTGATCGAGGAGTGTCTCTCAGATGTGGCAGCTTGACGAGGTGATCCGGGCCGTGGAAGGGACGGCGCTGCATACCGCCCAAGGCTCGTTCACGGGGATTTCGACCGATTCCAGAACCATACAGGAAGGCGAGCTCTTTGTGCCTTTAAAGGGGCCGCGCTTTGACGGCCATGCCTTTATCGGCGAGGCGTTCTTGCGCGGGGCCGCGGGAAGTCTCTGCGACAAGGGGAGGGAGAGCGAGCTGCGCGGGGCCGCGGGAACGGTCATCCTGGTCGCCGATGCCAACGAGGCCCTGCTCGACCTGGCACGAGACCGACGGGCCAGGATTGGTGCCACCTTCATTGCCCTGACGGGGAGCAACGGCAAGACGACGACCAAGGAGCTGCTTGCCCGGATGATGGAAACCACCTTCCCGGTCGCCTATAATCAAAGGAACTACAACAACCGCATCGGTGTTTCCCAGACGCTGCTGGGGATAGAGTCTGACCCGGCTTTTTTCATCATGGAGCTCGGGACCAACCATAAAGGTGAGATCGCCGAGCTGGCCGCCCTGGTCAAGCCTGATATGTCCCTTATCACGAATGTCAATCCCTCACACCTGCAAGGTTTGGGGGACCTGGATGGCGTCTATCGGGAGAAGACGGACCTCTTCAGAGCCACGAAGGAGGGAGGGGCGATATTCATAAACAAGGATGATCCATTGCTCGCCTGCTACAAACCGGAGTCAAGAATCCACACCCATCGCTTCAGTATGCTCACAAAAGCCGAATCCACCTTGGACATTCTCGAGGATAAGGGGCTTTTGGGTTTTGACATCAGTCTTAAGCTCGGGAAGGAGACGGTCACCACGAGCACCCCCCTCCTTGGACGCCACAACCTCGCCAACATTCTGGCCGCTGCGGCCGTTGCCCATCAGTCAGGGGCAGGGGCAGACAACATCGGTAAGGCCATAGAAGGCTTCCAGCCCTATGCGGGTCGATTCAGAAGTATGGAATCGACGAGGGGTTACACCGTCATAGACGATACCTACAACGCCAATCCCGCCTCTATGGAAAAGGCCGTGGCCACCCTGGTCGGTCTTCCCTGTAAGGGCAAAAAGATAGTGATCCTGGGTGATATGAAGGAATTGGGGGAGGAGACAGCCTATTACCATCGGGAATTGGGCCGTATGCTTGCCAAGGCCGACATCCCCCTCACGTTGTTGCTGGGGGATCAGATCAGGGTCGTTCAGGACGAAGTGAAAAACGGCCGCGTCTTCTTTTTTCAGGAAAGCTCGGCCCTCTTACGCCACGCTCTAGAGGCGGCAGAGAAGGACGACATCATTCTGGTGAAGGGGTCCAGGGCACTCAGGATGGACGATATCGTGGAGGGACTTCTCTAATGCTCTATTATCTGCTGTACCCGCTTCACGCCTATGTAAGCGCCTTCAATGTCTTCAGATACATAACCTTTCGGACGGTGCTCTCGACCCTCACGGCCCTGGTGATCAGCTTCTATCTTACTCCCCGGGCCATCCGCCTTTTCCAGCAGTTGAAGATCAAGGCCGACAAACGGGAAGACGTGCCCGACAGGCATGAAAGCAAGAAGGGCACGCCCACCATGGGTGGTGCTGTCATCCTTGTGGCTACCATTATTCCCACACTACTCTGGGCCGATCTCAAGAATCAGTATATCTGGATCGTCACCCTATCCCTCGTATCCTTTGGCATGATCGGCTTTTTCGATGACTTGAGGAAATTGAAGGGGCAGAACGGAAAGGGGGTTCCAGGAAAGACCAAACTGCTCCTGGAGATCCTTTTCGCTCTCATCATCAGTGCCCTTATCTACTCACAGAGCGGCTTTCTTCCAGAGCTGACGATACCGTTTTTCAAGAACCTTACGCCCGATCTAGGGCTCTTCTATGTTGGGCTGTGCGTGCTTATCATCGCCGGTTCATCCAACGGCGTCAACCTGACCGACGGCCTGGATGGCCTCGCCATTGGCCCGGTCATAACCGTCTGCTCAACCTTCCTCCTTTTCGCCTATCTCGTGGGCAATATCAAGTTCGCCCAGTATCTGCAGATCGTCTATGTAAAGGGTGCCGGCGAGTTGACGATCCTGTGCGGTGCCATGCTCGGAGCCGGCCTCGGGTTCCTCTGGTACAATGCCTATCCGGCGGAGCTTTTCATGGGAGATACCGGGTCCCTCTCGCTGGGTGCTGCCCTGGGCACCATGGCGGTGATCATAAAACAGGAGGTCCTCCTCGTGATCGTAGGGGGGATATTCGTGATGGAGACGCTTTCGGTGATCATCCAGGTGCTTTCCTTCAAGACCAGGGGGAAGAGGGTCTTTCGGATGGCTCCGATCCATCATCATTTTGAGCTGAAAGGATGGAACGAGGAGAAGATCGTGGTCCGATTCTGGATCGTATCCATTATGCTTGGGCTCTTTGCCATAAGCACGCTGAAACTGAGATAAGAGGGAAAGAGAAGGACCATGAGAAGGAGTAGGGGTGTGAGCATCAGGACAGGCGCAAAAAGACCGAGGCGGGCCAGCTCTTCGTCCGGTGAGGGCGGCCTTCGCAAGACCTTTGTCCTGGCCGCCTCCAGTCTCTTTCTCTATGCCCTCTTTCGAGACATGAACCTCGCGAAAACCCTTCTCCTGGTGGCCGGTCTTATTGGTGCCTTCGCCGTTTCCCGCGTGCCCACCAGGGCGATCCTGGGCATGAAATACCCTTTGATTTGCCTGAGTTTTGGTCTTTCGGCCGGTCTTTTCTTCTATCCCTCGATTCGCGGTTACGCAGCTCAATTAGCTTCCCTTTTCCTTTCCTTCTACAGCATTGCCCTCTATCTGGCCACGGATGAGGAGAAGGCGAAGAAGCCCTATAAACAGATGATTGCCCTGGCTCTGCTCTTTATATCGTCTTCCTACAACCTGATCATGACCTCCAGGCCGGAGGTCATCCTGCCGTTGACGATTACCAGTATACTCTTTCTGTTCATCCTGAACAGGACCAAATCCCTTCCTGTCCTCGGTGCCTATACCCTTGTGATCCTGGTTATTCTGTACGCCCGGCACTGTACCGGTTTTGGGTATAGTCTAAGAGTGAGCGGCGTTGAGCGATACCTTCTTCTCGGGGCCGCTTTCCTGCTTCTTTTCATCTCCTTCGTGGGTTTTGTCAAGGATTCCGGGCCGACCCGCGTGGTCGCTTTTTTTGGGAGCCTTTACCTGTCGATCGATCTGCTGATGTCCGTTGGCTTCTCTTTCAGGGGCATTCTCATGCATCAGCCCTCCATGGCACTCCTTATCGTCAGCCCCCTACTGGGGCTTACTATGAAAGGAGGAGGTGAGCGGACATGAAGCTTCTTATTGCGGCAGGAGGAACGGGAGGTCATATCTTTCCGGGCATAGCCGTTGCCGAGGCCTTTCAGGGGCTGGATGAGGACAATGAGGTCCTCTTTGTGGGAACGGAATACGGTATGGAGAAGCGGATCGTGCCGGCCACGGGATTCAGACTCCTCATGATAGCCGGGAGTCCCTTTCTGGGCACCAGTGTCGTCAGAAAGGCCGGAACCATCTTACGGGTTCTGAAAGGCGTGGGTACGGCCATGACTATCATTCGGAATGAAAAGCCGGACGCCGTCATCGGCATGGGCGGTTTTACCTGCGTGCCCGTGATGCTGGCGGCCCTTCTTTTGAAGCGGCCTGCCTTTCTTCATGAGCAAAACGTCTACCCAGGTCTGGCGAACAGACGGTTTTCTCGGTATGTTCGGGCGGTCTTTACCAGCTTCGATGCGACGAAAGCGTATCTAAAGGGGAACCTCGTCCACACGGGCAACCCCGTGAGAAAGACCTTGAGGGTTTTCACGCCGCCTGTCAAAGAGAACGGGGACTTCGGGGTCTTCATTTTCGGCGGCAGCAGGGGTGCACATGCCATCAACCAGGCAATGATTGCTCTTCTTCCGCAACTTTCCGACCTCAAGGACATAGTGCTCTACCATCAAACCGGGACGGACGACTACGAATCGGCCATAAAGGCCTACGGAAAGAGCGGATTGACCAACGAGGTCTTCCCCTTTACCGATCGCATGGAAAAGTACTACGGCCTTTCCGACGTGGTCATTGCTCGGGCAGGGGCAGCCACGATATTTGAACTGGCCTATTTCAACCGGCCGGCAATCCTCGTTCCCTATCCCTTTTCGGCCGGTGGCCACCAGTTGAAAAATGCCTCCTACGTTGCGGACAAGGGTGGGGGGGTTGTGATCGAGAACGACAAACTGGCGGGGGGAGCCTTGCTTGAGACCCTTCGGGTCCTGCACGACCATCGGGAGCGTCTGAAATCGATGGGACAGAACATAGGCTCCATATACATGAAGGACGCCGAAGAGGCGATAGCCAAGGGGATCATGGCACGTGTTTCATAAGATCAAGAAGGTCCATTTTGTCGGTATTGGTGGCGTTGGGATGAGCGGCATCGCCGAGGTGC